>JANQPJ010000037.1 GCA_028289525.1 Pirellulales bacterium
GATCGGTAGCAGCGGTCGGTGACCGCTCGCGAAACACTCGTTTTTATCGTTGTATCTGAAAAACAGTGCTTTCTAGATCCTCATTTTTGGAACGACTGAGCTTGAAAAACTGATCTGCCCTGCTCTAAAGGCGCCAAGCCTTGAACGGTTACATCAGCCACCAATCGCCCGAATAGAGCACCCACAGGCCTAAGACCAAGTTGGTCAACATGTGGGCCATGACGCAATCCCACAGATTGCGCGTGCGCACCATCAGCCAACTAACGAGTGAAAACCAGACCAGCGCTGCGAGCAGTTCGCCAGGGTGCATCAACATCGGTACGGCCGTGCCGGCCACGAGTGCCGCTGGCGTCACCTGGCCGATCGGCACCCTCCACCAATCGACGTCGACAAAGTAGCGGACAATCAGCCCACGTAAGAAAAACTCTTCGATCACGCCGACCACAATGACGAGTCCAAACAAGCGAATCGCCAGGAAGGCGAATGCCCAGGCAGGCTGATCGGCTAACTCAACCAACGGATTGAACGCGCTCCGCTGGCCGGCCTCGAGTGCCGACTCCCAGCCTAGCTGGCCAAGCAAGCGGGCTTCAAGCTGCAAACGGCAAATTCCCACCCACAACGGCCCCCCCAGCAAGCCAACCACCACGGCCAACGGCGAAAACCGCCAAGCAAGCGTTCGATAGCCTGGCAACACCACAAGCATCGCCAACGTGGTCAGGGCAATTTTAATCGAGTAGACCGTCGGGTAATCGGCATAAGTGATGCCAAACCGGCCGGGAGTTTCCCCCCATTCAGGGTCGGGGGGAGACGGTTCCAGCTCGCCAACCAGCATAAACACCAGCAACGGCAGAAGAAACGTCGCCCAGGGCCACCGGCGTAACCAGCCGGCCGGCAGCTCAGGGGCAGTTTCTTCAAAATTTTGGTGATTTTCAGAATTTTCTTGCATGGCGCGAACACCCAGGCGGAGTGAATTTGAGGACAGCAACCCCCCTCCCAAGCATGGAAAAGATCACTGTGTGCAAGATTTTTCGCAGATTCTTTATTCCAGGCCAACGGCTAAATTGACAGAAAGCGTTTAATTTGCCCTAGTCGGAATGTCGAAACATTCTACAATAAATCCCTTACACCTACCTTATGCTCCTGGTCTTTCAGGGATGGCGATCACTCGACTCACCCCTGATCTGTTACTGGCCGGAGTGATGATCGGCCCCTTGGCTCCTTGGCCAAGTGGGAACAAGCCGTGAACTATTTCCCCCACAAGTTAAACCTGTCGTACGCAATGCGCTGTTGAGATCAAGCCATGAACCTAGAGAAGCTTCGTAACATTGGAATTTCTGCCCACATCGACTCTGGCAAGACCACGCTCAGCGAGCGAATCTTGTTCTACGCCGGGCGAATCCATCGTATCCAGGAAGTCCGCGGCGGCGACGGCGGCGCTACCATGGACCACATGGAGCTGGAACGCGAACGAGGCATCACGATCACTAGCGCCGCGACCAGTCTCGAATGGGAAGGCTATCCGATCAACCTGATCGACACCCCTGGCCACGTCGACTTTACGGTCGAAGTGGAACGCAGCCTGCGCGTGCTCGATGGGGCCGTGTTGGTGCTGTGTGCCGTGGGCGGCGTGCAAACCCAATCGATCACGGTCGATCGTCAGATGAAACGGTATCACGTGCCTCGGCTAGCATTCATCAACAAGATGGACCGCACCGGCTCCAATCCGCATCGCGTGGTCGAACAGATTCGCGAAAAGCTGGAAAGCGACGCCATTTTGATGCAGTGGCCGATCGGCGCCGAGCAAGACTTCGAAGGCGTCGTCGACCTGATTCGCATGAAGGCGATCTATTTTGACGGCAGCCAGGGCGAAAAGATTCGCGAAGAAGAGATTCCCGCTGACCTGGTTGACGAAACCAACGAAGCGCGGCAGCACATGCTCGAATCGCTCTCGATGTATAGCGACGACTTGATGGAAATGCTGCTCGCCGAAGAGGCGATCGACGAAACCCTGCTCCACGACGTCATCAAACGGGCAGTTCGCCAACAAGAGATGACGCCGGTCTTTCTCGGCACGGCCTATCGCAACAAGGGCGTGCAATTGCTGCTAGACGCGGTCACCCGATACTTGCCTTCGCCGTTGGACCATGTGATCAAAGCCACCAGCGCGACCGATCCAGACGAAACGATCGAACTCAAGTCGGACGCCAGTTTGCCGTTTGTCGGCATGGCTTTTAAGATTGTCGAAGATCCCTATGGGCAACTGACGTTTGTCCGCATCTACCAAGGCAAGATCGAAAAGGGCGGCACCTACTACAATCAGCGCACCGGTCGTAAGGAACGGTTCAGCCGCATTGTGAAGATGCACGCCGAGGACCGCGAAGAGGTCGACACTGCCACGGCCGGCGACATTGTGGCCGTGATGGGCATCGACGCGGCGAGCGGCGACACCTATGCCGATGCGGCCAAAACTTGCTTGCTAGAAAATATCTATGTGGCCGAACCGGTCATCAAAATGTCGATCAATCCGACCGCCCGAGGCGAGGCCGACAAAATGGCCAAAGCGCTCGAGCGGTTCCGCAAGGAAGACCCCACGTTTCGCATGTATACGGACGAAGAGACCGGCGAAACGATTATCGCCGGTATGGGCGAGTTGCACCTGGACATCTACATCGAACGGATTCGCCGCGAGTACGGCGTCGAGGTAGAAGTCGGCGCACCCAAGGTGAGCTACCGCGAGTCGGCCACCCAAAATGCCGAGTACAATTTCAAGCACAAGAAACAGACCGGTGGCTCGGGTCAGTTTGCCCACATCGTGGGGCACTTCGAACCGATGGCCGAGGATGCCGAGGAACTGTTCGAGTTTGAAGATACGATTACCGGCGGACGCATTCCCAAGGAATATATCCCCTCGGTCGAAAAAGGTTTCCGTTCGGCGATGGAAAAGGGTCCGCTGGCCGGCTATCCGATCGAAGGGATCAAGACCGTGCTAGAAGACGGTTCGTATCACGAGGTCGACAGCTCGGACATGGCCTTCCAAATCGCGGCTCGCAACTGTTTCCGCGAAACCTTCTTGAAGATGAAGCCGGCCTTGCTGGAACCGTGCATGACGCTCGAGATCGAATGCCCGAGCGACTTCCAAGGCTCGGTCGTAGGCGACGTGGCCAGCCGCCGCGGAATCGTCAGCTCGACCGAGGCGCAAGGCAACACTACGGTGATCATTGCCGAGGTTCCCTTGGCCGAAACATTCGGCTATTCGACCGACCTGCGCAGCATGACCCAAGGCCAGGGCACCTTCCAGATGGAGCTAGCCCGGTACAAACGCGTGCCGGCCTCGCTGCAGGAAGAGATCATCGCCGAGAAGAAAAAGCAGCTGGTCGGCGCGAAATAGCAGTGCGCTGCATTCTTTAGCGGCACGGCGCAAGCCGTCCGGTCGGTCGGGCGCGCGTGAGAGCCTGGACGCCACGAGTCCTCCGGCGAAGCAGAGCCAGACGTTGGCAACGTGAGAACCGCAGGCCAAGGGGCTGGCAGGCGATTTGATGCGAAGGCGTCAAAACCGTGGATTTCACGGAGTCTCTTCAAGCACCAAAGCTTCTGACAAGAGAGATCCGGCTTTTCGGATCGTCGCCAAATGTGGATTTGGCGTATTCCCCGGTGTGTCTGAAAGATGGCCCAGGCACTGGCGACTGCCTACAATTAGTAGGAGCTCATTCCTGAATGGTTCCCGCTCTCCAATTGCCGTGCGCTTCAACGCATCAGCGCGTCAAATCCCAAATCCTAAATCCTAAATCAGAAATCCCATGCCCAATCCCTGGACCGGCAAAGGCAACCCCTACACGCGCGACGAAGTGCTCGGTCGGCTTCGGGCGGCGCTCGACGACGGTGAACCGATCATCGCGGCAGGCGCCGGAACCGGAATTAGCGCCAAGTTTTTAGAACAGGGCGGCGCCGATTTGATCATCATTTACAACTCTGGCCGTTTCCGCATGGCCGGCCACGGTTCGACCGCCGGGCTGATGGCCTATGGCGATGCCAACGCCGTGGCGATGGAAATCGGCGAACATGAAGTGCTGCCAGTCGTGGAAGAGGTTCCGGTCATTTGTGGCGTGCATGCTACCGACCCTCGACGGCGGATGTGGCATTGGCTGCTGCAAGTCAAAGAGATGGGTTTCTCAGGCGTCAATAACTTTCCTACCCATTCGATTGTCGACGGCCAGTTTCGCCAGACGCTCGAAGAGACCGGGATGAGCGTCCAAAAGGAAATCGAAATGGTCGCCTTGGCCCGCAAGATGGATCTGTTCAGCATCGTTTATGTCGGCAACGTCGCAGAATCGCAAGCGATGGCCGAAGCGGGGGCAGATGTGGTGATTGCGCATGTCGGCACCACCATTGGTGGCTCGATCGGCGTGCAGGACGCGGCTTGCTCGTTGGAAGAAGCGGCCCAACGAACGCAAGCCATTGCCGCGGCAGCCTTGGCCGTGCGGAACGAGGTGATTTGCCTGGCACACGGGGGACCGATCAGCACGCCGGAGGATGCCGCTTACATCAACGAGCGTACCGACGCGGTCGGTTTTGTTGGCGCTTCTAGCCTGGAACGAATGGCGTTTGAGCGTTCGTTGACCGAGCTGACGCGCCGGTTCAAGCAAATTCCGGTGGACCGCCAAGGATAATCGCGATGGGAACGATTGGCGTTTTGGGAACCCTTGATTCCAAAGGTGCGGAACATGCCTTTGTGGCCGAGGTGATTCGGTGCCGTGGTCACCAAACCTTGTTGATCGACGTCGGGACCGGCGGAGTTCCGCAAGTGACGCCAGACATCACTCGCGAAGAGGTCGCCGCCGCCGGACAGATTGAACTGGCCCCGCTGATCGCCCAGGCAGACCGTGGCGCATGTGTTTCGGCCATGGTGGCCGCCGCCCCCCGGTTGCTCGCTCGCCTGCACCAGGAAGGTCGCATCGATGGCGTCATCTCGCTCGGTGGTGGCGGCGGAACCGCGATCGCCACGGCCGCGATGCGCAACCTGCCGATCGGTTTCCCCAAGCTGATGGTTTCGACATTGGCCAGCGGCAACACGGCCCATTACCTGGGGACCAAAGACATTACGATGATGCCCAGCGTCGTTGATGTGGCCGGTTTGAACCGCATCTCCAAAACCATTTTCAGTCGTGCGGCCGGCGCGATTTGTGGCATGGTCGAAACCATGCTCGATGTCGATCATGACCGGCCTTTGATCGTGGCCAGTATGTTTGGCAACACCACCGACTGCGTGAATCATGCCAAGTGTGTGTTGGAACAGGCCGGCTACGAGGTACTCGTCTTTCACAGCACCGGCGCTGGCGGTCAGGCGATGGAGGCGCTCATCGCCAGCGGACTGGTCGCAGGCGTGCTCGACGTAACAACCACCGAATGGGCCGACGAGCTGGTGGGCGGGGTGTTGTCGGCAGGCCCCCAGCGGCTTCAGGCGGCCGCCACGGCAGGTATTCCAGCGGTGATCGCGCCCGGTTGTCTCGACATGGTCAATTTTGGGCAGCGAGAAACCGTGCCAAACAAGTTTGCCGACCGCACGTTTTACATCCACAACCCTCAAGTGACGCTGATGCGAACCAATGCGGCCGAATGTGCCGCGTTGGGCCAGACGTTGGCCGAAAAGCTCAATGCCTACACGGCTCCGGTCACCGTGCTGCTCCCCCGTCGAGCAATCAGCGTGATCAGCGCCCCTGGTCAACCGTTCCACGATCCCCAGGCAGACGAAGCCCTGTTCACATCTCTCACCCAATCGCTTCGCGAGGAGATCGAAGTGATTTCGATGGATGAGGAGATCAACGCTCCGGTGTTTGCCGAGCGTTGTGCCGAAGCGCTGTTGACGAACATCCGTGCCGGGGCAAACCAGTAAGTAATTCGTCTTTCAATTGGCTCATCGTTGTTCCCGCGAACCTGAAGGTCTTTCCATGCCAGAAGTCAAACATTTCGGAGTGTTTCAATTCAAGTCAGACGTGTCAGCCGAGCAGATTGAAAACTGTTTCAGCAAGCTAACAGGCATGGTAGGCCAGATTCCCGGCTTGCTCGAGGTGATCCATGGCCCCTACGACAGTCCCGAGGGTTTAAACGACGGTTTTACCCATGGGTTTATCATGACCTTCGACAGCCCGGCTGCTCGAGACGCCTACTTACCACACCCGGTACACGAAGCGGTCAAAGACCAAGTATTGCCTTATCTAGAACGGGTTATCGTTTTCGATTTCAACGTTTGAAACCGGTATGCGCGTGTTTTGGGATGTTCGCTGAACAACGCCAACTGATCGTGGAATTTTGCAAGGCTGAAATGTTACGCAAGACTTTCTCTCGTTCCCAAGCTCTGCTTGGGAACGAGACGAAAAAGAGAATGCTGAGTTGTGAATGATATGCTGTTGCGCCCTAGCCGCGATGTAACACATCGCCGGACACGCGCGAATCAAGTGAAAAACCACAAGGTCACCGAGAACATTGATCGATGAACGTTTTATCTCGCCTCGATTCGATTCGCACGACCAGCCGTTGGTCGGTTTTGCTGCTGTTGACCGTCGGCTGTGTGTTGGGAGAGTCAACCGGCGAAGCCCAGGAAGACCAAACGGTTTCGCTGTTCGATGGCCAAACCCTCCAAGGCTGGCATGTGCGCAAACCCGAACAATCCTGGTGGCGCGCGGAAAACGGTGCGATCACTGGCGGCTCGCTCACCCGTCGGGTTCCACGCAACACATTCGTGTGCACGAACGAGTCGTTTCAAAACTTTGATTTGCGACTGAAAATCCGCATTCGAGGCAACGGAGGATTCATCAACTCTGGCATCCAAATCCGTAGCGTTCGGGTGCCAAACAGCCACGAGATGCGAGGCTATCAGGTCGACGTTGGCGACGGTTGGTGGGGGAAACTGTACGACGAGTCGCGTCGTAAGCGGGTGATCGCCACGGCGGCCAATCTGCCGGCGGTCGAACAGGCCATTCGTAAAGACGACTGGAACGAGTTTCGGATTCTCGCCCAGGGTTCCCGCATCCAAACGTGGATCAACGGCGTGACCGCGATCGACTACACCGAGACCGATCCTCAGATTCCACAAACAGGCCGCCTGGGCATCCAAGTGCATGGGGCCGGTAAAGCGCTGGTCGAAGTCAAAGAAATCACACTCAAACGGTTGCCGGCAACGCCCGACCGACCAGCTGAAAAAGACACGCCGAAAAACCAATCGCAAGCGGACACAAGTTCCCGAACCCCCGAGCAAGAACGACGCGGGTTTCGCGTGCCTGAGGGGTTCGAGGTGGAATTGGTCGCGTCGGAAACCGCAGACGTTGGGAAATTTGTGGCCCTGGCATTCGATGCCCAAGGCCGATTGTGGACCATGACGGCTCTGGAATATCCGGTCGATGCCAACGAAAACCCGGAAGCCTCCCGGCGTCTGTTTGCCCAAGGCGGGCGCGATCAGGTGCTGGTGATCGATCGACCTTTTGGCAAACAGCCGTCCAAGCCACGAACGTTTGCCAAAGGGTTGGTCATGCCGTTGGGCATTCTTCCCTATCGAGACGGTGCCTACGTGCAATACGGTCACGACATCCGATTTTATCGCGATACAAACGGTGATGGACAGGCAGATCGGCACGAAGTGGTCCTCACCGGATTTGGCGTGCAAGACTCGCACCTCTTTCCCCATCAATTTACCCGAGTGCCAGGCGGTTCGATTCTGCTGGCCCAAGGGCTTTATAACTACTCGCAAGTCCGGCGTCCTGATGGCCAACCGTTTGCCGATGGGTCCAAGGAAGTGCGGTTCAGCCAGTGCAAGCTGGCTCGCTTTTCGCCAGATGGCAGCATGTTCGAATTGCTGACCACTGGCCCCAATAACATTTGGGGACTGACCGTTTCGCGCGAAGGAGAGACTTGGCTCCAGGAAGCCAACGACCTGGGATACCCGATCATTCCCTTTGAACCTGGCCAGCGTTATAAGACTCCATCGCGCGACCGCCTGCGACCATATCAACCGTTGATGCCTCCCACCTTGGCACCGCCCCAGCTCGGCGGCACCGGTCTGAGTGGGCTGGCGCTGGCCGACGATCGCAACGGTTGGCCGGCACCCTGGGGATTTAAAAATGCTTCGGCCACCGGTCCTCGAGTGTTTTACGTTGCCAATCCGATTACCAGTCGTATTCAGATGATTCAAGCCACGCCTCAGGGGAACGGCCACGCTTCCTATCAATTGCTGCCGGACTTTCTAACGTCGGACGACCCCTATTTTCGACCGGTCGCAATTCAATTTGGCCCGGACGGATGTCTGTATGTCGTCGACTGGTACAACAAGATCATTTCTCACAACGAGGTTCCGCGCAACCACCCCGATCGCGACAAAACCCGAGGCCGCATTTGGCGAATTCGCCATGCGAGCCAGTCGCACACCACCCCACCCGACCTGACACGGCTCTCTGACCGAGCCTTGCTCGAATACCTAGGCGACGACAATGCCCGTCTGGCCGACCTGGCCTGGCAACAACTGGCGGACCGTCGGCCCACACACCTGGTGCCCACGCTCACGCAACTGGCCAAGGATGCCCAGTTGCTGGCCGATAGACGCTTGGGAGCCCTTTGGGTGCTCGAAGCGATCACCACGGTACCAACCGACCTGCTGGTCACCCTGGTCCAAGACCCCCACGCCAACCTGCGCCGCGAAGCGATTCGGATCGCCGCAGCCCAGCCGCGTTCGGCCGCCGAGTTTCTGGCGATTGCCGAGCGGGCCGTTGATGATTCCTCGCCCCGAGTCCGAGCAGCCTTGGGCGATGGATTACGTCGCGTGCGGGATGTCGATGCCCAGGTCGTCGCGCTGATGTTGCGTCTAGGCCAAGCACCGCTCACAGGCGAGGCTTGGGCAGTGTACGATCGCCAGTTTGAACGGTATCTGGCCCGTTGGGCGATGGAACGCAACCGGGCGGCGGTAGCCAAGTTTCTCAAATCGCCAGCCGGATTGGCGATGCCAGTAGAAAATCGCCTGTTGGCGGTTCAAGCACTCGATGCCGCCGAGGCGGCCATCGCGCTAGCCCGACTCGTGCCTGAACTTCAGCGGCCACTCAGTCAGGATGAACTCCGAGTGTTGGTTGCTCAAGCCAACGAACCGAGCGTGGCAGCGGTGATTCAAACAGCGCTCGAGCAAACTGACTCGCGTATCATTACCCTGCAAACCTTGCTTGCGCTGCGCACCGAGACCGATCTAACCCGATTGCATGAGACGATTGCTCAGGCTGTCCTGACGCTATGGAACGACGACCGTTCTGATGTCGGTCGACGTCTGGCTTTGCAAGCGACAGCCGAGTTTCGGCTTCGTCCTCTGGAAGGCCACATTGCCGGTTTGCTCGTCGATCCACAGCAAGACCGTCGTTTGAAACTCACGGCACTCAAAGCGCTCGGTGAACTGGGAGTTTCCCAGCCCTCGGCGTTAGTGGCGGTCGTTCGTAACGGGTCAGATCACGAGATTCGTAGCCAGGCGCTATCGGCGCTGACCAATTCGACCGCCGAGGAAGTGTTGGCCGCGCTGGTCGGTTTGTTACCTGACCTCGATTACCAACAGCGCACCGCCGCGATCGAGCATCTGGCAACCCATCGCCCTGGCGCTCAGACCATTTTAGAGGTGATCGACTCTGGCGATCTTGACCCAGAGGATCTGCCCATCTCGACGTTGATGTCGATGCGCGAATTGCTGCCAGAGGATCCTGCCATGAAGGTTCTTTGGGATGAAGTGACCGAGCGGTTTGGCCGCACTTTGCGACTGCCAGGCGGAGCGAACGATTATGCCGCTTCCTCGATCACGTTGCGGGGCCCTTTTACGGTAGAAGCTTGGGTGCGTTTGGCTCCTGGCATTGGTTCGCAGGATGGAATTCTAGGGCGTCGTGGGGTGTTCGATCTCAATTTTTCCGCCCAACGGTTTCGTGTTTGGATCGCTTCCCAAGGAGACATCGTGGTGGCCCAATCTCCGGCAACCCCCGAGGTATGGACCCACTATGCCGTGACGCGTGACGCCACAAGCAACTTTCGCATTTACATCAACGGCGAACTCAATGCCCAGAGCCAGCACACGGATGTTGCCGACCTGGTCGATCTAAACATTGGCCGCACCTCGCCCGACGCTGGTACAGACGGCCATCTGGCCGAGTTTCGAGTTTGGAATGTTGCCCGCAGCGAAGCAGAAATTCGCGACCATTTTGATCAAGCATTCTCGCCCTCAGCCGACCCACCTGGTCTTACGCACCATTTTGCCGGTGCCGAATGGGGACCGCTTAGCGGAAACGCCCGCGTCCAACCGACACTCGACCTGCCCCGTTTGCTGACCGCCGAGCAAGCCCAGCAGCAGGCTGACAAGTTTGCCCGCTTTCGAGAATTGGCCCAACAGCCTGGCCGTCTCGCGCAAGGCCAGCAAGTCTTTACCAAGCAGTGTTTGATTTGCCATGAACAAGGCGGTCAAGGCGCGAAAATCGGACCGCCGCTCGATGGCCTCGGCCTCAAGTCGACCGAGGCATTGTTGCGCAACATCCTCACTCCCAGCGCCGCGATGGAAGGCGGCTATCGCAACTACCGAGTGCTGACTCGCAATGGCCGCATTGTTCAAGGGCTGTTGGTCTCAGACGACGGTCAAGCCGTGGTGCTTCGTCAACCCAACCTGCCCGATCAGCGCATCGCCCACACCAACATTCAGCGAGCCGGTTACACCACCGTCTCCATCATGCCAGAAGGCTTGCTCGAAGCCTTGTCGTCCGAGCAGGTGCGCGATTTGTTTACCTACCTGCGGTCACTACGCCAGGGCCGTTCCCGCACGCCATAAACCGTCAGCAGTAACATCTTCAGCCGAGTGAAGCAAAGATTCACCACGGAGTCACGGAGGGCACGGAGTTTTTTAGACAAGATTTACAGCCGTGGACAGGGTAAGGCGCTAGCGCGTTGCTTGGTCCTTGGAAATTGGCCATTCCTTGTTGGATATTGGACATTTCCTTGTAATCCAAAACACGAGTCAGCGCGTCCCCTCTCCACTCTAAACCCTTAACCGCGTCAAAACATCCTGTCTAATAAGTTTCAGTAGTTCCAAATTTCCGATGTTGATCGGTAGCAGCGGTCGGTGACCGCTCGCGAAACACTCGTTTTTATCGTTGTATCTGAAAAACAGTGCT
>JANQPJ010000038.1 GCA_028289525.1 Pirellulales bacterium
GTTTCGTGGGTTTCGCCCCAGGCATGGGTAATCTCGAGCAACGCTTCCAGCCGGTCGGAGCGCCGGGTTTGGCCATGCCGCCAACGGACCGCTTCGCCCGCCAGACCTAAGGCACCGGCCACCGCATCGACCATGCCCGGCTGGCCAGAGTCTTTCACGGCCAGCACTTCGCCGGTCGACGAGCGATGGACCAAGGGAGATACCGACCAATCACCGCGTGTTACACACTGTTCGCGATCGAGCGCATCGGAAATCAGGTCGGTGGGCAATGGTTCGCTTGCGCCGACATCGCCTAGCGTGTCGCAGCGTCCGTCGGAAAAGACGGCCAGGTCGACGAAACGAGCTTCCAGGCCGGCCGCCACGCGCGGCAACGCTTGGGCCAAAAACTCTGGCAAATCACGATGCTGGTTGGCCAACGCCAGTAGCTCGCAGGCTAACGAGCCAGCTTGGCTGATCGAGAGAACGCGATCTAACGTCTTATCTCGCAAGATGATAAGCCCTTTGAAACGAGGTCTTGAAAAACTAATTGGCCCCGGACGGCCCGAGCCAAATGTTATCAGAACTGCACTTGGCAACATAGAATATTGTTGTCGATCTGACAACAGAAGTGCCCAGATCCCGGAAAGGGGTTGGGCGATTTACGGTTATCGTGGTTTGCGCCCGCTGCTGCCCCTGGTATGTTTCAAGTTTCGCGCCGCTTTCAATTTCTAAGGCATGAGGAGATTCTTGATGGGCTTGTTCGACGGCAAGAAGGGGTTGATTACCGGGGTCTTCAACAAGCAGTCGATTGCTTGGGCAATCGCCGAGCGGATTATGCAGGAAGGTGGCGAGTGTGGATTCTCTTATATGCCTGACAAGCCGGACGATCCGCGTCAGAAGAACTTGGGCCGCGTGACCAAGTTAACCGATGGCATCGAGCAGGTGAAGTTTCTCCACCCGATGGACGTGACCCAAGATGACCAGATTGCGGCGGTCATTCAACGATCGAAAGAGGAACTGGGCGGGATCGACTTTCTCTTACACTCGATTGCCTTTGCGCTGCCTGACGATCTGAAGAACGACACGATCGAAACCAGCCGCGAAGGCTTTAAGATGGCGATGGAAATTAGCGCCTATAGCCTGATCGCCCTGGCCAATGCGGCCCGCGGAGCGTTGAACGACGGGGCCTCGATCTTGGCGCTCACATACTATGGCGGCGAGAAGGCGGTGCCAGGCTACAATGTGATGGGCGTTTGCAAAGCGGCACTCGATTCGATTGTCAAGTACCTGGCCTTTGAGATGGGCCCTCGTGGAATTCGGGTTAACGCGCTTAGCGCCGGTCCGCTGCAAACCATCTCAGGCCGCGGTGCTGGTGTTGATGAAATGTTGAGCCTTTACGAGGCGATGTCTCCCTTGGGACGCAATATCACCCACGACGAAGCCGGCAAGAGCGGTTCGTTCTTGTTGTCCGAGATGTCTAACGGCATCACCGGAGAAATTCTTCATCTAGACGGCGGCTTCAACGCAATGGGAACGCCGGGCCGTATGCTCGACAAGTTGCGAGGCTAAAGCTCACATCTTGGCAAGCTGCTCCGGGACGTTTGTTGCAAAGCTGTTTGAAGGCGTGAAGCGATAGCGAAACGAATTTGGAGCGACTGAAGTTTGCTTTTTGCCGTGAGAGCCCTTATTGGATCTCTGAAAAAGGCGATTTCGTCCTAAAGCCTGAAGCGCTAGCGAAGGAATTGCCCCACGATACTACTGATTCCTTCGCTGGCGCTTCAGGCTTTAGAACCGATACGAAAAGTACGCTTTGACGCAATACTGGCCTGTTTGTGTCATCATGACTAAGCCCATTCCGATCGCGATTGCTGTCGTCGAGCATGAAGGCCAGGTGCTGATTGGACCCCGGGGCCCTGAGGGCCCATTGGCCGGCTATTGGGAGTTCCCTGGCGGTAAGATCGAACAGCACGAAACTCCTGAGCAGGCCGCGGTGCGTGAATGTTTGGAAGAGACCGGGCTTTCCGTTCAGGTAGAACAACCGCTTGCCGAAGTCGAGCATCGCTATGCCCATGGAACCGTTCGGCTCCATTTTTTGCGCTGTGTTCCGGCACAGTCTGACTGTGCCGTGCAGCCACCGTTTCGTTGGGTGTCGCGAACGTCGTTGGCCGACTATCGTTTTCCGGACGCGAACGCCCAGGTGGTTACAGCTCTGGTGGTGGTGTAAGTCGCCTGCTTGCGCGCACTGCTAGCGTTCCCTGTGGTTGTTGAAAATCGCTCTAGGGGATCCGACCTTGATGAGCTAAAGTCTCTGGGCCACAAGGAAGTGGCTCGACCACCAAACGGCTCGTGAAGCAAGGGGTTCATAGAGCATGGAAGCTCGTCTTTTCCACGTCGCCACTCTGGCGATCGTGCTGGTGTCGATGGGCGCCAGCTATCGTACGCAAAACTTCATTGTCGACGCACCTAGCCCCCAATTGGCCAAAGAAATTGGCGACGCCGCCGAACGGTTTCGCCACGATTTGGCGATCGAATGGACCGGCAAGACGATGCCGCCTTGGAGCGCGCCTTGCATGCTCACGGCCAACGTTTCGCCCAACTTGGGCGCCGGCGGCGCAACCAGCTTTGTCTTTGAACGTGGCGAGGTGTTTGGGTGGCGGATGACGATCCAAGGTTCGCGCGAGCGGATTCTCGATTCAGTGCTGCCGCATGAAATTACCCACACTGTGTTCGCCTGTCATTTTCGCCAGGCCTTGCCCCGTTGGGCCGACGAAGGGGCTTGCACCACGGTTGAACACGCCAGCGAGCGGGCCAAACAACAACGCATGTTGATCACATTTTTAAAAACCGGTCGAGGGATTTCGTTCAGTCAGATGTTCGCCATGAAGGAATATCCGTCGGATATTTTACCGCTCTATTCCCAAGGCTATTCGCTGGCCCGATACCTGATTGCCCAAGGTGGCAAACGCAAGTTTTTAGAATTCCTGGCCACAGGCATGGAAGACGAAAACTGGCCACGAGCAATTCGCGAGCACTACGGGCATGAGAGCATGCTCGCGTTACAGACCACTTGGCTCGATTGGGTCCGACAGGGGAGTCCGCTTGACCGATTGGGAACAACCGCCTTGGCCTCGGCCACCCCAACTCGCCGACCGCGTCCTCAGGCCAACTTGATCTATCATGCCGGCCGTGAAGAGAAAATCGCTGGTGCTGCCGGGCCGTTGGTCCCGGTTCGCAAACCGCGTCCGGCCACGGTCGCCGCGCGGACCGATTGGCGCGAGCGAGGCACGGTCGCTGGCCGCTCGGGCTCGGCCAGTTCGTTGGCCCCGAACGCTTATGCCCAGGCTGCCTATGAAGAGCCGATCTCGTCCGGGGCTCCCCAACAGTTGGCCCGTCCGCAGCCGGTCGAAAAGGCTCGCCAGATTATCCTCGAATGGGATCAGGCGTCGGCCTACGACAGGGCCAGGAAATAGCGGGTTACCTGATAGAAGACCGGTGCGGCAAAACAGATCGAGTCGATTCGATCGAGCACGCCGCCGTGTCCCTCGACCAAGGTGCCGTAGTCTTTGACGCCCCGGTCGCGTTTGATGGCCGACATCGTCAGCCCTCCAGCCATTGCCATCACAGCGACCAGCGCCGACATGGCGGCCGCTTCGAGCGGTGAGAAAGGCGTGGCCCAATAGAGCGCCGTGCCGACCAGCATCGAGCTACCCAGGCCGCCCAAAAAACCTTCCCAGGTGCGACTACTGCTTACCTGACGGGCAATGTGATGGCGCCCAAACAGCCGGTCCCAAGTGTGGTGCAACACATCAGAAAGCTGAACCATCACGACAAAGAAGAACAGGAGCAACGGGTTTTTGCCTTCATAGTTTTCGATCTCTAAATACAGGATGGCCGGAGCGAAGCTCAGGCAATAGACACAGACCAGCAGGCCTGCCTGAATCTTGGCCGTCCGTTCCAGAAATCGCTTGTAGTCGCCAGCGATCGCCACTCGGGCAGGGATGAACAAAAAACCAAACACCGGGATCAAGATCGAATAGAGTTCATAATTGTTCATGCCGACCAGAATATATTGGGCCGGGGTGAAGATGAAAAAGACCCAAAACAGGCTGCGATGGTCGCTAAGTCTGGTGGGAGTAAGCGTGATGAATTCTCGCAGTGCCCAAAAGGAAATCAAGCCAAACAGAGTCACCGTGAAGGCGTTGTAAAAGGCAAACGCCGCGACCAACAGGCTGCACATCATCCACCACGCTCGCACGCGACTGTTGAACGTGTCGACGGCGGCCGGGTTGATGCCGCTTTCGGGATACCGTTTCAGCAGTTGGCCAATCGTGGTGGTCACGGCCAGCAGGCCAAGCACTACTCCCATCATGCCCCAGGTTGGTCCGTCCATCTCAAACTTCCTTCAGCCGGACGACGGCTTCGCGGGCTCGGGTTAAAAAGCTCTGTTTGGTTTCGCCTGCTTCGAGCCACAAGGGCGTGCCAAAGCTGACGCACGAGAGCAACGGCACCGGCAAGAACTCGCCGCGAGGAAGCACACGATTGAGATTGTCGATGTGCACCGGAACCACCTCGAGGTCGGGACGTTTCTTGCAGAGATAGTAGAGTCCGCTTTTGAATTCGCCGATTTCCTCGCCAGAGGTTCGTCCGCCTTCAGGAAATACAATCAACGAATACCAGTCGCCAATTTCGCGGAGCATCAAGTCGACCGGACTTTGGTGCACCTTAATCTCCCGGCGGTCGATCAACAAGGCGTTGAATGTCTTGGCCAGGTAGCGACGGATCCAGGTTTTGATCCAGTAGTCTTTGGCCGCCACCGGTCGGGTGCGAGCACGAACCTCGCGCGGCAAGGCCGACCAAACGACGATGGCATCTAAATGACTCGTGTGGTTGGCGAAGTAGACACGCTGACAGGCGTCAGGCTGACAATCGATCCAGCGCACACTGGCCCCGCTCAACAATTTGGCCGCCACGCTCAAGACGGTCTGAGAAATCATCGGATGCCGGTGCGAAGAAGGGAACAGTCAGAGTAATCTTTCTACTGTATCGCGCCAGCAGGGCCGAGAGTAGTCCCTGGTTTGATCGGCCAGGAGGACTGCAAAGTCAACGATTCTACAAAAACAGCGGTCGGTGACCGCTCGCGAAACACTCAATTTCGCCTGTTTCGCAAGGGACCACCGGTCCCTGCTTTTCGACTTTGCAGTCGGACTGTTCGATCGGCAAAATCGTGCATTTTCGCCCCCGAATTGCTTCCCGAAGTTGGGCATCTGCCCGTATACTGGGGACTTTTCTCACCCGAGGTGAAGTTTTGGTGATGGAACCACGGCATGTCATCTGCCTGATTGTTGATCGCCTGAGGGCCTCGGCTTTGGGGGGCTATGGGGGATCGTGGTGTGAAACTCCGCAGCTAGATCGCCTGGCTAGCGAGTCGCTGGTGCTAGATCAGGCCTTGGCCGACAGTTTGACGCTCGAGTCGCTCTATCACGGGTTTTGGCAATCGCAGAGCCCTTTTCGTCCTCGTTCTACTGACGTACAGAGCACTCTGCCAGGGCTTGTTTCGCGCCAAGGATGGTCGACCTATTTGCTGAGCGACGAGCCGGCGGTTGCCGAGCATTCGTTGGCCGAGGATTTTGACGCTCGAGAATGTGTGACAACCGAGCCGACAACCACGTCGGCGGACGATTGGGCCGAAACTCAACTGGCCCACCTGTTCGCCGCGACGATTGATCGTTTGGACCAGTTGCGAACAAAGTCCGATAGCCCGTTCTTTCTATGGCTGCACAGTCGGGCAATGGCGGGCCCTTGGGATGCTCCGTATGCGTTTCGCCAACAACTGGCCGATGAGGAGGATCCTGATCCGCCTAGAGAGGTCGCGGTGCCAAACCGGTCGTTCTCAGCCGACGACGATCCCGACCTACGGCTAGGATATTTGCAGTCCTATCACAGTCAGGTTCTGGTACTCGACCGTTGTGTTGGAACGCTACTCGACTATCTGCGCGAAACGGGGCTCGACCGGCAATGTTTAGTGGTGTTGTTAGGAGCCCGTGGCATGGCCTTGGGCGAGCATGGCGAGGTTGGCCCGACCGGCGACCGGCTCTTGGCTCCCGTGGTACAGACTCCTTGGCTGTTGCGGTTTCCTGATGCCCTGGGGGCAATGTGTCGGAGTGATCGGCTCATGATTCCCAGCGATTTGCCTTGCATGCTGCTCGACTGGTTGGCGGTGCGTGACAAGTTTCCAGTTGCCGATGGGCAAAGTTTATGGCCGTTTGATCACGACGAACCGTCGCCTGCTCGCGATCACGTGTGTCTGCATGGCGCAGACGACGAACGGGCAATTCGCACGCTCGCCTGGCAGTTTCGCACTTGTGCTTCCAGTGACCTACAGCAGTTGTTCGTCAAGCCGGATGATCGTTGGGAGATGAACGAGATTTCGAGTCGTTGCCCGGAGATTGTCGCCGGGCTCCAGGCATACCTGACGGCGTATGAACAGGCAGTTGCCGCCGGTCGATCTGACGACCTGCCGCCGCTTGCAGAATCGTTGCTCACAGCTCCTGACTAGACTTTCTTCTAAAACTTGCCATCAAGCCATGTAGATTTACCGTTTTGAGACAAATGCCTAGGTTCGCAGTTGCTCCAATTCCTGAAGCCGCTGGGCAATTTGTTGATCGTCAGGAAGTTCGTTGCGTTCTCGTTTGCTTTGAAACTCGATTTCCAGTTCGGCCAACGCATCGTGAACCGTCATTTGACCGGTTGGGCTGAGCCGATCGACAAACAGCCGGCCGTCGAGATGGTCGGTTTCATGCTGAATGACCCGAGCGAGCAGGCCGTCGACTTCCGCACGAACCTCTTCGCCTTCAAGACTATAGGCGTTGACCGTAATCTTTTCCGCCCGCACGACATTGCCATAAACGTTAGGAATGCTCAAACATCCTTCTTCCGCCTCGGCGCGGCCTTTTGGCTGAGACAGGACTGGGTTGATGAACACCTGTTCCGATTCGGCCGCCTCGGGTTTGCCTTGCGGATTGATGACAAACATCCGATAGGGCAGATCGACCTGATTGGCGGCCAATCCGATGCCCTGGTGTTCGTACATCAGTTCGAACATTTTGTGAATGATCGACCGCAGTTCGGCGTCGACCCGTTTCAATGGCTTGGAAACATGACGCAACGTCGGATGAGGATAGTTGATGATTTGCACGCCGAGAGCGAAGTCCTTGCAAGAGTAATAATTGACGAAAGACCGGAAAATAGCGACGCTCAACAAGGCGTGAATTATACGAGTGTTGGCACCATTGAAACAGGCGTTTTGTGAGTAGAGCCTGGCAGACCGATCAAAGTGCCTGGTTTCGCGAGGCACCACCGGTGCCTGTTTTTCAAACCCTCGCAACCGGCGTTCCGAGTGCCCACGTTGACGTCCGTGGCGGTTCTCCCTAGAATCGATCTGGCTTGTCGTAACTGGTTTTATGTAAAGCCTTTCCAGCCTTCTGTGGCGGTGCTTCGGTGGCTTCCCGCAGAGGTTTCCCTCGACTCTCCTTCCAGACAGAATCGTGCCATGCGCCCCCAGGCCGATCAACCTGGCGATTCTCCCCGATCGCTGCTGGCGTCGTGGGGGCTCTCGGTCTTGTTTCATTTGGCGCTGTTGTTGGTGCTGGCCTGGCTGTTGCAAACCGCTCCAGCAGGCCTGCGGGAAGAGCCGGCACGCGAGGCCGGCGTGGTGCTGAAACACTTCACGCCTGAAGGGGAGTATTACGAGGGGGAATCTGAACAGCAGGTAAGCGCCAAACAGCAAGCGACCGAAACAACGGCAGTGGTCGAAAACACCTTGGCCGCACTGGCAACCGAACCGGCCGAGCTTGACCCGCGCGACCGCTTGCCTGAGCTGCCGACGATTGGGCCGAGCCAGTCGTCCGACAACGCCCTGGGCAGCGCGGCCGAGTTGACCCAGGGAGCCGTTCAACCGCAGGCTGCCCGTGGCGGCAAGGCCAGAGTGCGAATTTACAATGTCGAAGGCGAAGGGCGAAAGTTCGTCTTTGTATTCGACCGTTCGGTCAGCATGACCGGTGCCCCGTTGGCGTCGGCCAAAGGCGAATTGATTCGCGCGATCGAGTCGCTCGACAGCACCCATCAGTTCCAGATCATTTTTTTCCACCATGCCCCACGTTCATTCGACCTCTCTGGCGGCCAAAACCGGATCCCGTTTGCCGACGAGCGAACCAAGGCGATTGCGGCCAAGTTTGTTGGCGGCATGACGGCCGATGGCGGTACGGACCGCTATGCCGCGTTGTCGATGGCCGTTGGAATGCGGCCCGATGTGATTTTCTTTCTCACCGATGTCGACGATCCAATGTCGGCGCTGGAGGTCGAGCGGATTCGTCGACGCAATCGGGAAACCACGGCGATCCACACCATCGAGTTCGGGCAAGGGCCGACGATCGGCGAGGACAATTTTCTCAAACGGATTGCCCGCGAGAACCGAGGCGCTGCCGTGTATGTCGATATCTCGAAGCTAGGCGACTGATGGGCAGACAAACGACCAACACGGTTTGGCTGGGGATGGCGGTAGTCGTCGGGCTTGCCGGCGTGCGTGCTGTTGCGGATGTCGTCGTGCTGCAGTCGCCTTCAGGCAGCACGGTGCGCGTGACTGGCACGGTGCTTGATTACACTGGCCAAACGGTTCGCGTGCGAACGCCTACCGGCTTGGAACGCAGCTATCCAAGCGATCAGGTCGTGGGAGTCGAAGCCGATCGTCTGCCTGACCATCGCCAGGCTGACACGTTGTTGGCCGCCGGTAAAGTCCAACAGGCCTCCGATCTGTATCGCCAAGCGATTGCCCAAGAGAAGCGTCGTTGGGTTCGGCGTCGGCTGCTAGTCCAGTTGATTTGGTGTGATCAGGCGTTGGGACGCATCGAATCGGCCGCCACTCGATTTTTGGCGCTCCTGGCCAGCGATCCCGAGACACCAGATTTCGGCGCGATTCCGCTTGCCTGGCAGCCGTCGGAACAAGTACCACGCCGGCAAGCCGAAGCTTGGTTAGCCCGTACCGACACTCCAGCCGCCATGTTGCTCGCGGCCAGCCATTTGCTGTCGAGCGACCGACGGCCAGTCGCGCTCCAAACGCTACGGCGGTTGGCCCAAGACACCGATCGGCGCGTGGCGCTGTTGGCCGAAGCCCAAACGTGGCGGACCGAATTGTTTCGAGCGACACCGCAACAGGCCGAGGCGTGGGCTCGTCGAGTCGAGGCGATGCCGCCTCAGTTGCGGGCAGGCCCTTATTGGCTGGTCGGCCAAGCCTGGGCTCAGGCCGGCCGGCATGACGACGCGGCCTTGGCGCTGATGCGCGTGCCGGTGCTCTATCCTGAGAGCCGCCGTTTGGCCGCCATGGCGCTGTTGGCCGCGGCCGAATCGCTGGCCGCCGATGGGCAAACCAAGGCAGCCCGACGTTTGTTCCGCGAAGTGATCGACCACGCTGGCGATCTTGCCAGCAGCCGCCAGGCACGCCAATACCTGCAGCAGGCTACATCGTCCGACTCTTCCCCACCCCAGCGAGACCTCCCTTGAACCGAATCTGGAAATGTTATGAACTTCGGCTGCTACTGCTAGTCTGTCTGCTTGCAGCGATGACGCCAGTCGCTCCGTTGTCAGCGCAACCGCCGCTTGCCGAGCGTGTGTCAAGTGTTCAGCAAGCTGATCCCTCGACCGACGACGACACGGACTCCTCATCGCTCATCGGCATCGTGCTCTCCGGCGGTTGGACCGGGTTGTTGATTGTCCTGTTGTTGTTGGCCCTGTCGATTGGTGCCGCTTCGCTAGTGATTGAACATGTATTGACGATTCGCGAATCGGTGCTCATGCCGGCCGGGCTCAGTGATCAGGTGCGCGAATCTTTGCTCGCCGGCCAGCTGGTCACGGCCGACCAGCAGTGCCAAGCGGCGCCCAGCTGTTTGGCGTTTGTGCTGCGGGCCGGTTTCTCCGAAGCCGAAGGGGGCTGGCCCTCGGTCGAAAAGGCGATGGAAGATGCCACGGCCGAACAGGCCGCCCGGCTCTATCGAAAAATCGAGTTCCTCTCGGTGATCGGCAACATCGGGCCCATGGTCGGACTGCTGGGCACGGTCACCGGCATGATCTTTGCCTTTCAAGAGGTGGCCGACACCCAGGGCGCAGCTCGGGCAGCCGAACTGGCCGAGGGCATTTATCAAGCGCTGGTCACCACTGTCGGGGGATTGTTAGTGGCGATTCCGTCGTTGGCGGCGTTCGCCATCTTTCGCAATCGGGTTGATGGACTGGTGGCCGAAGTGGCCTATCAAGCCCAACACGCCATGGCCCCGCTCAAACGGGCCGACGGTGGCCGGCGCGCCGTCGAACCTCCTCCCCCTCCACCGCCGCCAGCGAACAGAGGGCCAGCCTAGCTGGGTTTTCTGTAAGAAACCGGCATTGTCCACCTGTTCTGCTTTCTCTACACTCTCGCGGCTTGTTATTGTTCTGCCTCGTGTGAGTCGAGCGAAACGAAGAACGGAGTCGCAATGCAACCGGCAATCCGGCACCAAATGTGGATTATCTTGGCTGCCTTGGCGGTCTTTTTCACCAATCTCGGCGGCCCTGGGCTGTGGGATCGGGATGAGCCACGCAATGCCGGCTGCGCTCGAGAGATGCTCGAGCGGGGCGATTGGGTGGTGCCAACGTTCAACGAACATCTGCGAGCCCATAAACCGGTGCTGACCTATTGGCTGATGATGTCGGCCTATGAGGTCTTTGGGGTCAACGAATTCTCTGCCCGATTCTGGTCGGCCTTGTTGGGTCTTGGAACCGCGCTGTGTACCTATCATTTGGGACGAACCCTGTTTAACGCGCAAGTCGGACTGTGGGGAGCGCTCATCCTGGTCACTAGCTTAATGTTTGGAGTTGCCAGTCGGGCGGCCACCCCTGATGCGCCGTTAATCTTCTGTATGACATTAGCCTTGCTGCTCTTTGCACGGGGGAGCATGCGGTCGCTGCAGACTGGCGGAACAGCCATGCCTGGCGATTGGAAAACGTTTGCGCTGACCTATGCCGTGATGGGGCTGGCCGTGTTGGCCAAAGGGCCAATCGGCGTGGTGCTGCCAACCGCCGCGATCGGGCTCTATTTGCTCATCGTCTTGCCACGCGATTGGGTAGTTCCGGAAGCAGACTCCCTGGGAGCCCGATTGGTTCAGTGGTGTCGGGTAGTTTCGCCATTGCGAATCGTACGAACCGCCTGGGCTATGCGACCCTTGACGCTGTTGGCCATGGTCTGCGCCGTGGCCTTGCCCTGGTATGTCTTGGTGGGGCTTCAGACCAATGGCGAGTTTTTGTACGAATTTCTGGTGAATCATAACGCCAATCGGTTTGCCAGTTCGATGGAAAACCATCGTGGACCGTTTTTCTATTACGCGATTGCTCTGTTAGTTGGCATGACGCCTGGCTCGATTTGGATGGGCCCCACCATTTCGCAACTGGTTGGCCGGCTCCGCACGCGACAAGACGGCTATGCCGGTGATGTGTTGCTGGTTTGTTGGGCCGGGGTGATTCTGGTTAGCTTTTCATTGGCAGGCACCAAATTGCCCAGCTACATTTCGCCGTGCTACCCGGCCGTTGCTCTCTTGATTGGTCGCTTCATCCATGCCTGGATTACAAGTCCAGCGAGTATTGATCGCCGCTGGCTCCCGGCCGCCTTGGGAGTTTTGGCCCTAATTGGCCTGGGGCTGTGCGTGGGCATTCCGATCACCGCTCGTTTCGTATTGCCTGGTGAGGAGTTCTTGGGCTTGATCGGCCTGATTCCTCTAGGGGCAGCCTTGGTTTGCTGGCGATTAGCCGCCAGCCAGCGCTATCAACAGGCCATGGTCACGTTTGCAGTAGCTGCCGTGCTGTTGATGACCACGGCCATGAGCTTTGTTACTCAGCGTGTCGACCGCCACCAAAACGATCGACCGTTAATGGCCGCCGTACAGGCGGCAAGTCCAAAACAAGCCCCCAAGATTGCCGCCTTCCGTCATTTTCGTTCGACCTATGTCTACTACGCCAGGCAACGCGTCGACGAATTCACCAAGAAATCCGAGGCGGCCGACTTTCTGGCCGATCCGAATGCCTTTCTGATTGTTCCCGAGAGCGAGTTGAGCACCATCCAAGCAGCCTTGCCGGCCGAGACCACGGTCTTGTATCGTAGGCCACGGTTCCTCAAATCTGGCGACCTGTTGCTGTTGGGCACCAGTCGGCCAGAGCAGACCGCCAGCCGAGATGCTAGGGTGCCACGCCGCTGAAGATGTTGCCCTGCAGCCTGCAGATTGCCTATCTTTACTTTCTGAGGTAGTTCTGACGGCGGTTAGGGAAAGCAGGAGAACTGCAAAGTCAACGATTCTACAAAAACAGCGGCCGGTGGCCGCTCGCGAAACGGTTAGGTTCTCCCGTTTCGCGAGCGGTCACCGACCGCTGCTTTTCAACTTTGCAGTTCTCCTGTGAGGGAAAGCCATTTACTTTACCAAATGGCCGTGCTATGTTACCGGTTGTAGTAGTGAGAAGCGAAAGCGAGCCCCGATGGATCCCATATGCTCTCGTTGCTAGCTCGATCGCGATTTGTGCTTTAGTAAACCTCTGGCAGCTTTCTTCGTGAAAACCCTGGCAGGGGAGGAAGTGGAGTTCATTTCGAGTTCGACCTTAAAGGATGGCCAAGTCGTTCATGACGGGAGGGGGCTCTCGTTCGAAGAGATGGCGGCCTATTTGTAGTAGTTTTTGTTTTTGTGTAAGGAGTGGCAGATATGCCAGAGGGTACGATCAAAAAGCTGGTCGCCGACAAAGGTTTTGGTTTTATTGAAGGTGAACGTGGTGACGTTTTCTTTCATCACAGCGCCATCGAAGGTTCCTCGATTGAGGAATTGCAGGTTGGCCAAGCGGTGACGTATGAAGAAGGACGTGGTCCCAAAGGGCCCCGCGCCGAGAATGTAAAGCCCAGCTGACGATTTGTCGTCAATTTGCTTGCAACGAAAACGCCTCTAGTCCGTCTTGGGCTAGGGGCGTTTTTTATTCACATTTCCAAGTTTGTGCCGGGGGTGTAAGATATCCGGCTAGCGCATTGTTTGGCGATGTCTGCGTGCGATCTGGAGGTTCGCATGAAACGATCTGACGAGGCTGTCGATGGCAAATCTTCTGCCGTTCGTCCGCCAGACGACCCCCAGGGAATCTCGCTCGACCAATTGAGCGGCGCTTTTGCCGAAATGCTCGGTTCAGGGAGTGACCCGTATGACGAGGCACACGATCCGGCTGTCGAACCTGAAGTGCCGGTTGATGAAGCGCAAGTCGCCCATGAACTGGCTGCCTGTGGGGTTTCGCCCCGGTCGATCTTCGAAGCGATGCTGTTTGTCGGGCATCCAGAAAACCGACCGCTGACCAGTCGAGAAGTGGCTTCGTTGATGCGTGGGGTGCGCGCCGCCGAGATCGATCAACTGGTACGCGAGTTGAACTCCGAGTATGCCGAAGACGGTTGTCCTTATGAAATCGCCAGCGTTGATGCCGGATACTGTTTAGTGTTGCGTGAGGAATTTGGCCGGGTGCGTGACAAGTTTTATGGTCGGCGACGCGAAGCCCGGCTGTCTCAGGCGGCGATCGAAGTACTCTCGATTGTAGCCTATTTGCAGCCAGTGACGGCCGAGGAAGTGAATCACCGCCGAGGCACGTCTTGTGGGGCAATGCTCTCTCAGTTGGTCCGTCGTGAATTGCTGCGCATGGAGCGTCCGGAGGAAAAGCCGCGAACGCCTCGCTATTTCACGACCCCGCGGTTTCTCCAGTTTTTTGGCCTGGAAAGTCTAGACGACCTGCCACAAGCCCAGGACTTGGGCGAGCCGTGATGGTGGACTTTTTTCAAGGCGCCAACAGCAGGCGGCCTGGGGCGGAAAGGTAATCTTTCACATCGTTCAAAAACCGAGCGGCCGCCGCGCCATCGACAATCCGATGGTCGTAAGTAATCGACAGCGGCAGCATTAACCGACCTTCGACTTGACCATCGACAAACACCGGCATCATCCGCGAACGGCCGGCCAGTAGAATCGCCACCTCAGGTGGGTTGATGATCGGGGTCGAATAGGTGCCGCCAATCGCCCCCAGGTTGCTGATCGTGAACGTGCCGCCCCGCAGATCATCGAGCGAAAAATCGCCCGACCGCGACTTGGTGGCCATCTCGCTCAACTCGCGAGCGATGCGCGGAATGTTCATCCGATCGGCGTCACGCAACACAGGCACCACCAGCCCTCGGTCCGTGTCGACCGCAATCCCGATGTTCACGTATTCCTTGTAAATAATCTCTTGCGATTCGGGATCGAGCGAAGCATTGATTACCGGATGTTTTCGCAACGACGAGGCGATCGCCTTGATCAAGAACGGCAGCGTCGTCAGCTTCACGCCGTCACGGGCATAATCGCCTTTGCTTTCCTGGCGAATTTTTTCCAGCTCGGTGATGTCGGCGTCGTCGAAATTAGTGAGTTGGGGGATCGTTGAATACGACTGGAGCATATTGCGAGCAATCGTTTGGCGAATACGCGACATCCGCTCGCGCCGCACGCTGCCAAACTCGTCGGCGGCCAATTGACCTGGTGGAGTCGGGCCTGAGGAGACCGAATCGGCAGCCGCATCTCGTTGATTCGCATCGCGCACATAGGCCTGCACGTCCTCACGGGTAATCCGTCCCGAGGCGCCCGTGCCATGCACGCGACGCAAGTCGACACCCAACTCGCGCGCCAAGCGCCGCACGGCCGGCCCGGCGGCCGATGAGGAGTGACCATCACCTGGAGTGTCGACCGAGGCCGGTGGTTCTGCAACCGCCGCAGGTGGGCTGGGAGCCGGGGCCGACGGCGGCTCGGCAGCCACCGGTTTGATCGGAGCAGCGACTGGTGCAGGAGCAGGCGGCTTGGCCGCTGGAGGCTCTGGCGCGGTGGCCGGAGGTTCCGCCGGTACAGCAGCGGCTGCTTCCGACCCTTCGAGCGAAGCAATCAGCGCGCCGATGGGAACCGTGTCGCCTTCGGCCACATGAATTTTGATCACTCGGCCTGCTTGGGGCGAGGGAACCTCGATCGTCGCCTTGTCGGTTTCCAACTCGACCAAACCTTGGTCGACCTCGACAAGATCGCCTTCTTGGACCAAGACGCTTAAGACGTCGCCCGAGTCGATGTTTTCGCCCAGGTTTGGCAAGAGGATTTCAGTTGCCATGACCTTCTGCTTTCCCAAAAAAGGTGAGTGGAATTGTACGGCACACGCTGTCGGAGCTGTCGCAAGGTCGCTCATACCAACATCGGATTCGTAGCTTCTGGATCGACGTCCAGCTCCTGAATAGCTCGTTGGACCAGCTTCAAATCGCATCGCTTCAGTTGCCACAGCCGGTAGAGCGCGGCGACCGTGATATGTTCGGCATCGACTTCGAAGAATCGTCGCAGGGCTGCTCGCGTGTCGCTACGGCCCAGACCATCGGTTCCCAGAGCGAACACGCCGCCAGGCACCCAAGGGTTGAGCTGCTCGGCCAGGATTCGCATATGGTCCGAGGCCGCGATCACGGGGCCTTCGACATCCTGGAGTTGTTCTTCCAGGTACGAGGTGCGTGGCGTTTCGCCAGGGTGTAGCATGTTCCACCGTTGGACCTCGGCCGCCTCGCGTTGCAGCTGTGTATAGCTGGTTACGCTCCAGACGTCGCTCGAAACGCCAAACTGTTCGGCCAGTAGTTGCTGAGCTCGCAGAGATTCACGCAAAATAGCACCGCTGCCAAACAACTGAACCCGAGGGGCCGACTTGCCTGCTTCGGCCGAGTTAAGCCGATACATCCCGCGAATGATCCCTTCTTCCACGCTGGCTGGCATCTCCGGCATCGTGTAGTTTTCATTGTGCAGGGTAATGTAGTAGATGGCCGTTTCGTTTTCTTGATACAGCCGCCGCAGGCCATCGAAGACAATCACGGCAATTTCGTACGAGTAGGCCGGGTCGAACGAACGAACGGTCGGGAAAGCCATCGCGTTGACCAAGCTGTGACCGTCTTGATGTTGTAGGCCTTCGCCGTTAAGCGTGGTGCGGCCGGCCGTGCCGCCCAGCATGAACCCTTTGGCCCGAGCGTCAGCCGCCGCCCAGATCATGTCGCCGATCCGCTGGAATCCGAACATCGAGTAGTAAATGAACATCGGGATCATGTTCACGCCATGGGCCGAATAAGCCGTGCCGGCAGCGATGAACGAGGCCATCGAACCGGCCTCGGTGATGCCTTCTTCCAGCAGTTGGCCGTCTTTGGCTTCTTTGTAATAGGCCAGTTGGTCTGAATCGACCGGTTCGTAGTTCTGGCCGACGTGCGAATAGATGCCGACTTGGCGGAACAAGCCATCCATCCCGAAGGTGCGAGATTCGTCGGGCACAATCGGCACAATGTGTTTACCGATCTGTTTGTCGCGCAGCAGGTCGCCCAACATCCGCACAAAGCCCATCGTGGTCGACATCGCGTTGCGGTCACTGGAGTCCTTCGAGGTCATCTTGGCCAGCGTCTTTTGATAGCCGTCGAGCTGGGGAACCGGCATGGTGACTGGCTTGTTGATTCGACACGGCAACGAACCGCCGAGCGCCTCGCGTCGCTCGCGCAGATATTGCATTTCGGGGCTGTCTTCTGGCGGGCGATAGAAAGGCGCTTCGGCAACCCGCTCGTCGGAGATGGGAATGCCAAAGCGAGTGCGGAACTCGCGCAGCTCTTCTTCGTTAAGCTTCTTTTGCTGATGGGTTACGTTGCGACCTTCGCCTGCCTCGCCCAGGCCATAGCCTTTGATCGTTTTGGCGAGAATCACGGTGGGGCGTCCCTCCGATTCGACTGCCGCCTGGTAGGCCGCGTACACCTTTTCAGGATCGTGTCCGCCGCGTCGTAACTTGCTCAGCTTTTCGTCCGACAGACTTTTCACCATCTCCAGCAGTTCAGGATGGGTTCCAAAAAAGTTTTTGCGAATGTAGTCGCCGCTGCTGACCGTGTATTTTTGATACTGGCCGTCGACCACTTCCATCATCCGCTTGGCCAACAGACCATCGCGGTCTTGTTCCAACAGCGGATCCCAATCGTTGCCCCAGATCACTTTGATCACGTTCCAGCCGGCGCCGCGAAACGCGCCTTCCAGCTCTTGAATGATCTTGCTGTTGCCGCGAACCGGACCGTCGAGCCGTTGCAGGTTGCAGTTGATGACAAACGTCAGGTTGTCGAGTTGTTCGCGGGACGCCAAGGTGAGCGCGCCCAAAGTTTCCGGCTCGTCGCATTCGCCATCGCCCAGGAATGCCCACACCCGTTGCCCGGTTGTGTCCTTGATGCCTCGATCGGTCAGGTAGCGATTAAAGCGGGCTTGATAAATCGCCATAATGGGCGCCAGACCCATCGAGACGGTTGGGTATTCCCAAAAGTCAGGCATCAGCCAGGGATGGGGATAGGACGAGAGTCCGCCGCCGCGGGCCAGTTCGCGACGGAAATTGGTCAAGTGGTTTTCGCTCAAACGCCCTTCGAGAAACGCTCGGGCATACATCCCCGGCGAAGTGTGCCCTTGAAAGTAGACCTGGTCGCCGGTGAAGTTGTCGCCTTTACCTTGAAAGAAATGGTTAAAGGCGACTTCGTACAACGTGGCCGATGAGGCGTAGGACGAAATATGACCGCCGATTCCGTCCGAATCACGGTTCGCCCGAGTGACCATCGCCATCGCATTCCAGCGAATGATGCTCTTGATTCGCCGTTCCAGGTCGCGATTGCCAGGGTAGCGAGGTTGTTTGTCGACTGGAATCGTATTGATATAGGGCGTGGTGGCCGTAAACGGCAGTTCCACTCCGTTGCGATAGGCCGATTCATCGAGCAGCGAAAGCAGTTGGCTCACGCGTCCCGGTCCTTTGCTCTCCAGCACATAGTCGAGCGATTCGAGCCACTCGGCCGTTTCGGCCGGGTCGACATCTCGCCCGTTGAAATTTTCAGTCGTTTCGCTGGCCATCATCGGTTACCTAGGGTGGTCGTGGTAGTCAATTGGCGTACTGCCCGATGCGGGGGGCCGCCGCACTCTTCATCTGCGTTTCGGACGATAAACCTCGGTCGCGGTCCCCAAATGGACTTCACCTGCAAAGGCTAAAGTTTCGCTGAGTGTCGGGTGAGGGTGAATCGACTCGGCCAGATCGCGAACCGTGCAGCCCATCTCGATTGCCAGCACCGCTTCGGAAATCAACTCGCCAGCTCCAGCACCAACGATTCCGCAGCCCAGCACCTGTTCGGTTTCGGGGTCGATGATCCATTTCGTCATGCCGGCCGTGGCGCCTACGGCCTGGGCTCGCCCGCTGGCTTGCCAAGGGTATTGGGCCACTGCCACTTCGCGACCGGCCCGTTTGGCTTCCTCAACGGTCAAACCGGCCCAGGCAATTTCTGGGTCGGTAAAGACAACCGCCGGAATCGCTTGGACGTCGAATTCGGCCGGCGCACCGTGCAACACTTCGGCCGCGATTTTACCTTCATGGGCCGCCTTGTGGGCCAACATCGGTTCGCCCACCACGTCGCCAATCGCAAGAATGTGAGGGTCGGCCGTGCGCTGGCGATTGTCCACCTGAACGAACCCACGCTCGTCGATTTCAACCTGGGTGTTCTCTAGCCCCAGGCCTCGACTGTTAGGCTGGCGGCCGATTGCCACGAGCACCCGGTCAAACTTTTCGGTGACCGGTTCGCCGTCGGTCGGTTCGAGTTGGGCCTCGATCTGATCGCCTGCATCGTGTAATGCAGCCACTTTGGTACCCAGGCGAATGCCCCCGGTGAAAATATTGCGTTTAGTGTAGTGTTTTTGAAGCGGTTTGACCAAATCGCGATCGGCCCCAGGCAACAACCCATCGGTCAATTCGACCACGGTTACCTGCGAACCGAGAGCAGCATAGACCGTGCCCATTTCGAGACCGATATATCCACCGCCGACGACCAACAGTGATTCTGGTACGTCGGCCAATTCGAGCGCTCCGGTCGAATCCATCACTCGATCGGTCGGCAGGTCGAATATTTTTGGCACTGCTGGTCGGCTGCCGGTGGCCAGAATGCAGTGGTCGAACGTCAGCCGGCTGCTGTCATAGGTCGCCGGGTTGCCCCCTTCGAGTTCGAGGGTTTGCGAGTCGACAAAAATCCCTCGAGCATTGATGACCTTAATCTTGCGACGTTTAGCCAACTCGCCCAGGCCTTTGGAAAGCGTGGCGATCACCTTTTTTTTCCTGGTCCGCATCGTGTCCAGGTCAAGCGTTGGACGGTCGAAGCTGAGCCCCCATTCGGCCATTTCTTGGGTTTCGGCCATCACCTTGGAAACATGCAACAGAGCTTTCGATGGAATGCACCCGCGCAGCAGGCAAGTACCACCCAGGCGCGACTCAGCCTCGACCAGAGTGACTTCCATCCCGAGGTCGGCGGCTAAAAAAGCCGCCGCATATCCGCCAGGTCCACCGCCAACAACAACAACTTGTGTGTGCATTCGCACTCAGATCCCATGGTTTGAGACAACTCGGTCTATTTGCGCCATGCTCGGCCGGAGAGGTGGGGTCACGCTTGCCGTGTGGGCCAGAAGGCGCGAAATCGGAGCCAGAGTGCCGTAACGCACACCGCAGGGAGCGTGGCGCCGATTCCCTCGAAAACCACCATTTTCGCCAGAATTCGCTCGATTGACAAGCTCTATTCAGGCTGTAGCGGCCGAATTCGGATGTTTCGCCAGCGGCATTTGGCTCCTTTCGGCCACCCTTGGCCGCTGTGCACCTGAAGGCCCAAATGGCCTTGATTGCCAAGGGTTTTTGCCACTTGAGCCTGATCGTAGTTCGAGGCTTCGAACGTGCTGGCGTCGAATTCGCTGATTTTTACGCCATTTAGCCAGGTTGTGATGTGAGGAGGGTTGCCCACCACACGTACTTTGGCCGTGTTCCAATCGCCTACTTTCCAAGCCTGAGTCCAGTCGGCTGGTGAAGCCGAATAGGCAAAAGGCAGCTTTCGCTGATTAGGGCGGGCTTCGACGCGAACCAATTGCTGTTGGGCGTCTAAAATGCCAAAAATCTCATAAGGGCGGTTGTTGAACCCGCCGGTTCCCTCGCCGTATAGATGGCCGATGTTTCCGCCGTCGTGATAGTCGATCATCATTTGAAAGCATTGGCCCTGTTCGGTGCTGCGGAGAAACAGCCCCGAGCAGACGCCCCAGTCGGGCTTGATGTCCAGCAACAACTCGAATTCGCCAAACTTGTCGTCCGATAGCAACAGGCCGCCGTTGCCAGAGCCTGGCGGATCTTGCTCGCCGGTGATGACGCCTTCTTCCACCGCCCAGCGGCCTCCGGTGCCGTGGGCCACCGGTTCGCGGTTCGTATGCCAGCCGTCAAGGGTTTCGCCGTCGAACAGCGAGGTGTATCTTTCCTCTGCCCCGGCGGTGCTGCCCAGGAGAACAAGCCCCAGAGTGCTTATCCGCCCAACGCCTGACAGCCAAATAGCAAAGCGGCTCGGTTGCAGATTCATCGCGAATTCCTCAAGCATCTGGATAGGTCTGGCTGGTCTCAAAATCGTCTAAAGCCTGAAGCGCAAGCGAAGGAATTGTGAATGGGTCGCACGATTCCTTCGCTTGCGCTTCAGGCTTCAAATCATGACATCTGGACTATTTTCGAAATCGTTGATGATCGGCAAGTTCTCAAGCAGGCGTTGTGAGTATACCACACCCTTCAGTGACCCCAAAAACAAATTGGAATGCCAGCTGTGAACCATGCCTCCTTGTTGCTTGCAACACGAAATTCACATCGGGGAGACCTCTCGTATCACCCCGGCGACGCGCCCGGTCGCGGCCCTAAGATTTTGCAAATTCAGTCGTTCCAAAAATGAGAATCCAGAAAGCACTATTTTTCAGAGAGATCGTTAAAACAAGTGTTTCGCGCTTCGTCACCGACCGCTGTTACCGATCAACAGGGGAAATTTGGAACGAC
>JANQPJ010000403.1 GCA_028289525.1 Pirellulales bacterium
AGAAAACGGTCGTTTTCTCGAAAATCTCAAATAACCCAGTGTTTCGCGAGCGGCCACCGGCCGCTGCTACTGGTCTGCCAAGAAATTTGGAACTGCTGAAGTTTATAACAACCAGGCGCTGTCCAGCGAGAGCCGCGACGTTACGACTTGATCGTCGTGATCCAGACAAACGGGCGGCCTGCTTCGTCGATTCGCAATTCACTCTTGAGACGCGCTTGATAAAGCACGCGGTCCAACGCCTTGCGATAGTACGTTCGCCCTGGGGGAAGTTTCACTTGGTGGCCGTCGAGTTCAATGCGCTGGGCAGCCAGCGCATTGCGATCGACTAAGAAGGGGATTTCCAGTCGGGCTTGCAGCACCGCGAGAACCTCAGATAGCGGGCTGTCGACCGCCTCGACCGTCAAGAATTCATAGAGCTTGGGCACCAACTGCCGGGGCTTGCCTTCTGGTGGCCAGCCGACCGGCCAGGCTTCGGCGGCCGCCGTGGCAACTAGGACAACATGCCGTGTGGGGCCGCCGGGGGAACGCTCAGGCTGAAGCATCAAGCCGAGCGGCCGCAAGGTCGCCGCCAGCGCGGTGCCCATCGACAGACCCTGGTATTCTTCTTCGCAAGCGGTCGCGGTTGACAGCACCGTGGCCGCTGCCGGATGGACCACTAGCTCCAAGGTTGTCCGCTGGCTGATCGCGTTCACAATGGATTCTGGCGGCTCGCCTTGGGTCGCCATGACCATCGGCGCGGTAAGGTCTTCGACCGCTTCGGCAAGCTGTTTCGCGGTGAGCCCAAATGCCTCCTGGGGTTCGCGGCTTACCGCCTCGAGCCCGCCAGCCCGCAGCTTGGCCAAATAGGTTTTGATACCTCGCCGGTCGCGTTGCGTGAAGGTCGCCCCAGGCAGCCGTAAGCGATTGCCACGCGAGAGTAGTCCGGTCACCTGATAGGTCGGGTTGGCGCGCGAGCCGCGTACCTGAACCGTCACTTCTTCTCCGCCTCGAGCAGTGCGAATTCTTAATCCGTCGACCCCGATTTCGGTGAGCACCCGATGCCAGGCGTGCGAGCCGGTGATTGGAAACCCTGGCTCGGTGACCAGTTCGAGTTCAACGCGCGGCGCGGCCTCGAGCGTACCCGCCAGCAGCGTGCCGAGCAGTAGCCACGGACAACATCGCCAGTAGCAGAGCATCACCGACTCCTGGTTTTCAAGTCAACACCGGAACATACGCGAAGAACTGTTTCTTCCAGCTTTTTCACAAAACCATTGAAATCCTGAAGCGCCAACGCAGGGATCGCGCAACGATCCGACCAATTCCTACAGGGTTTAAGCGGTTTGGGGCAATACTTAGCTGGACAGCGCCACTTTGTTGTGAACTTCTCATAAATACAAGCACGACGCGCCAGCGAGTGGGCGCTGCGAGTTGACCGTGAAATCTAATATTCACTCGCTAGCGCTTCGTGCTTGTATTTTTCATTTAGCTTATTTTGAGACGAAACCTAGTATAACACATCGCTCTGACTGCCTAAGATTGATCCGAACGGCGTGTAAATTTCTGATACAGGAACGAGACCCCTAGTAAAGCCATGCCTAAAGCGGCTAAAGCAAGCACTCGGGGCAACAGCTTTAGGTTACTCAGGTCGACCAAAAAGACCTTGGCCAGAATGGCCAGCAAACCGAGCAGGCCGAGGACGCGCAAGAGCCGATATTTGAGCACAAATCCGGCAATCACGATCAACACCGCATAGACTGCCCAGACGATCGAATAAGTGGCCTGTTCGTACATGGACTGGCCGGCCATCATGCGCGCACCAGGGGGCCGATACCAGTTGCCAACTTCCCAAGAGGTCGCCGCCAGCCCAGGTGAGCAATGGACCACCCACTAGCGACTCCAGACTGAGTTGGTCGTCGAACTGGTCCGTGTCATGCACCGTCGATTGATCGCTTTCCTGGTACTCTTCCTTGACGATGTCGGCAACAATCGGCTCGACCGTTTGGGGTACCACAGGCCTAACCGGCGAAGCGGCTGGCGGAACAGGTGTTGCGATGCGATCATCCGGCGCAGACGAAACCGGGCTGGCAACCGAGTCCGACGACTCCAGACGGTCCAGGTGGGCTTCGACCACTTGCAAGCGTACATCGAGTTGCTCGATCGCTTGCTGGAGTTGTCGGAAATGGGAATCGTCTGGCAAGGGTGAGGGCATGACCGTAGTTTCCCTAAAAGTTAAAGGTTGCCGAGACCCACGACTGACGGATGCTGCATCATACCGAACTGCTGTGAACGAGCGGGAGTGCAAACGGTCGACAAAGTTCGCCGCTGGGTGGTTGCATATCCAGACCGATTCGCGAAAATAACAGTTTGTCGATCTTGGCCCCTCAGTCTGATCACCGAGATGTGGAGGAATAACCGAAATGGCACGTCCTGTGACCTTGTTTACCGGCCAATGGGCCGATTTGCCGCTGGAAGACATGGCCCGCAAGGCCAGCGAGTTTGGCTACCAAGGGCTAGAGTTGGCCTGCTGGGGCGATCATTTCGAAGTGGCCAAAGCGGTGGCTGAGGATGACTACTGTTCGAACCGGCGCGATCTGCTCGATCGGCATGATCTACAATGCCATGCGATCAGCGCCCACTTGGTCGGCCAGGCTGTGTGCGATGTGATCGACCAGCGCCACCAGGCTATTCTACCTGACTACGTCTGGGGCGACGGCGATCCGGCTGGGGTCAATAAGCGGGCGATCGAAGAGTTGAAAAACACGGCCCGGGCTGCGCAGAAATTTGGCGTCGGCGTGGTGAACGGTTTTACCGGCTCGGCGATCTGGCCGTTTCTCTACTCGTTTCCGCCGGTGGCTCCGGAAACCATCGACCAGGGGTACGAGCAGTTT
>JANQPJ010000413.1 GCA_028289525.1 Pirellulales bacterium
CCCCATCAAAAAAGCCTTGGAAGCAGAGCTTCCTTCTGAAAAGTTCCCAAGCAGAGCTTGGGAACCAGTTTACCGCCAGTGTGCCCCCCAAAAGAAAACTCACGAGAAAGCCGCCACCAAAAATTACTGCGCCCAAGTGTAATGGACCTTTGTCCTAACACTCGCCTTCAAGTCACGGATTTAAAGCCTGAAGCGCAAGCGAAGGAATTTTTGCGATGCAGTTCCGCTTTAGCTGGACAGCGACACTTTGGCATAAAACGGGAAAATACAAGCACGAAGCGCAAGCGAGTGGATTTAGACGTAACGTATTCACTCGCTTGCGCTGCGGGCTTGTATTTGTATATTGTGAAAAAAGTTGAATCAGCCTGCTCGTCTAGGCAGGACGATCTAGCTACACCTCGAACGAGGCGGGGGAGCGCGCTACGAATCGCTTAACGTCTGAAAATAGTGGTCGGCCGCCGTGTGGTCGGCATCGCCGTCGGGCGATCGACGTTGCCCAACCGTGAGCGTTTCGTGCATCAGGCTGGTTTCGTCGGGGCTGTGTTCCAGACCCAAGACATGCCCATATTCGTGCATCACGAGCGACAGCAGATCGACCCGACCGGCCGCGTCGCCGTCGGGCAGGGCGAAGGAGACCCCATGGTCGTTGGCTTCGGAAAACTCCAGGTCGTCCCAGGGTGTCGCATCGACAAACCAGCCGGCTCCTGCGGCGTCCTTGTCAATTTGAATAATGTTGCCGTTGGTCTGCCCCAGTCGTCCCTCGACCAGATCGGCAGGAAACATCACGACGCTTTCGAGCCGCGCCTCGGCCTCTTCTCCATAAACTGCTCCCAGGCGATGCCGCGCTTCGGCGGCCACGGCGACCAGGTCACTGGCGGTCAATTCGTTGGAGATCTGAGACAAATTGCCAGACGCCTGGAGTTGAGCCACTTGGGGGACAAATGATTCAGGGAAGTTGTTTGCCAACACAACCGGTTGTCCGCTAGTCGAAGTTTGCAGGAAGTTGGCCGCCAAGAGGCTGAGGTCGGCAAAATCGACTCGCCCGCTGCTATCAAAATCTGCCGCTTGAGCCGACGGCGAATCGGTCGTCGGTTGTAAAAAACTGGCCGCGAAGAAAGCGAGATCGGTAAACCCTACCCGTTGGCTGTCATCCAAATCGTAAGGCACCGGCCACACATTGGTCGACGCGCCCGGGCCGATGTCGATCAGGTCGGTTGGTTCGGGTGGAGTGGTCGGGTCGGGTGTTCCGATGGCCGCGGTGCCACTCGTGATTCGGAGCCAATCGTCGCTGACTGGGACCAACGGGGGTGATTCCTGTAAACGAAGGTCAACGCCTGAGTCGGCCTCGGTGGGCTCGAACCGAATTCTAGCGATCAAGGCCGCCTGATGGTTTTCTCCCAGCCCGGCCGCGACGTTTCTTGCATCGATCTGCACACGTCCGTCTTGATCGTTCAAGAGCGGAGGCTCGACGTCGAAGTCATCGTTACTCTCAAACGTGGTGCCTGGCCCTGGCTCGACGGCTACGGCGGTGAAGAGATCGGTGTTGTAAAGGACAGACGCGGTGGCCCTAGTGATTTCGCCTGTGGTTTCTGGGGAAGTTTGCAGCCAGACCTCTGCCCAGAAGGGTTCCCACTCACTAATCCAAGCATCGCCGGCTGGCAGCGAGGCTACGTGGCCCAGGGCATCGGTGGTCGTAGGGGTGTCGACGGCCACGATGTCCAAGAGGGCCAAAGGATCAGCGCCTTCAATCGTGATTGTGACGGTTGCCTG
>JANQPJ010000415.1 GCA_028289525.1 Pirellulales bacterium
TGGATCAGCAGCCCAAAACAGCCCGATGATTGCATTGAAGCGACAGCGATGCTTAACCGTTGTGTGCCCACGGCTTAGAAAGTTCAAGTGCCATTCGTACCTGACACCTTTTTCCCTCTGACACCTTTTTTCCCTGACACCTTTTTTCCCGGTGAGATCGGATAACAAAGTTGTTCGCCGCGCCCCAGTTATCCTTAACAACTATGAAATCGACCAGGTGTCCACGTTCCCGACATTCGCTATAATGCTGGAATGCAAAGTGTGTACCTTGAAACAACCGTAATCGGCAATATTGCAGGTCGTATCCACCCTGACCTTGCAATGGCAGCTCGGCAATCTGTTACTCGCCGTTGGTGGGACACCACACCCGAACGCTTCAATTTGTACATTTCTGCACTCGTCATTGAAGAATGCAGCGGTGGTGATCCGACTGCCGCAGCCGAACGCATGGGCGTAATCGATGGTATTCCGATGGCTGATGGTGGCCGTGATGCAATGGCGCTTGCTGGCCTGTTACTCGACGGGAACGCCGTTCCTCAATCAGAACCTCGGGACGCCACACATATTGCAATTGCTGCTGTCAACGGCATCGATTTCTTGGCGACATGGAACTTCAAGCATATACTTAATCCGGCGACCCAACACTTGATAGACTCGATTTGTCGCGACGCTGGCTACGAACCTGCGACGATATGCACTCCCCAACAAATTCTTGAGGCATTTGATGATTCCTGATCCTACTGCGGAGATCAAGCAGATTCGGCATCAACTTGGTGCAGATGATGACTTTGACCTTAACCGCATTTTTGCGCGTATTCAACGAATTCAAGAAGAGTCTGGGCGAAAATGTGTTCGGCTACCGGCTCGCAAACCGTCGGATAACAAGGCGATGCACCGGAGCCGCGAAGCTGAGCGGTCTGAAGTGGACAATCAATCGTCGCCACCCGGTTAACGCGGTCGTTCAATCCTATCAAGAGACGCTCAACCATCTCGGAGCACAGTCGCCAGTGACAGAAGCACGCAATCGTTTGAGCGCACTACGAAAAAAACATCCAGGCTTGTTCCCACCGGAATAACGGGGAAGTGCTTTCAGACCCGACTGAAAAACCCAACTGGGGCTATGGTGTGCCTGAACGCAATACGTCATTTGGTTGATTGTTTCAGAATTGCTCTACGCAGCCGAGCATGGGCGTCGAAACGTTGCAGATACTCCAGCTCTTGCCGAGCCCCTTTGGCGCGGATTAGTTCAACCAATGCCTGACGGTCTGCCGGAGGCCAGCGAGAAAGGTTAGGCAACAACGCCACCACTGCGGCCCAACGACGCCAGGCGGTTCGTTCACTGGCTGTCCAGCCAGCAAACGTTTGAACGCCGAGACGCTCGGCCGCTTCGTCGGCCAGGATCTTCTCGCCCTGTTGACGGTCCGAGCCAAAGCGACGGGCCAGCAGGTCCGTGATCCGCAGGCCCAGGTGCTCGAAATTTAACCGTCCGATCACGTCGTCGCGTTGTTGGCAAAGGTCCAGATAAACGTTTTCGGCCGCCAGGCGGCGCAACACCGACGGCGAAGACCGGTGGTTGGGCCGCCGCCGCAGTTTGGCCAGCTCCTCGTTCATCAGACGCAGCAAATGCTTGCCGCGCGGGCGAAAACCGAGTTTCTGATAAAACCACCAGGCACCTGATTGGATCGCGTCGTCGTTCTCTTCGCCAACCTGATAGGCGTTGACCATGAACGTGTCGCAGCCAAACGTCTGGTGAGCCACGGCCAGTGTGCGGGCATAGATGTAGGCCGAATTCACCCCACGAAAAGTATCTAGCAGTGTAAACGCCACTTCCGCCGAATGAAATAGACACGTGAACGAGCCGTAGCCGATCGGCACTCCGCAACGCAAAATCATGAAGCCGTATAACGTCTCCAGTAGAAAACGGCGTTCCGGCACGACTCCATACAGCACGAACGTAAGATCCCGGTCTTCCACGAAACAAACATCGCCCGGATCGGCATAGGCAAAAGCGTCCAGGTCGCGATGTCGGGTAGCCATGGCCGCATGGGCTAGATTAACCAGTCGGGTGCCTTCGCCTTTGGTGAGCAGACGCGATGGGCCAGCGGCCACTTGCAATTCCTCCTCGACGCAAGGGCGGTTGCGGTGGATGGGGCCGCTTTGGTAATGAACCGAGGTCTGAGGATACTTGGCCCGAGTTCGGCTGGGCGTATCGGCGCCGGGGGACAAGACAAGCGGGAAATCGAACTCGTCGTAGAGTTGTTCGAACAGAAATCCGTTCGGCACTTGTTCGGCCAGACGCCGAATGACGAACGAGGCATCAGTCTCCTGCGAGCCTTTAAGCCGCTCAAGCCACTCGGCCGCTGTTAGGGCTGCATTTTCCAGCGTGATCGTTTCGCTGAAACAGGCCAGCACGCCCAAGTAACGTTCGAGTCGTGAAGCGTTTTCAAAATCGTCCCAATCAATGTGCAGATTGTTTGGCCAGCGTTGGGCAAGCCACTGCGCGGTGGCGGCATAGAAGCGAAAATAAAGTGACGTGCCAGCGATGCCGGAATCGGTCAAGGCCTCGGCGTGAGAGCGTAGGTCAGTACGGCGATCGAAACGCTCCAGCATCGCATCGACCAGCGAGAGCACCGCTGGATTGTCAGGCCATGCCTGTATGAAGCAAAGCGTTTCGTGCAACCGTAGCACTTGAGCGGCCGTCTTGAACGAGGCCGATTCCAATGCCTGTAAGCACGCCTGTTTTTCTTGAGCGTCCGGTGCGCCGAATTCAAACCGCAGCGCTTCAAGACGCTTCAAGTAGGTTAGAGCAGATGACATCGCAGTTGATCGAAGAATAAGGACGATGAATTTGCGCCGCCTGACAGTGTGGCGCAAGCAATTCCGGCGATATGCCCGATTACGGCTAGGGATTGCAAGCAAACGCTTCTCTCGTTCCCAAGCTTTGCTTGAGAACGAGGATTCAATAGAACTTGCCAACAGCAAAATGTCCAGTAATCAGCAACCACCCATCAAGAGAATTGCAAAGTCATCAATTCCACAAAAGCAGCGACCGGTGGTCGCTCGCGAAACAGAAAAATCCAGCCGTTTCGCGAGCGACCACCCATCAACACGTCAGAGCGTTCTCTCCACCCTAAACCCTTCACTGCGTCATTGCGCTTGTTGGATCCGGACTCCTTTCTGGCCGCCGCGGCGCAGCTTGTCCCAGCCTTTGTAATTGTCGTGTTGGATCGTGGAGTTTTGCAACTCCAGGTTTCGCCGGTAGTCGATCGACTCGTCAGCCTCCTGTTGTGGCCGGCTTTTTGGCGGGGCAACGTCCTTTGGGGCTCCGAGCCAGGTGGTGCCGCGATAGAAGGCATATCGGGCATGTTGGTCGCGAGCAATCACAGTGGCGACGCCGCGTACTCCATCGGCCACCACCAGACCGCGTAGGTCAGACTCGCCGCCACGAAACGTTTTATCGGCAGTGCCAATCGCCTTGACGTGGACGCCCGAGGGCCGCAACTTGCGAACTTCGTCGACGACGTTCACTCGCACGCGTCCGCTGGTGCTGTCCTCCTGAACTTCCAGTTTCAAGGGAGTGACCAGCACTAAGGTGCTGGCGAACAAATCGTCGCCTCGGCAGATCACCAGATAAGCGCCTTCGTCTTTCAGGTCGAGTTTGATCGGTCGGGTTTGATCGACATAGTCGTGGCCGTCGCCAAGTGAAAGTTTTAAGACGGCTTCCGGTTCGATGCCGGCCAAGTTCACTTGGGCGATCCGCGACAGGTTTTTTTCTCTCAAGTAGAGCTTCATCAAGTCGACCTTAAACACCTGGACTTGGGCTTCGGCGATGTTGCGATATTTGAGGTCGAACTTCACCGGCTTGCCAGGCAAGAAACGGTAAACTTCGTCGAGCGCTACCCGTTTCTCGCGGAAGTAGTCGATTGCTTCGCGAGCATCGGCATATTGTTTGCGAACCATGTCGTACCAATGGATGGCGTCTTTCGCCTGATCTTGGGCATGATAGATTTGACCGAGGATATAACGGGCATAGTCACGGTCTTTGGATTGGCCGCCTGCCACCACTTGCGCCGCCTTGAGCGCCGGGGCGTAGTCACGTTGCCAGAAATAGCCAAGCGCCGCCATGTACTGGAACCCGGTGGCAAACTCCTTACTCCCGGCATACCGTTCGGCAAACACTCCAGCCAGTTCGACCACCGTCGAATAGTCCTCTAGCTCAAGATAGGCGTTGGTCAGGCTGAACGCGGCGTCATCGGCCAAAGGGTTCTTGGGGTACATCGCCAAAAATTCGTCCAACAACCGAATCGCCTTGGCCAGCATTGAAGCTTTGGTTACTTTTGCCTCCTTAGCCTGGGGATCCTGGGGCGGCACGTCTAGGCGGATACGCACTTGCCTGTCTTGTTTGGCCAGCTCGTCGGCTTGCGCCGACTTTTCGTACAGCAACTGTGATAGGGCCAGATGGGCAGCCACCACTTGGGGCGTGTCGGGATAGCGCCACCAAAGATTTTCTTGATAGTCGATCGATCCGAGCAGTTGGCCGTTGTCTTCCAGCAGGGCGGCCACCGACGAATCGCAAATAAAACTCGAGTCAATCGTCGCTTTGTAGACCAGCCAGGCACGTTCGAATTCGCCCAGGTCGTGATAGGCTTGGCCGACGACCAAGATTTTGTCGAACGGGATCACCAGTTGTGGATGGCGGACCGAGAGCACTTCGAAGGCGGCGATGGCTTTGCGGGCATCATAGTGCTTTTCGGACGTATAGACCCAGAGCAGCATGCGAGCGACTTCCCGCTCTTGATACTTGTGCTTGCGGTCGAACAGCGGCCAGAGGTGGTTGATCGCCTGTTGATCGAGTCCGTCGTTGAAATAATGACGGCCGAGCACGAACCGTTCACCGTCGTTCATTTGGTACGGATCGTCCGATTCGACGTTGGGGGGAAGAATGTGTAGGGTCGACGGCTTGCCCAGCCGCATTTGTCCTGGTCGCATGACGTCGCGCAGAATCGTAGGGCCGACGCGATAGGTTCCCGTACCATAGCCGACCAGTTCGTAATGGAAGTTATGAGGCGATTTGTTTGGCTGATAGTAGAGGACCAGCCGACCATCTTCGAGTTCATGATGGGCAAAATTGCCTTGCAGAGAGCCCGGGACCAAGGTTGCTCCAGCCGGCAATGGCTCTTCGATCACGTAGTATCGAGGGAAATGGCGGTTGTCCAGATAGACCTGAACCCGAGTCCGTTGGCCGATGGCGAGATGCTTGACCGGAGAAGAACTATTGGTGTTGATCGGAACTCCTCGGTAACGCAACCGGTCGTGGAAATAGGTGCGCCAAAGAGGGCGAGGATATTGCCAGCTGTTCGGGTCTTTGAATTGGCTAGAGAATCCGGTCAACGTAGCCGCATAGGCAAAGCTTCCCTGGCCTTCGAGTTCAAACTTGATCGTGTTTTCGCCAGGAGCGATTTGCTCAGTTGGCACACTGATGGTGAGCGGCGCCGCATCGCCACGACGAGTAAGTGTCGTCACCAATTGATCGTTGACCAAAATCTTTAAACGGTAGTCGTGCTCGGCAAACTTCCCTCGGGCAAAGTACGCACCCAGGGCCGCCAGCACCGGCCCACGGGCTTTGGCCGGTTGCCAACCGTGACAGCCTCGGTCGCTGAGTAGCCACACGGCCAGTTCGGCAATTTGTGGGCTCTCAGGCTGCACGCGCATCAAGGTCAGCAGCGCCAGGGCAGTCGATTCCTGCCGACTTGATAGCCAGTGATGGTAGTGGCGTCGATCGGTGCCGGCGACCGAAGCTCGTTTGGGGACTACATTCTCCACCGGTTCAATCTTTTTATACAGCAAGGCGACTAGCTCGCGGGCCATCGGCATCCGATCGAGACTCGCCAGGGCTAGAGCCGTGTGGGCCAGAGCCAGCGGCGCCAGGCGGTTGCGTTCGCGATACAATGAATTGGCGTGCCGGTAATCTGCCTTCCCGCCGGTGGAGAGGGCAAACAACACGGCCGCCTTGGCGTCGTAGTCCGAAGCGCCGATATGCTGAAAACGTTTACGTAGATATCTTTCCGCTTGCTCGATCGGTTTGTTCTGACGTACGACTCCGAGCCGACGGGCTTCGACCATCGCCCAATAGTTGGTCGCTGTGACGAACAAATCGGTCGCGTTGCCGTGCCAGCTCCAGCCGCCGTCGTCACGCTGGGTCGCGACCACCGAACCGACCAAGGCACGCACTCGATGGGTAAGGCGTTGTTGGTCGACTTGTGTAGCGTCGACCGCCTGGGCATAGGCCAGCCCGCTGGCAGCGGCCAGTAATTCGCTGCCTGGCGACTGTCCAGGAATCGGAAGAGCGATGCGACGCACCGCTCGACCATCATCAATCACCGGCACTGGTCGTCCGCCCAAGGCCATTGCGATGACCTGTTGTTTCAGGTCGGCGCCAATGGTGATTGAAAGTTCGCGTCCACGATATTCGAGACCCTTAGGCAGTTCGAGAAACACGGCGGTGGTCGAATCGGCCACGCCGCCGTCGCTGCTAGCATATTCCAGCCCCCAAGGACGCACCGGCAACGATCGCGCGACGGCGTCACGTTGTTCGCCGGCGACGGCCAAGACGGTGGTGGTCACTCGACCGACCTCGGGGATTTCGAGTTCCGCGAACAGCACCTCGGCGGTGCCTTGGGCAGCGATTTCGACCGTTTCACGCAAGGTTTGGAACTTTTTCTGGCCGCTAGTGAGTGTCAGTTCCAATTCCACCGGGCCGGCGTAATCGGTCAGGTTGTGGACTCGCCCTAGCAGACGCACTTTGTCGCCTTCGACCAGCGACCGAGGGGTTTTTAAGTTCACAAAAAAATCTTTTCGGGTAATCACATGGGTCGTCGCTTGGCCGACCAGCGTCTCGGTCGAAACACCCCGGGTTGTGATCCGCCACTTGGTGGTCGTCTCAGGCATCGGCACTTCGACTGTGGCGAGGCCTTGTTCGTCAGTGACGACCGACGCGAGCCAATAGCCAGCCGAAGGGAGTTCGCGCCGCGGAGCCAACGTGGCGCGACCTATTGACTCTCGATGGCTCTCAGACCTGTCAGATTGGGCAGCTGCTTCCGAGACAGAATCACTCAAAAACCGAGAGTTCTCCGCAAACGGCTCATAATTACTCTCATTAATCGACACATTGGGTTTAGGAGTCGCCATAGATCCTTGGAATCGTCCATCGGAAGAGCGTGAGAAGCCAGGGCCTCCAACCTCTCGCAGCCTAGGGCCTCCAACCTCTCGCAGCCTGTCGAGTTTCTGACGAGCCTGGGCCAGTTCTTCTTGGCGTTCGTTTTGGCGCACTAACCGCTCCTCTTCTTCCAACACTTCTTCAATCACGTTTTGAGTAATCGCTTGATAGGTAAATCCATTGCTGGCCATCAGGCGAAACTCGGCGTGGCGACGGGCATCGCGTTGGAAGAACGGAAGGATGCTCGGCACACGTTCGGGGAACATGGCATAGAGCGCCTCTTGGACAAGCGCCAGCGACAGGTCCGCTTCGACCGGCCGATCGAGCTGATCGGTCACAAGCAATTCAACCCGACCGGGCGAGTCAGGGCGAAAAACGTTGGCTATGGGTTTCACCGTGATTTTTAATTCCCGTTCTACCTGATAGTCGCGTTGGGCGGTGTGTAGCCGGCGACCGTCCATCACGGTGGCGGCCAAACGGAAGTTGGGAAACTGAGCATGGTCAACGTCGAATCTGATGGGGGTATAACCAGGGGAGAACGGAACCACGCGATAGTTCAGGATGGTCTCGCCTTCCCAGGTCAACAACGCCAAGCCTTGGTCAAGTCGGCTATGTAGCCGAGCGGTCGCCTGAGAGCCTACCTTTAGGGTGTCACGATCGGTGAAAAGCCTCAGTTTCGTGGCGTCTTTTTCGTCCGACACGGTCACGCGGCTTTGGGTCGAAACGGTTTGACCAAAACGATCTTCGCCGGTGACGCGCAGCAGATAGTTCGCTCCCTCGTTGAGCGTCAGCCGCAGGGTGGCCTGCCCCGTCTTGGCATCGGTTTTAAGCTGGTGTTCCTCGACGGTCACCTCGACCGCCGGCAGGGCAGGGCGACGTAGCCAGGGCACTTGGCTCAGAACCGGGTGGGGCTTCGAGGCCTCACGGCGCAGCACCACCAATCGGACCGGTTGGGCGATCTTCGCGCCGTCTGGCGCGGAAGCCGTTACCACCACATCCAGCGATTCGCCGGAGAGTATCAATGGCTGCGCCGGTTTAACCTGAAGGTTGAACCCAAAGTGGGGCAGGTGGACCACTTGGCGCGCGGTGACGTTCTCGCCTTCAATGGTTGCCGAAAACTTGAGCGTTTGAGGCGGGGTAACGCCCGAGGTGTCAAACTCAATCGTCAGTTCACCTTGAGCATCGGTTTTCTCGACATACACTCGCCCGTCGGGCAGCGTGTAGCGAATCGCTTGTTCGCTCACTGGTTGTCCCCAGGCATACGTGGCGCGAATCGTTGCCTGGACCGTTTCGCCACGGAACACCACCGATTGGGCCAAGTCGATTGCCAGTTCCATCTTTTGTAACTGGAAGGGCTGAACCAGAAAATGACTGGAGTCGACCGGCGAGGTTTTTTGATGGGGGCGGACTTGGATCGTGTATTTGCCTGTGGCCGATGACTGATCGAGCGGCGCCGACAGGGCGAACGTGCCAAACTTCGACAGCGTTAAGGTTTCCTCGTGCAGAACGCGTCCGCGCGGGTCGACAAGACTCACGTCATACTTGGCCCCGGCGGCAATGTGGTACGAGCCGTCTTTTACCTCGCGCAGCACGCCGCGCAGATGAACTGTTTGGCCCGGTTGGTAGGCGGGCCGGTCGGTGTAGAGATACCCCTTGCGCGTCAGGCCAGTCGACCGTTGCAGCCCTTTGAGCGAGCCGAGGTTCGAGGCCACTTGGCCTTCTTGGATGGCGAACACGCGTAGTTTTTCGACATCTTTCAGTTCCTCGAACGTGCCTCGAAAAACTCCATCGTCGCCAGTCGCGCCAGTGGCAAATACCGCTTTGCCGTCGGAAAGCAGCACCTTGGCGCCGACGGCCGGCTGGCCGGTGCGCATGTTTTGCACCAGTGTTAGGGCTTCGCGACGACTTGCCTGCAGCACCACATCCAGGTCGCTACGAATGACCAGTGTGGTCGCTTCCAAATCGTCTTCCGAGATGTTGATAATACAGACGCCAGGTTGGTTTTCGTCGAATGGGATTTCAACCGCTTGGGTTAACGGCTGGTATTTTGCATAACCGTTTACCTTGATTTCCCAAGTTTTATCCGGCTCGATCAACGCGATGTCGAGACTTTCGACGCCGGTCGTGTGGTGGGTTTTGCGAAAATAGGCTTCCAAATCGAGCCAGTATTGTTTGATGGTCAGGGTTTCGATGTTGCGCGTAGAGAGCCGCACGCGCACCGTTTCGTCGGTGTGAAACTTGCGCTCGGTCAGCAGGTCAAGATGTTTTTGAGTCATCACGGCAATGCGGCCCCGCGCGGCGCTGGCATGGGAACCCCAGGTTAACCGGCGATAGGCCGCCAGGGCTTGTGCCAGGTCGCCGAGTTGTTCCTCGTAGATCATCCCAATCCGGTAGAGAGCGAGTGACGATTGTTCGGTGTTGGGGTACTTGCTGACCAGATGTTCCCAAACGCCGATCGCTTCGCGATGGGCAGCGGCAATCGTCTCGGTGTGTTGTTTTTTGTCTTGCTCGCGGTCCTCTTGGGCAAGGTGTTCCGCGTGGGCGACATGCAGTTGACCGAGCAGAAAATGAACTTGGGCTGCCCGAGCGTCGAGTGGATGGGCAGACAGGAATTGATGAAATCGCGCACGGGCATCGTCATGCCGATTGTTTTCCACAGCGTCGATCGCTTGAAGAAACTCGATGTTGATGAGTTGTTGTTGAGCAGCCGACCATTGTGGGCCATGCGGCCAGCGACGCACATAGTCGGCAAACCGCTGGGTTGCCTCGGCATAGTTTTTCTGAGCCAGTCGAATCTGGCCGATGGTAAATAACGCCTGCTTGCTCCAGGCAGCCTTCAACTCCAAGGGCGATTTTTTAAGATCAGACAGCTTCTCGGCGGCTGCTTCGCCTGCCGGCAGTTGGTACCCGACGCCCTGCAGCACGGCCTGGTATGCGGCAATCGCTGCGTCGCTGCGGCCATGGTTTTGATATGCTTGGGCAATCCACCAGGCAGCCACGACCGAGTAGCTGTGGTCGGGCGCGGCGTCCAAAAACTTTTGGGCTGCCTGAACTGCTGCTGGGAGTTGCTGAGCTTGAGGATTGGGCAACTGGTAGCTACGGACAATTTGCCAGTGCGCGTCGCGCCAGACCGACTTGGCTTGGCCTGCGAGCTGTGGCAGTTGCTCAGGCAGAAATCGCCGGATCAAATCTTCGGCATTCTGACGAGCCGCGGCTAGTTGGCCAGCCGCCAATTGCGATTCGATCAAGCGTTGATAGGCCTTCAGGATGTTTTGGCCGGCCACCGGTGGGTTTTCCTTTTTCTGGCCACGCATCCGCTCGACCGATCCCACTGGGCCGGTCCAGTCGGGATCAAATTCAGCCAGATAAGCCCGAAAATCTTCAATCGCTTGGCGATGATTGCCCAGCTTGGCAATGGTTCCCGCGGCCTTGAACATCACCGTATCGCGCAACGAGCGGTCGATCTCCATCGACAGCACTTGTTTGTATAGATTGTAGGATCGCTGGAAATCTGGCTTGGGGGCATCCAAGTCGTTGGCCGCTGGTTCAGTTGCCAAGGCGTCGGCAAATCGTACTACCACTCCAGCAATGGTATGTTTTCGTTTGGCGTCTAGCAGGCGGCGAGCCTGGGTGGAGTAGATCGTTTCGGCCTCTTCATAGCGTCTTAATTGGAGCAACGCGGTAGCCTTTAAAAACACCGCTTTGTGCTGCCAGGCCGAATCGGCGTGTTTCGTCAGCATCCCGTCGGCCGCCTCCACCGCCTGGGCATGTTCGCCTAGGTCGAACAATGCTAGAGCTTTGAGATACCGCGCCTGGTCTGGGTGCGCTGGTTCAGCGGCCAAATACTGATCGGCCAACTGAGCCGCCTGGCGAAAGTTTTTGGCCGCCAGAGCGTGCCGGATGGCTGGCAAACTCGTCTCGGCCAGGGAAACTTTTGGCGAAAGAGCGGTTGCCACGAGTAGCGCCAAGTAAGAACAGCAGCGTCGGGTCACGGGGAAAGGCATCGGAATCTCCGTTGCACAAGGGGCTAGCGAATTTTGTGAGAATAGAAACGGTAGAGACGGAACTTCTCTCTGAGCATTAGACGCTCGGCCGGCAATTTCGTTCCCAATTTTTTTAATTGAAGTCGCTCCAAAGACGATCATTGGCGAGGCCAGTGATTTTTTGGGGAGCTTGAAAGCTAGCTGTTTCGCGAGCGGCCACCGGCCGCTGCTGCCTCGCGTTCTCAGGCTCTGCTTGGGAACGCTTTTGAAGGAAGCTCTGGTGTTTCGCGCTTCGGTCACCAAACGCTGCTACTACCGCTGCAAGACGTCTAAAACGCCGCGTCATTCCACAATCAGCGTCGCGTCTTCGCGCTCGAGGGCTGAGCCGATCTGGCAGGCGGCGATCGCTCCTGCGGTGCGTGCTGTGTCAATCAACTGATCGACATGCTCTGGCGCCACGCTAATCAGCAAGCCCCCAGAGGTTTGAGCGTCGAACAACAATTCAAGCTGCGTTGGATCGGCCCCGGCGGCAATCCGCATCTTGGATTCCGTGTAGCTCCGGTTGGTGGCGCTAGCTCGCGTGGCATATTTCCCAGTGCGGATCAGTTCGGCGACGCCAGGGAGAGTTGGCAGCCGGTCAAGGGTAATCGCCAGAGTAACTCCGCTCGCCTCGGCCATTTCGCAGGCATGGCCAGCCAGACCAAATCCGGTGACGTCGGTCGCCGCTCGGGCAGAGACGGTTTGGGCCGCCTGGCTGCCGGCGCGATTCAATTGAACCATGCTATCGGTCGCTGCTCGCAACGTGGCCTCAGGACACTGGTCCGCTTTATAGGCCGTGGTCACAAAGCCGGTGCCAAGGCCCTTGGTTAGCACCAGGCTGTCGCCGGGCATGGCTTGCCTGTTGGTCAGCAGACGCTCAGGTTTTACTTGACCGGTGACCGAAAGACCGTATTTGATTTCGGCATCGCGCACCGTGTGGCCGCCCACCACCACGGCTCCGGCCTCGATCACTCGTTCGGCGCCGCCTTGTAGAATCTTGCCCAAAATGGCCAAGTCGAGTTGGTCGTCGGGAAAGCCGACAATGTTCAGCGCGGTGGTGGGTTGGGCCCCCATGGCATACAAATCCGACAGGCTGTTGGCCGCGGCAATTTGGCCAAACAAGAACGGATCGTCGACCAACGGCGGAAAGAAATCAAGCGACTGTACAATCAGCAGATCATCGCGCAGGCGGTATGCCCCGGCATCGCTAAAATGCTCGGCCCCCACGATCAAGTTCGGGTCATCGAACGTCGGCAGCCCACGCACGACCTGCGTGGTCCCTTCCAGGGGCAGCTTGCCGGCTCAGCCAGCGCAACTGGCGTAGTCCATCAACCGCTTCTTGCGACCAAACAAGGCCATCGAGAAAGTGTCCTCGAACAAATATGGATGGTGGAATCTCTAAGCCACCTATTATAGCCTGAACTGGTTGCAAGGCGAAGGCTAGGTTGAGGCTAGGGTGCGGTAACGGATTGTGGTTGTTTCAGCCCGTGTCATAGAGTTCTCTCGTTCCCAAGCTCTGCTTGGGAACGCTCTGTTTTTGAAGCTCTGCTTCCTTGACGCTTCGAGAAGCGTTTGTTCCTGATCGGAGACCCCATC
>JANQPJ010000416.1 GCA_028289525.1 Pirellulales bacterium
GATGGGGTCTCCGATCAGGAACAAACGCTTCTCGAAGCGTCAAGGAAGCAGAGCTTCAAAAACAGAGCGTTCCCAAGCAGAGCTTGGGAACGAGAGAAAACTAGCTGTTTCGCGAGCGGCCACCGGCCGCTGCTATCGATTTACCAGGAAATTTGGAACGACTGTCATTGGATATTTATTCCTTACTGCTGGAGAAGAATATCCAATATCCAACAAGGAATGTCCAATTTCCAACTTTCCAAGGACTGAAGAACGTGGCCTTTCCAGGGGCGAAGACGGGCCGTATACTGAACGGTTTCGCCGTTTTAGACGCATTTCTCCTTTCTGGTCAAGCGATGTCTGAATCTGAATCTGAACCGCAATCAAAATCGTCCAAGTCGCATTGGGAGTCGCTGGCCTCGGAGCTAGGGGCCGAGCCGGTCGCTTCTCCAACGCCTGAGCCGGCTCCTTCGGTTGAATTGCCGGTCCAGCGGAAACCTAAGGATCGGCCCAAGCCGCCGGCACCGGCTGCGACGACCGATTGGTCCCAGTTGGCCAATCAGCTTGGGGTCGCTGTCCCGCCGAGTGAGCCGGAGCCGCCTCAGGCAGAGGAACCGATCGCTACGGCGCCGGTTGGAGTCGAAGAAGAGGCGACGACTGTTGAGATCGAGACGGTAGCTACTGACCCGGCGGAAGAACCGCCGTTTTTGGCCGAGATCGTTGACGAAGAGATTGAGGTCGCCGAGCCATCGGCGGAAGAAGCTCCGACGCGTCGTCGCCGTCGTCGCCGTCGTCGAGGACGGCGCGGTTCCAGCGACGAGGCGACCAAGGAAAACACAGCCAGCGAAACGGAGTCCGAAGTCACGTCGAGCGAGGAAAGCGAAGCGGAAGAGCCGGAGACCGAGTCTGACTCGTCGGAGCAACGCCCTCGCCGTCGTCGTCGCCGCCGTCGGTCAGGCCGTTCGCGCAACCGCACGCCTGGCGAACCGTCTGAGGACACGGGGGCCGAGGCAACCGAGGAGATGCTGGCTGAATCGGCCGAAGCGGCTGAGTTGCCAGACGACGTAGAAGATCGTGACGAGTCCTCCGAGCCCGACGATCGTCCGGCCCGCCCCAGCCATCGTAATATCCCAACCTGGGAGGAGACGATTGGCGTGGTGGTCGACGCGAACCTCGAAAACCGTTCACAGACCTCTGCGCGTCCTCGCTCGCGAGGCCGAGGGCGTGGCGGTCGCGGTCGTGGCCGCGGCAACAAAACCGGAGCCAGCAACGGGGCTGGCGAGAGCAAACGCTAGAGCGAGTCGCTCTTGACCATCGCGGGCGCGACCTAGTTTTGGCCGGGATTTTCCGGCGAAACATGACTACGAATTATCCGATCCTTGCTTTCGAGCAAATTACCAAAATGCGTGGTGATGTTTCGTCGAGAAATCCCGGTGAAGACTAGGTGTCCTCCGCCACAGTAAAAAGCAACTTGCTTTAACGCGGTAATTCCTTCGCTTGTGTTTCAGGCTTCAGGGGAGAAAGAGCAAACAGTTCCCACGAGTCCTTTAAATGTGGCCTCGATAACGACAGTCATCATCCCGCACAAGCGCGTTCTCTCCACCCTCGACCCTAAACCCTCCACCGCGTCGAACCCTCCACCGCGTCTAGGCCTGTCCGCTGCTGGGCCCCTCTTTGTCTTGTTCAATGGCATCTTCGGCCGAAGGATGGACGTCGGTTTCGTGCGTCTGGCCATTGGAGTCGCTGATCTCGACTTGGGTGTAGCCCCCTCGGGCTGCGAAGTAGATCATCAGTAGCAGATAGCCGACAAACATGGTCGCTGGCACGAGTGCCGTGGCCTTCATGGCTTGCTGCCCACCGAGCAGGCGGGTTTCGACGATGATTGGCTCGTCAGCGGTCTTGTTGGGCGATCCAGACGCATTCCACCAAGCAAACGTGGACTGGAGCGGACTATCGGCAAGTTGGCCTGCTTTTTGGAGTGTTTCCACGTCATGAGTCAACGTCTTGGCATCGTCCAGCAGCACGCCAACCTTGACACCATCAAGACCTTGGACCGGGGGGAAGAAGAGAAACTTGTTTTCGTCAGCCGATTTGTAACGCTCGTAAGTCTCAGGGTGCTCGGCGGTGATTTGTTGTGTGGCGAAGTAATCTTGCTTGTACCCAATCCCTGGACCGCCAAGTAGCCCTGCCGAAAGCATGCCAACGCCCCCTACCGCGCCCATCGTCACCGCGCCGCCTCGTGGAAAGCGTTCGCCCACCACGCCGAGCACCGTAGGCCACAAAAAGGTCTTCCCAAAGCTATAAATGGTGACCGCGACCCAAACCATGATGGCCCCCTTGACCGAACCGATCAGGTACAGACCGGTTGCCCCGAGTGCGGCCGACAGGCAGAGCAGACCCAGGGGGTTGATCTTTTCGACAATGGGGCCTGCCACGAATCGCAAGCAGAACATCAAGGTCGAGGCATAAATAAACAGATAAATGCCTTGTCCTTCGGCGATCCGCTCGGTGACATAGGCGATCCAAGAATCGGTGCCAAGCTCGACGTAGCCAACACAAGCATGCAGGAACAAGAGGAACAGCAGCAACGGCGAGGTAAACTCTTTGAGCATGGTGCCGAACGATACCCCGGCTGCCGAGGCGGTCGATTGTGGAAAACGGTTGGCGATGACCAGAAGCAGATACCAGACGACAGGAATCAGGAACATTGCCAACTGAATCTGCCAAGCCATGCTGCCCATGGTCAGGCCGACCACCGCGCCCAGCACCAACCCGGCCGGCCAGCCGGCATGCAGCACGTTGAGGTAGTGTGTTTTGCGTTCCGGATAGAGGTCGGCCACCAGAGGGTTGATGACGCATTCGCACAGGCCGCACGAAACAGAGAACATGAACATGCCCAAATACAGGCACCAATACGTCGGGTCTTTTCCTCCGGCGGCAAACACCGTTGGGGCCGCGATCGTCAACAGATAGGAAGCGATTTGCAAAATGCCGGCCAACAGCAAGAGCACTTTGTAACCAACCCGATCTGCAACGAGCGAGGCGAGCAAAATCACCACGCCAAAACCGACTAGGCCGCCGCCGGTGATGCCGCCCAGTTCGCTGAAAGTGAATCCGAACGCGTTAGCCCATTCGGTCAGCAAGCCGACCCCGCGCACTGAAAAACCGACGCCAGCGGCGATTAGGGTTAAAAAGCTTGCCCACAGCAGGGTGCCACGTCGAATTTCACTAGCCATTCAGGATTCTCCTTGATTGAGGGGGGGGCTGCAAACACGCTAGCAGAGTCCTTGTCGGTCGTCAATCCGCTCGGGGGCACGCCCAGGGCCAATCAGTTTTTCAAATTAGTGAAGGTTTAACGGCCTACGAACCCGACGCGTAAGCGAGGTATTTCTGGCTGTTTTCCTCGCTTACGCGTCGG
>JANQPJ010000421.1 GCA_028289525.1 Pirellulales bacterium
GCCAGAGTATCTCATGACCCCTAGCGAAGCGATTTCCGCCCTCGAAGCGGCCCAGGCTGCCGGACAACTCACCTCGGCCTCGGTCGAAAACATCCGCCCATGGCTTACCGAGCCGCGCTATGCCGACTATCAGCCCACGGTCATCCAGCATGTGGCCGAAGAGAAGTGGTCCGAATTGGACAACGCCTTTTGTGCGGTCATCCCATTTGGCACCGGAGGGCGGCGCGGCATGATGTATCCGATCGGCTGTAACATGATCAACAACCGGACCATGGGCGAAAGCGCGCAAGGCTTGGCCAACTATGTTAAGCAGCATTGCGATTCTGGCGAGTTGCGTTGTGCGATCGCTTGTGACACCCGACATCGGTCACAAGAATTTTCCCGACTGAGCGCCGAAATCATGGCCGCCGCCGGCTTTCAGGTCTTTTTGCTCGAAGGGGTCCGCAGCACGCCGGAGCTGTCGTTTGCGGTTCGCCATCAGAAATGTTCGTGTGGCATCATGATCACCGCCAGCCACAATCCGCCCAGCGACAATGGTTTTAAAGCCTACTGGTCGACCGGCGGCCAAGTGGTGCCGCCCCATGATGCAGGCATCATCGCGTGTGTGAACGAAGTGGCCGAGATCGAGCGGGCATCGTATGACGAAGCGGTCGCCGACGGTCGGATTGTCGCCTGCCAAGAGGAAGTCGACGCGGCTTTCGTCCAGGCCGTAGCAGCCTGCACTCTCGAAGGCCCTCGCGATCTTAAGGTGTTGTACTCGCCGCTGCATGGCGTGGGGGCGACGGCCGTTTGTCCGGTGTTGGCGGCCGCTGGTTTCAACGACGTGACGATCTATCCAGAGCACGAAGCGCCCGACGGCGATTTTCCCAATGTGCCAGGCCATGTTTCCAATCCCGAGAACCCTCAGGTATTCACGGCTCCGATCGAATATGCCAAACAGATTGGGGCCGATTTGGTGTTGGCCAGCGATCCGGATTGCGACCGGATCGGCATTGCCGCCCCGCTGACCACAACGGCCGACTCGGAATGGGCGACCTTGACCGGCAATCAAATTGCCGCGTTGTTGACCGAGTATGTGTTGGAACGCCGCCAAGCGGCCGGCACGCTTTCTGGCGACGACTATCTGGTAAAAACCCTGGTCACGACCGACATGATGGCCCGAATTGGCGAAAGCTATGGAGTCGCGACCCACGGCAACCTGTTGGTTGGTTTTAAGTGGATTGGTCAGGTGATGGACCAAGTGGGGCCAGAGCATTTTGTCTTTGGCGGCGAGGAATCGCACGGCTATTTGCTGGGCCACTATGCTCGCGATAAAGACGGCGCGGCGGCCGCGATGTTGTTGGCCGGCGTGGCGGCCAAGCTCAAGGCCGAAGGCCAGACGATCCATGAAAAGCTCGATGCCCTGTACTGGCAGTATGGCTATCATGCTGAAGACCTGGTTTCGGTCGTGATGCCAGGGGCCGCCGGGATGGACAAGATGCGGCAGTTGATGGCGGCCCTGCGCGAAAACCCGCCAGAAACACTGGCCGGCCTGAAGGTGGCGGCCGTGCGTGACTATTTGCAGCAGACTCGCACCGTGCCCGGTCAGGCGTCCGAGCCGCTCGATGGTCCCAAAGGCGATATGGTGTTGTTGGATCTCGAAGCCCCGGGGACGTATGTTGCCGTGCGCCCCAGCGGCACCGAGCCGAAGGTGAAGTTTTATATGTTTACCTACGAGCCGGCTGAAAACATCCACGATCTCGACGCGATCAAGCAGCAGCAGGCCGAACGTTTGCAACAGTTGAAAACGGATTTGGCGGCGCTTGCAGAAGCTTGAGGCTTGCGCCAGGTGAATCTCTCGGACCTTGTTTTAAAAACACCTGAATGAAAAATACAAGCCCGACGCGCAAGCGAGGGAATTTAAGTGGAACGTCTTCCCTCGCTTGCGCGTCGGGCTTGTATTTTCGGGAATTCACAACAAAATGCTGCAGACCAACCAGGAAATACGCAACTTCAAAACTTGCGCTTCGTGCTTGTATTTGTTTGAGATGAAACCGAGTAGTCTCTAGCCGCTCTCACGATGCGTCGCCGGGGAAGCTGATTTGATGTCCGACGACAACGACGCTTCCGAGCTGCCGAAAACTCAGGCCGAGTGGTTCCAACGCGCGGCCGACAAAGCGCGTCAATTCCCTCAGACGCCAGGCGTCTACCTGATGCTCGACTCGGCGGGTCGTGTGATCTATGTCGGCAAGGCGAAAAACCTGCGTGCCAGGACGAGCACCTATTTTCTACCTGCCGCGGCCGCTGATCGCCGTACCCAACACTTGGTCGAGGAGATCCACGACATCGAGTTTTTGCCGGCCGATAGCGAGGTCGACGCTCTGCTGGCCGAGTCGCGGCTGATCAAAGACGTGCAGCCGAAGTACAACCAAGAGCTGAAAGACGACAAGACGTTCCCTTATTTGCAGATTACGACGCGGGAAGATTTTCCGCGCGTTGAGATTACCCGCGAGCCGCGCCAGCAGGGGGTGAAACTGTATGGTCCGTTTGCCAGTGTTGGCAGTTTGCGGGGAGCGCTGCAAGTGTTGCAGCGGATTTTCAAGTTCCGCACTTGCAGTCTCGACATCGACGAACAGGATGCCCGCTGGCAATGGTTCCGGCCGTGTTTGTTGGCGTCGATCGACCAATGCACCGCGCCGTGCAACGTGCGGATTTCCAAGGAGGATTATCGTCGCGACATTAAGCGGTTGCGGATGTTTCTCGAAGGCAAGAAGCAAAAAGTATTGCGTGAGATGCGCGGCCAAATGACCACGGCTTCGCAGGAGCTGCGTTTCGAAGAGGCCGCCCGACTGCGCGACGAGATTCGGTTGCTAGAGACGCTTGACCAACGTGGCGAACTCGATACCCATGCCCAGCCCGAGGTGTTTTACGTCGACCCGAAGAAGGGCCTGGCCGGATTGCAAAAAGTGCTCAAGCTGCCAGAAAAGCCGCGCACGATTGAAGGGATTGACATTGCTCACCTGGCCGGCAGCGACACGGTGGCCAGCTTGGTACAGTTCATCGACGGTTTGCCGTTTAAAACCGGCTATCGCCGATTCCGTATTCGGCACGTTGAAGGCATTGACGATTTTGGCAGCATTCGTGAGGTGGTTGCGCGACGTTTTGCCAAGCTTGATGCCGAGGGCGCCGCGTTTCCCGACATCCTGTTGATTGACGGCGGCCGTGGCCAATTGAACGCAGCGATGGCGGCGTTTGAAGAGTTGCAAATCACGCCGCCATGTGTGCTTGGCCTGGCCAAGCGTGAGGAGGAGATTTTTCTGCCTGGCGAGAGCGAGCCGTTACGGCTGAGTCGGCACGCCTTTGCCTTGCGGCTGTTACAATACGTTCGTGACGAAGCCCATCGCTTTGCGCAGCATTATCACAAACTGTTGCGTGGCAAAGGGATGTTAGGTGAGTAGGAAAAGCAGAATATCCTCCCGAACATCAAAACCGGTTGAACAATGGGTATCGAACAAAAGCTACGGCACCTTCAGGATTTAGGAAATAATTTTGGGTGGCGTATTCAGTGGATCCCATGGCAAGGCCAGGGCCGAGTTGAGAAGGTATACAATACTTGGCTATCTCTCATGACCGGCCTGGGGGGAGCTGTATTATTTCTTGTCTCCTGTTTTTTAGTCCTGACCCAGCGCGCACACGTTTCTGTGCTTGGAGTTGGTGTTCTTGGGTTGATGGTCGCAGTCCTTGGCCGACTTTATGCGGCGCGCTACAGACAGGCAGCCTGGATTAAGGTCGCAGCCCGTTGTGACGACATTGAAATTCGAAAAGCGCGTCTCCCACACCAGGGTGCCAAACTACGGTATGTATGGGTATTCAGGCTTTTGTGTCGATTCAATCATGAGGGCCAGGAGTTCACGGTAACCCCGATGTCGTCACGTGCCGGCTTTGAGAGCGAGGACGCGGCCAACACATATCTTCACGAGCGAATTGCAGAAGACGGTTCATGTACACTGTGGATCAATCCAGACAATCCTTTTGAATCCGTGTTTGATAAGAAAATGGTGATATAACTGGATTTGGGTGAAAGAGGGTATTTTAGAATGTCCTTTTTTTCCTGCAGCTAGCGATGATAGCTGCTTGAGGCGGGAGGAAAACTGCAAAGTCGTTTTTTTAAAAAAGCAGCGGCCGGCGGCCGCTCGCGAAACGACTAGACTTTC
>JANQPJ010000041.1 GCA_028289525.1 Pirellulales bacterium
GCGAGGGAAGAGGTTCCACTCAAGTTCCCTCGCTTGCGCGTCGGGCTTGTATTTGAGTGGTTTTCAAAACACCAGAAATATTTGCCGCACACAGACGATTGAGGAAGCCCCGAGGCATGAAAATTTTTCTAGCCGGCATCATGCAAGGATCGTATGTCGACGCGTTGCTCCATCGCCAGGACTATCGCCAAGTGCTTAAAGACCAACTGGCGATCCATCTTCCCCAGGCGCAGGTCTACGATCCGCTGGCAGACCACGGCGAGTCGCTTCAGTACGACGACGCACAGGGTCGCGAGGTCTTTTTCCATCATAACGCAATGTGTCGGGAGGTCGACGTGCTCTTGGCGTTTCTACCCGAGGCGTCGATGGGTACGGCCATCGAAATGTGGGAAGCCCATCAGGCAGGCAAGGTCGTGCTGTCGATTAGCCCTTTGGCGCACAATTGGGCCGTGCGTTTCTTGAGCCATCAGATCTATTCAGACTTGGCCGCGTTTGTTGACCAGCTTCAGGCCGGTGAGGTCGCCAAGATCATCGAGCGATCACTCCATCTGGCTTAACATGCGATAGAGTTTGTCTTTTCCCATGCGGCTCAGGCGAACGTGCATGCGCAGATACACCATGCTTCGCACGCCAACAAAATGCCCCTCGACTTGCCACTGCTCGGCCGCTGACTTTTTGCCCATGCCACGTGCGATCGTAAACGACTTCCGATTTCTTTGGTTCTCAGGACTGAGCGAATCGGTGTTTAAAACCTCAATCGGCTCTTGGAACGTATGCATTCCTTGCAACACTTTGTCGGCCAGAGCCTTGACCTTGGGTTGCTGTTCAGCGGTCAATTCCCTGCACCGAATCAGCAACACAAAACCATCGCCAGAGCGGCCCTCGAACAGCACGATGCCTGTGGCTGGCTCCGGCAAGCTGTCGGACCGATTGTCGTCGGCCCCGCGCGGACGAAAAAAGCTCGGCACCGGCATGTTGACAATCTCGTAGCCGGTGTGCAGGACTTCGACCGGATCGGAAATCGGCAAACCGTGCTTCGGCGGTGTCAAAACAAACGGCAACAGGCCAATGCCTGTGCAACACAAGGCCAACAACACCACACCGGCCAACCCCAAGGTAAAGATCAGTCTAGTCGATGCCGACATCGGTTCAACGGCCGGTGAAGCAACGGGAATCGGGTTGGGATCAGCCATGCAAGAACCATTCGATCAGGGCTGCACACAACTCAAACGCTCAAAACGCGTGCAGGCCGCAATGTTTGGGTAGCTTTTTGGAAGGCCACCAGATGTGTGGAGGCTCCATGAGGATCAGGATAACGACTATTATGCAGCCCAAGCGGCTTCCCGACTACTCTCTTTTCAGCCACAATAGAATGAAATTCCACCATTCCCGTCCGACACGGTCCCAGGCCTTACTACCAGGACGGGGGTTTCACAACCGTTTGAGATGGCGGTACGGTTTGAACACCTTGCGGATCTGAGCACCATGCCTGCTGCTTTTCTCGATCTTGGCCCCGACGAATTTCGCGTCTGGTTGGACGACCATCGGCAGCCGGGCTTTCGGGCCGATCAGGTCCGGCGCTGGCTCTTCGCTCGTCGGGCAGGTGCCTGGGACGACATGACCGATTTACCCAAAGCGTTGCGAACCCAACTGGCCGACGAGTTCCGGCTGTGGACCATGCAAACCGTCCGACATCAGCAAAGCGAGGATGGCACCGAAAAACTGCTGATCGAGCTGGCCGATCGCGGACAGATCGAATGTGTGTTGTTGCGAGACGCTACCAGGCGTACGATCTGCATCAGCACGCAAGTCGGTTGCGCCATGGGCTGCGTGTTCTGCGCCAGTGGCCTCAACGGGGTCGATCGCAATCTTTCGACCGGTGAGATTCTAGAACAAGCACTGTTGCTCAACCGTTTACTAGGACCAGAGGAACGCCTGAGCCATGTGGTGGTGATGGGCATGGGTGAACCGTTGGCCAACCTGGACGGGCTGTTGCCGGCTTTGAACCAAATCAGTCACCCAGACGGCCTGGCAATCAGTGCCCGAAGAATCACAATCTCCACGGTCGGTCTGCCCCCAGCCATGCGACGCCTGGCCGACCAGTCGGGCCGATACCGGTTGGCCGTGTCGCTCCATGCGCCCGACGACGAACTGCGTAACGAACTGGTGCCGGTCAATCGCAACATCGGGCTGCAGTCAATCATGGACGAGGCCGACCACTACTTTCAGGTTTCAGGCCGCCGGCTCACCTTTGAATATGTGTTGCTGGGCGGCGTGAACGACTCGCCCCGGCACGCCCGCCGCTTGGCCTCGTTGTTGGCCGGGCGCGAAGCGCTGCTGAACGTGATTCCCTATAACCCCGTGGCCGGCTTGCCCTACCAGACACCGGACGAGACAGCCCAACGAGCATTTGGCCAAATCGTTCGGCAAGCCGGCATTCGCGTCAAATTTCGACACCGTAAAGGCGAAAAAATCGACGCCGCCTGCGGCCAACTCCGCCGGGCCAGCTTCCAACAGCAGAATCCTGAATTTCCAGAGGGGGATAGCAGCGGTCGGTGACCGCTCGCGAAACGCT
>JANQPJ010000035.1 GCA_028289525.1 Pirellulales bacterium
CAGCCCAGGGTTGAATGGGGCCACAGGGCCGAACTGAACCAGGTGTCCAACACGTCGGTATCTTGCTCGAACCCCAGGCTTGCCAACCGGGCTTCGGCCCCCTCGCACCCGGCGTCGACACACACCTGAATCACGATCGGGCTGTCCTCACTGGCTTGGTCTTCAAGCTGATAAACCGCCTGACCGGCCACCACGGCCGGATCCTTGTCAAGCTGTACGGTGAGCTTTTCGAGCATCTGCTGGTCGGCGACCGTCTGCGACCAAATCGGAATCCGGTGTCCCCACCACAGTTGGCGGCCAACCGGCCAGTCGCGTTTTTCGCCAAGCCAGTCGAGGTAGCCTTTGCGATATCGGGTTGGAAAAATTTTCACCCGACCGTCTTCCACGGCGTCAATGGCCGTTTGGGCCAGCCGGTCCATTTTTACAAACCATTGGTCGGCCAGCAGCGGCTCGATGGGAGTTTTCGACCGATCGGAATGGGCTAAGTCAATTTCACGATCTTCGACCTCGACCAGCAGGCCTTGGGCCTCGAGGTCGGCCACCACCTGCTCGCGAGCTTGGGGAATCGTGAGCCCTTGGTAGCCGCCAGAGTGGGCGTTGAGCGTGCCGTCTGGTTGCAGGATGTTGAGCATCGGCAACTGTTGCCGGAGCCCAACCTCGTAGTCGTTCGGGTCGTGGGCCGGAGTGATTTTTACACAACCGCTGCCCATCTCCGGCTTGGCCCAAACGTCGGCCACCAACGGGATCGCGCGATCGGTCAGCGGCAGTTGTACCTGACGTCCGTCGACCGCCATGTCGCGCAATTGGACCAAGCGGTCAAGTTGCTCGTCGCGCTGTCGGAGCACCGCGTCGCGTTGGGCGGCGATTGCATCGCGTTCTTTCTCCCCAGCGGCGGCCAGGCGGGCGTCCAAATCGGCCACGACTTGCTCGAGCGCCGCGGCCGGGTCAGGATGCACAGCCACGGCCGTATCGCCGAGCATCGTCTCAGGTCGGGTCGTTGCGACTACGACCGATTCCGGCTCGCCGGGGCGAGGGTCGACAACTGGGTAGCGGATGTGCCAGAAGTGGCCTTGGACCGGGTCGTGGAACACTTCGTCGTCGCTCACCGCGGTTTGCAAAAACGTGTCCCAATTGACCAGCCGTTTGCCACGATAGATCAGCTTTTCGGCAAACAGCCGGAAGAACGTGTGGCGAACCGCTCGGGCACAGGTTTCGTCGAGTGTGAATCGCGTACGCTGCCAGTCGCAACTGCAGCCCATCTGCTTCAGTTGCCCAAGGATGCGAGCTTCGTAGTCAGCCTTCCACTTCCAAATCCGCTCGACGAGCGCCTCGCGGCCTAAGTCATGTCGAGAAAGATTCTCTTCTTCCAGCAAACGTCGTTCGACCACTGCCTGGGTGGCGATCCCGGCATGGTCTGTACCAGGCATCCACAGCGTGTTGTAGCCCTGCATCCGCTTCATGCGAATCAGGATGTCTTGCAGCGTGTTGTTCAGAGCATGGCCCAGGTGTAGCGCTCCGGTCACATTGGGCGGTGGAATCACAATCGTGAACGGTTTGCGATCCGGATCGGGCTCGCTATGAAAATAGCCAGACTCTTCCCAAAAGGCATACCAACGCTGTTGTGCCTGAACATGATCGTAATGTTTTGGCAGGGTCTCGGCGGTCATACGGACTTCGTCTCGTCTTTATAAAGTTTGTATTCAATGCTATCGAGCAGGGCGTCCCAACTCGCTTCGATCACATTCTCGTGGACGCCTACGGTTCCCCACACATCGTCTTGATCGCGACTTTCGATGATCACGCGCACACAGGCGGCAGTGCCGGCTTCGGAGTTGATGACGCGCACCTTGTAGTCGACTAGATGCATGTCGTTGAGCGCGGGAAACGCGCCGTTGAGCGCCTTGCGCAAGGCGGCGTCGAGGGCATTGACCGGGCCGTCGCCTTCGGCCACTTCGTGACGCACTTGGTCGCCAATCCGAAGTTTGACCGTGGCTTCGGTCACCGTTCGACCCTGGGCATCCGTCTCGACGTTGACGTGATACTTGATCCGCTCAAAATGCGGCTGATAGGTTCCAGCACACTTTTTCACCAATAAGTCGAACGAAGCCTCGGCTGCTTCAAATTGATAGCCCTGGGCCTCTAAGTCGACTACTTGGGCCAAGACGTTGTCCATTAACGCCCGATCGTGCTGTAGATCTTGCCTGGTGGCCAGGGCGATGATGTTCGAACGCCCCGAAAGTTCGCTCACCAGCACGCGCCGCTCGTTGCCAACCTTCTCCGGCGGAATGTGTTCATAGCTCGAGGCGGCCCGATTCACCGCGTGGACGTGCATGCCGCCTTTGTGGGCAAAGGCGCTCGGGCCGACGAACGGCTGGTTCGCCCGAAAGTGCATGTTGGCCGTTTCATAAACGAACCGCGAGAGTTCGGTCAGATGTTCGATCGAGCCAGGCTGCAATAATTGGTAGCCCGGCTTCTTCAGGCTTAGATTGGCCGCCACCGAGATCAAATCGGCATTACCACACCGTTCGCCCAGGCCGTTGACGGTTCCCTGCACCTGCACCGCGCCGGCATCGACCGCCGCCAACGAATTGGCCACCGCCAGCTCGCAATCATTGTGGCAATGAATCCCGACCGGAACGTCCAGCTTGGCCGACGCCTGACGCACGAGATCGGCAACCTCTTCTGGCATCGAACCTCCGTTGGTGTCGCATAGCACGACGACCGTAGCGCCGCCTGCGGCCGCGGCTTGAATCGTGGCCAGGGCATACTCGGCGTCTTCTTTCCAGCCATCGAAAAAATGCTCGGCGTCGTAAATCACCTCGCGCCCCATCTCGGCCAGATAGGCCACGCTGTCGCGGATCATGGCCAGGTTTTCTTCTGGCGCTACCCTTAATACCTCGGTCACATGAAACGCCGAGGTTTTTCCGACCACCGTGGTGACCGGCGCACCCGAGTTGAGGAGCGCTTGCATGCCGATGTCTTCAGCGGCCGTTTTACCTCGTCGTCGGGTCATCCCAAAGGCACATACCTTGGCGTGCTGGAGCTTGAGTTCGGCCACCTTTTGAAAGAACTCGGCGTCCTTGGGGTTCGACAACGGATAACCGCCCTCGATGTAGTCGACTCCCAGTTCGTCCAACCGCTGAGCAATCCGCAGCTTGTCGTCGAGCGAAAAGCTCACGCCTTCGCCTTGGCTGCCGTCGCGAAGCGTGGTGTCGTAGATTTGGATACGTCGCATGGTTGGTTTTAGGGGGGGGTAAGAAATCCGAGTGCTGGGATCCTGGCGGCGCGTCGTGAGCGCGGCTAGAGGGTTACCAAGATGTTCATGCCATTCGTGCCTGTCCCGCTTTCGCGGCCAACAAAAAAACCCTGAAGCCGGCGGGGCCTCAGGGCTCGGTTGGATGGAATATTTGCCAGTTCGCCGTCCCCGGGGGCCGTTAGCTGCGTAGAATCGTCGTCTTCACGATTTCGGAAACAAACGACATGGCAGAACTCGTGTGCGGATAGATTGAATTATAAAAGTTCCAGGATAGGGGCAGCGGCACCCTGTGTCAATGTGGGCAGGAACGACGAAAAACAGCGGCCGGTGGCCGCTCGCTAAACCTTGGGTTTCGTACGCTTCGCACTTCGCCCTTTAACGTCGCAACACGTTGCTCGGCTGCCTGGTAATCTGATCGCGAGCTACCGGTGGCGTGGTGGACGGCCCACCTGGCAATCTGAGTCGGGTGCCTGGCTGCAAATAGTCGATGTCGTCGCCCAACGCTCGACGGTTCAACTGAAAAATTTCTGGCCAACGACTCCCGTCACCCAACTCAAATTTGGCAATGTCGAACAGCGTATCGCCCTCCTCGACCAAGTAGGTGCGTCCGCCAGGGGTGGGCTGGCTAACCGTGGAAACCAACGGGGTGCCAGGCTTCTTAGTCCGTGGCTTCGGACACAGGGAGGCGTATTTTTGGTGCAATACCTGCGCCGGCGGGGTCTCCAGCTTGTCGCCTACGTTCAACTGACTGGGCACCGGAATCGTCATGCGATTCAACTCGCGAAGCGCCTTGAAATAGCTGCCAGTGCCGTACAGCTTCTCCGAGATCTTCCAATAGTTGTCGCCTGGCTCGACGTAGTAGGTGCCGGTGTTCTTGCGCAACGGCTGCTTCGGACGATAGGACGGCTGACTGGCAAAACGATTTGTCGTTGGCGTCGGGGCGGAGGTCGGCTCAACCACCGGAGTCACGGCTGGGGTGACCGTGCTTTGCTGGAACTGTTGGGTTGCCTGTCTCGCTTGCCGATGGGTTTGTTCAGGAAGTTCTGGCAAGGTCAACTGCTGCTGTGCCTGGGACTGCTGCCGATAGGCGGCCTCTTGCGATGGATGCTGCGAGTAACGGCTCTCAGCATCGTCAGCCGGAACAAATTGAGCCGAATTGTAACGCCGGCTACCGGTCTGTCGATCCTGAACGGCAGGCGAAGTGGCGCCGCCAGAAGGGAGCAGCGGGCGTGGAGGTTCTTCTAACGCATCGACGTTTGGCTCGCTAGAATAGGGGTTAAACGGTTCGGTCGAACGGTCCGATGCCACTGGCTTCGCCGCCTGGCGACTGGAACTCCCGGAATCGCGATAGCGGCCACCGGAGGAATAAGTTCGCCCCGAGTCGGCTGGAGGGCTTCTGTCTGTGCTCGGATCGTCTGGCATGAAACGCCGTGAAGTGACCGCGTCGGTCTGGCTGTCGTCGCTGCTCGACTGCCAACGCTGCCCGGTCGACGACTTGGTTTGGCGATAAGCCGGCAAATCGTTCTCGGTGCTCGGCTGCAACAGTGTCGGTTGCTCCTCTTCGACCACCGTGTTGGCCGCCGTTTTCGTGCTGGATAGCGCCTTGCTGTCGCCGGCAATCGTGGCCTTCGGCGGCGCCGACGGTCCGTTGAGTCGCCGCACCAGCACAGCCGCCAGCACGACCAACAATAACACGATAATCCCGAGCCCGATTTTCGTCTCTTTGCCCATGGTGCGCCTCCTCCTTGAGGCTGATGGCTATTCGTAGGTGGTAGGTGGTGAGTGGTTGGTGGTGGTTTTTTAGATGGTGGTCGATCGTGGGGTGCGGGCCGCGACGCGAAGTTTTGCGCTGCGTGCCCTAGGGTTGGCGGACGTTTCCTTGTCGTTCGGACGAACTGGCCGTCGGGTTAGTACCTCGTAGCGAGGGTCGTCGCGAAAAGCGTTTTTCACCAGTCGATCTTCCAACGAATGAAAGCTGATAATCGCCAATCGCCCCTCCGGTCGCAGGCAATCAGGTAACGTTTTAAGTGCCACCTCCAGGGATTTTAGCTCTTGGTTCACCGCAATTCGCAAGGCTTGAAAGGTTCGTGTTGCCGGATCAATTTTTTCTCGGCTGGAAACACATCGACGCACAATCTCGGCCAGCTCGGCGGCCGTGCGAATCGGGTTTCCCTGCCGCCGCCGTTCGACAATCCGGCGAGCAATCCGGCGGCTAAATCGTTCCTCTCCATATTGATAAATCAAGTCGGCAATCCGCTCTTGCGAAAGATGCGACAGTAGCTCCCAAGCCGGCTGACCCTGGTCGGGATCAAATCGCAGATCGAGTGGGCCGTGGGAATCAAAACTAAATCCACGTTCTCGATCGGCCAATTGATCGCTCGAAAGCCCCAGGTCGAGCACCACTCCATCAACTTGCTCGACTTCAACCTGCTGAAGTACCTCGGGGATCTCGCAAAAATTGGATTGAGCCAGCAAGATCGGTCTTCCGGCGAGCTGTCGCTCGGCAGCCTGAATGGCGGCCGGATCGCGGTCCAACGCAATCACCAACCCGGTGGGCCCCACCGCGTCGGCCAGCCGCCGCGTGTGCCCTCCGCCACCCAAGGTTCCGTCGACCAGCCGTTCGCCTGGCCGCGGTTGCAACCAAGTGACGATCTCGTCGGCCAGTACCGATACGTGCTGCGACACCCTAGATAGACCGCCGGTTTCGTTCAAGAGGAAATTGCGCCGCGCCCAGGCACTTCCCTGTGCCTGTGCTGGCTTGGCGCCCGCAGTACTAGCACCACCTGGCGGTGACAACTTGAGCCGCGGCAACTACCCCGGTCGGCTTCCATGCCCCGGGTTGTCGAGTGAGCTGCCTGTCTAAACGCGTCGCGTGGCATGTGCCGCGTCTGCGCCAACGGTCGGTGGCCGGCGACCGTCAACAGCCAAACTCACTTCCAACAAGTTCCAAAATTAAAGGGAATTTTACTTGGGTACACGCAGCGAAGTACCTGCTGGCAATGACTCCGGCACCACCTCACCAGGATTGCCAAACGCCGCCTCGGCCAGTTGGTCGTATTGGCCCTGGCGGTCTTCTAAATAATGTTTCCACTGCTGCTGATCCCAAAGCTCTAAGTGGTCGTGGACTCCCAACAACACGGCATCTCGCCCCAGGCCAATCAATTCTGCCAGCTCCTGAGGAATTCGTATCCTGCCTTGCTTGTCCAGCTCTACTCGGCATGCCCGAGCGAAAAAGAGACGTGTGTAGTCGCGTACCTGGCGAGCCGTCGGCGAAACTTCGCCCAGTCGGGCAGCCAAATTGGAAAAACCCTCTTCGGGATAGAGCGACAACGAGCCATCGGTGCCAGGCGCTACATACAACACCCCACCAGTACCCGACTCGATCGCTTCGCGCAATGGCTTGGGAATCCCCACGCGGAATTTCTCGTCGACCGAGCGGTGAAATGTACCGGTAAGAAACATTGCTCAGGAGTTCTAAGTTGATCGTGCTTAAAGGTAGCAGCGGTCGGTGACCACTCACGAAACAAGGTCGTTTTACAGACTTTTTGAAAACAACCGGCTTTTCGAATCCTTGTTTTTGGTGCCACCGGCAATTGGATTGCCATTTTTCCCCACTGCTACCCACTTCATGCCCAAGATAACCAGTTCTCGCCCTCAGTCAACACGGCTTTTTTTCACCTGAAATAAACACGATCCGAATCGAGAAAATTGAGTGTTTTTGGCGATTTCTCCGGGTTTCCGGCGACGCGTCGTGAGCGCGGCTAGGGGGTGCTCGAAATGACGCATCTCAGCACATCCCACAAGTCTCAACACATCCCACAAAATGAGTCTCTAATCGCTTGAGTTCGTTAAAAGGGGTCAGGTCTCTTTGATTCGGCAAGCCGGGCGATTGAACTGCTCCCCCCCGTTCAATCAAAGAGACCTGACCCAATCGTGTTCGGCACGGGATTTGCGCTTAACGGAGGCATTTTACACA
>JANQPJ010000036.1 GCA_028289525.1 Pirellulales bacterium
TTTGGCCGCGAGCCGAGTGCCGAGGAGACCGCCGCTCAGGCAGGGCTGCCGTTGGAAGATACGCGTTGCATTATGAAGATGACCCGACAGCCGTTGTCGCTCGACCAACCGGTAGGCGATCATGACGACAGCTACTTCGGCGAATTTTTGGAAGATCACCGTGATGACGATCCGCTGTACGAAACGCATCAGGAAAGCTTGAAAGAGCGTTTGGCCGAAGTGATGAGCCATCTGAGCTATCGCGAGCGAGAGATTCTTCGGCTGCGGTTCGGCCTGGCCGATGGGTATGCCTACACGCTGGAAGAGGTCGGCAAGATCTTCTCGGTCACGCGAGAGCGTGTGCGGCAGATCGAATCGAAGGCGGTGCGTAAACTGCAACAGCCCTATCGGTGCCGCCCGTTGGTCAGTTTCCTGGATGGGGTGGAGCTGCCGCCGATCGAAACGGCCTAAAGCAAGTTGCTTTTTACCGTGGCGGACGATACCTAGAGCAATTTCGGATAATTCGTATTCGTGTTTCGTCGGAAAACCCCGGCCAAAACTAGGTCGCGCCCGCTACGGTAAAGAGCGACTCGCTCTAGAGCAACTTTCAGGTTTGTGTAGCGATGTTTCGTCGAGAAACATCGGAAAAACCAGAGGCACGACCGCTATAGTCCCGTGCAACTTGCTCTAAGTCGCCACGATCTTATGGGAGTGTTCTCACCATCAGATCCTCAAGTGCCTTGACCAACGGACTGAGATGCTTTTCGTAGCGTCGCCAGCGGCCCACCGATCGAGCAGAAATCGGGCGTCGCACCTGGAGGCTGCTGGCCGTGCGGACCGTGCGACGCGTGGCAGTGAAATTAAGGCACGACGGATCCCAATTGAGCCTACAAAACTCAAGCAAGCGGCGCGTCTCGGCTTCCTGGTTTTCGACGAGCGTTTCATACTCAAGGCGAAATACTTCGATTGGTAAACACTCGCTCCAATGCTGCATCACCTTCACATAGTGTTGGTAATAGAACCCCAAATCTTCCAGATCAAACAAATGGGCTGGCCGGTGACTAAAATCTTGTAAAAAGCACGACCAGCATGTGTCCAACGGATCGCGCCGGCAGTGGACAATCCGTGCCTGGGGAAACATCACTGCGATTAGCCCCAGGTGTAAGTAATTGGTCATCATCTTGTCGACCAACCGCACCGGTCGATTGCCGTCGATCAGTCGCCAATATTCGTCGGCCGTTTGGCTGGCTGCCATGCTGGTCAGCTCTGTGCAACAACCAGGATAGCCTGTCTCCACGCCCAACCGTCGTGGCAAACCGGCGATCACCTGGGCCATTGCCACACTCTCGCCGAGCCCTTCTACCTCGGCGTGGCTGGCCAACACCTGCTCGACCAAGCTGGTGCCCGACCGTGGCATGCCCACGATAAAAATAGGACGCCGCTCTTGCTCAGCCAAGCCGTGGCTGGCTTGTTGTTGAAAAAAACTGCGATCAAACGTCGCAACGATTCCCTCTACATACCGGGCAAAACCTTTGCGGTCGAACGCAACTCCGGCCAGGCGATTGCCTTGGCTCAGATGCTCGAATGCCTTGTCGTACTGTCCCAGATCGTCGAGCGCTTTGCCCAACGCAAAGTGCAGGTGACTCCGATCATCTTGAGGAAGGTCTCCTTGTTCAAGCACCTGACGCATTTGGGCGATCAGCTTGTCATCGGCTTCACAGTCGGCAAATGTTTTAGCAAATGCCAAGTTTGCATAAGCCTGGCCAAACCGCGGTTTCAAGTTGATGGCCTTTTGATAACGTCGCACTGCCTCGTCAACTTGGCCTTCGTCTTTGAGCAAATTGGCCAGGTTATTCTGAGCAGCAGCATCGCCTGGTGCCATCTCGGCCCCTTGCCGGGCGTGTCCCAAGGCTTCGTCGTGCCGCCCCAACTGACGCAAGACGAGCCCCAGATTGACGTGCGGTTCGGCCATGCGGGGATTGATTTCGAGTGCCTGTTGAAACTGACGAACAGCATCATCGAGTTGGCCCTGCAACCGCCATACGACCCCCAAGCTATTCCGCGCCGACGCCAGACGAGCGTCGAGCCCAATCGCCTGGAGCAAGGCTTGCTCAGCCTGCTCCAAACGGCCCAGTGTTCGATAGGCCTCGCCTAAATTGGCATGAAACACGGCAGCCCCAGGCTGTTTAGCAACCGCTTTTTGAATCCACTCGACCGCTTTGGCCGGCTGGCCAGTTTGATAGGCGACCAACCCCATGAGGTGCAATAGATCAGGCTGCTGGCCATATTGTTGCAGGAGCCGTTCATACTCTGCCTGTGCGTCATCGAGCTGGCCTGCCTGATGCCACTGTACAGCCCGTTGAAGCTCAGTTGTGTAATCGGCCATTCAATCAATGCCTTCGAGCAAGTTACCAAAATGCGTGCCGGTGTTTCGTCGGAAAACCTCGGCGAAAACTAGTGCAAGTTGCACGGGACGATAGCGGGCGTGACTCTGGTTTTTCTGATGTTTCTTGACGAAACATCGCTACACAAACCTGAAAGCTGCTCTAGGTTGCGTCCGCTATGGTAAAAAGCAACTTGCTTTAGGGGCCTTCTTCATGCCACCGGCTCTGCCGGGGGTGATGTGGCTGTAGCGTCTGATACGCTTTGATTTCTGAAGTTTTGCGGCGAAACAACGCTACACTTACGCTTGCATCGGCTCGATTACAAAATAAACTTGCTCAAATCCTCGTCCTTGGTCACTTCGTCGAGGCGCTCGTGGACATAGGCTGCGTTGATTTCAACCCGGCCCATCTTCATCTCGGGGGCTTCGAAGCTGAGTTCTTCGAGCAGCCGTTCCATGATCGTCTGCAGTCGCCGAGCCCCGATGTTCTGAGCGGTTTGATTCACTTGAAAGGCATATTTCGCCAAGGCGATTGCGGCGTCGTCGGTGAATTCCACTTCGACGCCTTCGGTCTTCATCAAAGCCCGATATTGCTTGGTCAACGCCCCTTTCGGCTCGGTCAGAATACGCACGAAATCTTCTTGAGTCAGATCGTTCAACTCAACCCGAATGGGGAACCGGCCTTGCAGTTCCGGCATCAGATCGCTGGGCTGGGTGCTGTGAAAGGCGCCGGCCGCGATGAACAGAATGTGGTCGGTGTGAACATAACCATAACGGGTTTGGACGGTGGTGCCTTCGACGATCGGTAGCAAGTCTCGCTGCACGCCCTGGCGCGAAACATCAGCCCCTCGATTGCTTTCGCTGGCAACCACCTTGTCGATTTCATCTAAAAAGATCATGCCCAAGTTTTCGGCCAATTCGATCGCACGGGCATGGACTTTTTCCTGGTTGATCAGGGCCTCGGATTCCTGTTCGAAGAGGACTTTGCGGGCATCGGCCACGGTCATCTCACGTTGGATGACGTTCTTGGGCAGCACTTTTTCGAGCATGCCTTGAAAGTCAAAGTCCATCTGCTGGTCGGCACCGGTGCCACCGAGAATCATGGGGGCTGCTTTTTGTTCAATCGCGACTTCGACCATCCGGTTTTCCAGTTCGCCTCCGGCCAGCATCGCCCGCATCTTTTCACGCGTACGTTCATAACGCCCAGCCGAATCGTCCGCATCGACCCCGACGTCAATGCTAGTGGGGCGCGGAGCCAACAGGTCAAGCAGCCGGTCTTCGGTATGACGTCGGGCGTCTTCTTCCACCTCCTGGCGTTCCATTTCCATCACCAGGGTAATTCCATTTTCGACCAACTCGCGAACCATGCTCTCGACGTCGCGACCGTAGTAGCCCACTTCGGTGAACTTGGTGGCTTCAATCTTGATAAACGGCGCGCCGGTCAGCTTGGCTAGTCGACGGGCGATCTCGGTTTTACCGACCCCCGTTGGCCCGATCATCAAAATGTTCTTGGGGGCAACTTCGCGGCGCATCTCTTCGGAAAGCTGCTGCCGTCGCCAGCGGTTGCGCACCGCGATCGCCACGGCCCGTTTGGCATCGTCTTGACCGACGATGTGCCGGTTGAGTTCTTCGACTACTTGACGAGGGGTTAAGTCTCGCACGCCAGCTCCTCCACCACGATGTTTTGATTCGTATAGATGCAAATGTCGCCAGCAATTTGTAACGCTTCTTGCACGATCTCGGTTGCCGAGAGTTGCGAATGAGCGACCAACGCCCTGGCCGCAGCGGTGGCGTAATTTCCGCCAGAGCCGATCCCCAGAATGCCGTCAGTCGGCTGAATCACGTCGCCAGTGCCAGAGACCAACAGCGTGGTGGAAGGGTCGACCACCGTCATCAACGCTTCCAGACGCCGCAAAGCGCGGTCGGTGCGCCACTCTTTGGCCAGTTCCGTGGCTGCCCTGGGCACGTTGGCAGGGTAGTCCTTCAGTTTGGTTTCAAATCGTTCGAGCAACGCAAAGGCGTCGGCACTTGCCCCCGCAAAGCCGACCATTACCCGACCATCGAGCATGCGGCGAATCTTCATTGCGTCGGCCTTTACCACGCAGTTGCCCAAGGTGACTTGCCCATCGCCTCCCAGGGCGACCTGGCCGCCGTGGCGGACGGTAAGAATCGTAGTCGAGCGTGTTTTCATGGTTCTTTGAAAAGCTTCAGCTCCAAAAACGTGGGTTAAAAAACGGTCGTTTCTGAGAATCTGTAAAACCTGCCTGTTTCGCGTTTCGGCCGCCGACCGCTGTTACCGAAAGTTCTGACTATAATCCGCCTTGCAGACGGATACTAATAGAATACACGAGTTGTGAGAGGAAGAGGAGGCGAACATGCAATTGGCGGGAATTCGTCATTAGAGCAAATTACCAAAATGCGTGGTGATGTTTCGTCGAGAAATCCCGGTGAAGACTAGGTGTCGTCCGCCACAGTAAAAAGCAACTTCAGTCGTTC
>JANQPJ010000043.1 GCA_028289525.1 Pirellulales bacterium
GAACTTGAGTGGAACCTCTTCCCTCGCTTGCGCGTCGGGCTTGTATTTGTACTGAAATTTAAGAGGGATTGACAGCTGCCAGAAAATCTGGCCCGACACCCCCAAGGCCAATCCGTTTTTCAAATGGATGAGGTTGTTCAACTTCCTGAATTGAAAAAATGAATCGCCGTGTCTGTCCCTCTTTTTCGTTGCGTTCGGAGCCGAGTCTCTGCGAAACGATGAAATGCGCAACTTTAGCCTTGTTACCAAGCTCTGCTTGGGTGTGGATTTAAAGCCTGAAGCGAGGGGCGAAGGAATTGCGTAGCCACCCAATAATTCCTTCGCCCCTCGCTTCAGGCTTTAAAAAACGGTTTTTCTAACGCAAAACTCACCATTGATCGTCAATGGACAGAGAGCTTCCAGCACAAATACAAGCCCGCATGATGGTTGCAGGCAGACAGTCGATGCTCGAAGATAGCAATCGTGTCTGAATAACAACCTCTCTGTGCGCCCTAAAATAGGATCTGGTTTTCTCATGGCCAATCGACTTGCTGACGAATCCAGCCCTTATCTGCTGCAACACAAGGACAATCCGGTCGATTGGTATCCCTGGGGAGCAGAAGCGCTCGCGAAGGCCCAGGACGAGCAGCTCCCGATTTTCCTGTCGATTGGCTATTCCGCCTGTCATTGGTGCCACGTGATGGAGCGAGAAAGTTTTGAAAATGCGGAGATCGCCCGACAGTTGAATACCCAATTTGTGCCGATCAAGGTTGATCGCGAACAACGGCCCGACCTGGACCAAATTTACATGCAAGCGGTTCAGTTAATCTCGGGTCGTGGTGGTTGGCCGATGTCGGTGTTTCTTACGCCCGAGGCAAAACCGTTCTTTGGCGGCACCTACTGGCCGCCCCAGGCGAAAATGGGCATGCCTGGCTTTGGCGAAATCTTGCAGGCAATTGCCGATGCCTGGCAACAGCGGCAAGACGAGCTGTTCGCCAGCGCCGATCAACTGTTGGCTCGCATCGAGTCGCTCAGCCCATCGCCCAAGGCGACCGTTACGCTCGAGGGCGCGCTCATCCAACAGGCAGCCGCCACGCTCGAACGCCAGTTTGACTTCACCCATGGCGGTTTCTCACCAGCGCCCAAGTTTCCACACGCGATGGACTTGCAGCTGCTGCTTCGCCACTACCGACGTCAGGGGCAATCTGGCGCGTTGGACATGGTCCGGTTGTCTTTGGACCGTATGGCGGCCGGCGGCATCTACGACCATCTGGGCGGGGGGTTTGCCCGCTATTCGGTCGACGAACGGTGGCTGGTGCCACATTTCGAAAAGATGCTTTACGACAATGCTCTGCTGGCTCGCGTGTATTTGGAAGCTTATCAAGTTTGTCAGGCTGAACAGTATGCCTGCATTGTCCGCGAAACGCTCGACTATGTGTTGCGCGAGATGACCGATCCGGCCGGCGGCTTTTACAGTGCCGAAGATGCTGATAGCGAAGGCGTCGAAGGCAAGTATTACGTGTGGACCGTCGACGAAGTGCATGAAGTGCTGGGTTCCAAGGCTGGTCAAACGTTTGCGACCGTTTACGACGTGACGCCTGAAGGCAATTTTGAAGGGGCCAGTATTTTAAACTTGCCCAAAACCTTGGCGCAGTGTGCCGAGTTGCTTGATTGCGACTTGAACGAACTGACAGACGAGTTGGCCCACAGTCGCCAGCAGCTTCTGGCCCACCGGCAGACGCGCATTCCGCCAGGCAAGGACGATAAGGTGCTGACAAGCTGGAATGCTTTGATGATTGACGCCATGGCGCGTGCCGCCGGGGTGTTGGACGAGCCCCGTTACTTGGCGGCGGCCGCCGATGCTGCCAATTTTATTTTGAACCAGATGTGCCGGGCTGATGGCCGCTTGCTGCACTGCTGGCGAGCTGGTCAGGCCAGCGTCGAGGCCTATCTGGACGACTATGCCGCGTTGATTGAAGCGCTCATTTCGCTTTACGAAGCCGATTTCCAAGCGAGGTGGATCGACGAGGCGGTCCGCTTGGCAGACGACCTCTTAAACCTGTTTGCCGATCCGACGTCGGCCGGTTTTTTCTTCACCGCATCGGACCAAGAGCAGTTAATTACCCGGCCCAAAGATTTTCAAGACAGCAGCACCCCCAGTGGCAATAGCCTAACGGCCACGGCACTCTGGCGTTTGGGCCGTTTGACCGGTCGTTCCGACTACATCGAGGCATCACACAACACGCTATCGGCTGGCGGGTTCATGATGGAACAACACTCGATGGCAGCCGGTCAATTGCTGCTGGCCCTCGACATGCAGCTTGGCCCGTTTGTGGAAATTGTCCTGACCGCTGATCCGCTAGCGGCGGAAACGGCTGACCTGTTAAGCAAGCTGCGCCGTCGCTTCTTGCCGAATCACGTGCTCGCTTTGTGCCCGCCGAATTCGGAACATGAGATGCCAGGGGCACTCACTTCCCTGCTCACTGGAAAATCGACTAGCGGCCCCCAACCGACGGCTTACGTTTGTGAGAATTTTGCTTGCCAGGAACCTGCCCAAGGCGGTGAAGCAATTCTTGCCAGTTGGGAGCGGCTGTCAGAGTATTCGTAGGCGATGACATTCATTTTTTCTGAAAAGGTTGCAAGCTTCTGTTTACCCCTAGCCGCGACGCAACGCGTCGCCGGGGCCCCCTACAAAAGCACACAAAAACAAATGTCAGTCATTCTACATTTTCCAGGTTGTTCAAGTAGCAGCGGTCGGTGACCGCTCGCGAAACTTTTCAGAAAACAACTGGCCTGACCAACTCTCGTTTTTGGAATGACTGAATTGAAAACACGTTCTTAAGCGGTTGCGTGCTCCTTGCGATCCAACGTGTGGGCTAGGAAACCGTAAATCGCAATCACTACGAAACAAACAACCGGGAGAAAGAACGAAACGCGCACCGACTCGAGCGCCTGGCCGGCAACCGTCATTCCCGCGCCGTCGATAATGGAGCCCTGAAAACGAGGCATGAACGCCCCGCCCACGATCGCAAAGATCAAACCGGCCGAACCAAGCTTGGCGTCGTTGGGCGTGAGGCCGTCGAGTGCGATGCCATAAATCGTGGGGAACATGAGCGACATACAGGCCGACACGCCAACCAAGCAGTATAAGCCAGGCATCCCCTGAACAAAAATAGCGCCCAGGGTGAGCAATGTGCCGCCGATGGCCAAAATCCCCAACAGTAAGCCCGGCTGGAGATATTTGAGAATGAACGTACAGATAAAGCGACTAGTCAGAAAGAGACTCATCGCCAGGATGTTCCAGTTTTGTGCCTGTGCCGCGCTCAGGCCAATCAGCGTCATGCCATAGTGGATGATGAATGTCCAGCACATGATCTGGGCGCCAACGTAAAACGTCTGAGCAATCACTCCACCAGTGTAGTGGAAGTTGAAGAGCAGGTGCTTGAACAAAGCGCCAAGCTTGATCTTCTCTTCTTCGTGGCCTGTGTCTGGCATTTTAGAAACCACGAAAATGACCAACACGGCTAACACAATCAAAGCGATTACCACATAAGGCGTGCGGACCACGGACAGGTCGTGGGCCACCATTGCCTGGTGTGCCTCAGGTTCCGTTTCAGCAAATTTTTCTAACGACTCGGTAATCAAACCGTCCACTTCGCTCGGCAGCATCGTGGCATATTCCGGATGAGCTTGGGTTTCGTTCGTACGAAATTCGGCCACCTGCAAACTAGGCAAAATAAAGGTGCTGGCCACGACCATGCCGGTTAGCGAGCCAATCGGGTTAAATGCCTGGGCCAAGTTCAGCCGCCGCGTGGCGGTCTCCATCGGCCCCATCGAGAGAATATATGGATTGGCCGTCGTCTCGAGAAACGCCAAGCCAAAGGTCAGCACGTAAAAGCCGACCAAAAAGATATTAAAATTCGCCTGCTGACTGGCTGGAATCGTCAGCAACGCGCCGATTGCGTAGAGCAGCAACCCGATAATGATACCTGACTTGTAGGAAACCTTACGGATGATCAAAGCCGCTGGAATTGCCATCGTGGCGTAGCCGCCATAGAACGCCCATTGAACCAAACTGCTTTGCGCGTTGCTGATCAAGAAAATCTCCTTGAAAGCCCGCACCAACGGGTTGGTAATGTCGTTGGCAAATCCCCACAGAGCAAACAGGGTGGTTACCAAAATAAACGGATAAATGTACTGGCTCGGAACCACCCGATCGGTTTCGGCGGACAAAGAATCAGACGACGCAACAGGGTCTTGGCTCATATTTGGGAGTCCAGTACGAGTGAAGAAAGGCGAATTGCGAGTCGAGAAGAACTCTACTTATCGCCGAAAAACTGGTTTCGATCAAGAGTCGGCCCCGCCAGGGTGCAGTAACGGATTGTGGTCGTTTCAGCCCGTGCCATAGAATTCTCTCGTTCCCAAGCAGAGCTTGGGAACCAGTTTACCGTCAGTGTGCCCCCCAAAAGAAAACACACGAGAAAGCCGCCACCAAAAATTACTGCGCCCATCGAGCCTCGGTCATTTTCCAAAGTTCCCGGCGACGCGTCGCCGGGAACCCTAAAAACAACGACCGCTTCTCCCTAAAACTCCATCGCCCGGAATGCCCGTAGTCCCATCCGCATCGGAATCCAGGTAGCCGCGACGCCGAGCACCAAGGCGGCCGCCGCCCCGACTGCAATCCAGGTTTCCAAAGGGAATTGAGCCAGAGCACTGTTGCCTAGTTCAGCGTTCTTGGCGGCGATGTAGAAGTGGCAAGGCAGAGCGGTCAGCATCACCTCGGCTACAATAAAAGCAGCGCTAAGCACCAAGTTCAAGGTGCCGCCAAAGCCGGCAGCGATTTTGGCCGGCGAACGTTCGCGCAAATCGGGCATCCGAGCCCCCAGGCCAACGGCAATGCCTGAAAGCCCCAGACAAAGCAGCACGCAGATCAATTGATGAACCGCTAAAATGAACCAGGGAATCCCCAGCATGATGTCGCTTAGCAGAATAAGAATGGTGCTAGGAATCATCGAGCCCAGGGCAGCAAAGACAAACTTCCCCCACAAAATCGTATCGCGATCAACCGGCAGCAAGCCAAGAATCCAGAAACGGTTGCCTTCTAAGCTAATCATTGGAAAGATGAAACGGGTAGTAAATGTCGAGAGAATCAGCCCGACCACCGCCAGATTCAAGAAGCTGATCATATTGACCCAAGCGGCATAGTTGGCGTCGTAGGTCAGGCGGCGAATGTTGACAAAGTAGAGTGCCAGCAGGCCAAAGAAAATTAGGAACTGAGACCATTGGAGCGGGTCGCGCCGAAACACACGCAAGTCTTTGACCAGGAGTAAACGCATGGCGCGTGACATGAATGGAGCGCGAGCCAGGATGAGCGTTTCCAACCAGCCTGGGCGTGGCCGCTTGCCACGGGCAGGCAAGGTTTTCATTCCGCTATAGCTGGAGCGCAACACGCGGCCGCCAACTCTCAAGAGCACCACATGGGCGAGCATCGCGTTGGTCAGCAGCAACACGAGAAACTTCATCCCTTCGACCACAGGGTGAGTAACTTGGGTGATGCTGGGGCGTCGGGCCGATTCGAGTAGGCCGCTCGTTAGCCACCAACTGGGTAGCAACCGGTGCTCGCTGTATTGCAGCCGCGCGATGGTTTCGTGGAACCATTCTGCTGTCAGGATGTCATTCTCTTGGTTTCCCAATACCAGCCACACCCCGGCCAAGCTGGCAAAAAGCATGCCTGTCAGCAGTACGGCCAGCAGGCGCATTCGCATTTGTGGTACGCGGTGAACAATCAGAAAACAGCCGATCGCTCCCGCCGCACAAGGGATATAGGCAAATGCCCCTAAAAACGGCGCCAGAAGTGGATAGTAATACCAAGGCGCATGCGACACTACCCCATAGGCAACCAGCATGGGGCTGCCTAGCAGCACGAAACCCCAACTGCTAAAGAGTAGTGATTCTTGGAATTTATAAAGCACGATCCGATCGTCAAAAATTGGCAGCGTGAGCAGCAGCTGGGTCTCCGACGAACGATAAATTCCTCCATAGACGATAATGGCTGATGAAATGACCAGCATCACCATCAGCGAGGCAAAGAAAACATTATAAATCGCACTGATTGTTTGTAAGTAGATGCCGCTTTCAGTGCCGGCATGCTCGGCCAAGAACTGGTAGCCATCGTAAAACAGCCAGTAGATACCGAACCAAAAGACAAGGCTCAAGGCAATCACCAAGGTGATCCGCAAGCGAGATTCTAACAACAGCCTTTTGGCCAATGTTCGCACAATGCGGCTGCGCAGACGCCACAAACCTTGGGATTGCTGTTCACTCGATGTGGTAGGACGCGAATCGTGCTGTCGTGCAGACTCATTCACGGTGTTCTCAGTTCCGCTGCTCGATTATGCGGCTGGGTTGGCTCGTCTGGCGAATGGGTAGACGACCGCGAGGATTCATCCTCGGCCATCAGTTTTAGATAGACTGATTCCAGCGGACCGTGGGCCATCGCCATTTGCTCGCGCAGCTCTGACACGGTGCCCAAGAACCGCAGCCGACCGTCGCTCATCACCGCAATCCGGTCGGCGATTTCTTCGACCACGCCCAAGGTATGAGTCGACATAAAGACGGTCATTCCACGTTGCGCCTCAGCCTGGAGCAGGTCTTTCACCATCCGCATACTGCGCGGGTCGAGTCCCACCATCGGCTCGTCGAGCACAAGTGCCGAGGGATCGTGCAGCAATTGAGCAGCGAATACGGTGCGTTGCTTCATGCCGTGCGAATAGCTTTCGGCCAGTTGGTCGGCGAATTCGTGCAACTCGAAACGGTCCAACTCGCGCTCAATGCAGGCTTCAGATTGCGAGCGTGTAAGGCCGTGCATTTCGGCAATGAATTGCAAAAACTCTCGGCCGGTCAGCTTGTCATACAGAAACGGCTGGTCAGGCACATAGCCGAGACGACGATTCGCTTTGCGCGACTGGCAACTCAAGTCGAGGCCATCGACACACACCGACCCTTGGGTAGGACGCAAGAGACCCACCAGCATCTTGATCGTAGTGGTCTTGCCGGCGCCATTGGGCCCTAAACAGGCAAACAATTCGCCCGGGGGGATCGAAAGGTCCAGGCCATCGACCGCTACCGCATTGCCATATTTTCGCGTTACCTGAGAGAATTCGATCATCCGTCGTTCCAAGGACGAGGATTGGGAGAGCTGTTTATCTGAGAAGTGCGCGAAAACCGATGTTTCGCGAGCGGCCACTGGCCACTGCTACCGATTCGCACAGAAAACTTGCAATGCTTGAACATCATGTGCTCGTGTTAGAGGCCGAGGCCCGAGGAACAAGCTGCTGGCGATAAGTTTCAGCTTCGTCAGGCGTCATGCGCACAAACGTCATTTTCGACTGCAGAATACGGACCTCGTGTTGTAAGACATCGCCTGCCATCGTTACCCAAATTTTACTGTGTGGAGAATCAAGCGCCGAGAAGCTTTCTCCAGGGTCGTTTCGAAACACCACCAGCCAGGTGCGGTGGGGACGGCCATCCCATTGCAAAAAAGTTTCTTGGTCAACGCGTGCGGTCAGAATCGACAACGGCTGATGGGGTAACCGCAAGGGGCTGAAAACCGGGGCGGTCCACGACTGGCCCAAACGCAGGTTGGCCAGACGTGGTTGCGGGGTTAGCTCGCTGGCCAGGAGCGCGCCGCTAGGAAGGGGCTGATCGGTTTGATACTCGAACGTGCCTGCCCGAACCTTCAAGTGGGCATGCGGACCTGTGAGATAGCCCTCCATGCGGATTAAATCCCGCAATTCGCCCATGTCGATGGTCGAACGGAGCCGAGCGATTTGGCCAAAGGAGTCGAACTCGACGTGGGTTCGAGCATCCATACTGATTTCGCCAAGCTGCTGTTGGATAAACATCTCCAGCCAAGCCGGAGTTAGTTCGTCGAGCGGCAAACGTTCGATGACCACTCGACCCACAACGCTGCTGGTCTGCCCAGGGCCAGGCGTGGTATAGGTTGCTGCCCAACCGAGCGTTTGCCGGTTCCACTGCAGACGCCACCCAATGAGAGGCTCTTGTTGCGTTTGAGCTTGATCAGCCACAGGCGGCTGTCCAACCCACAAAACTGGCAAGATCTTTGCTGTCACTAACCAGCCCATCGAGAGCAGCCAGAGGGCAAACACTAGCAGGTGAAAAACTCGGTTTCCCATACGGTCTTTCCTAAATCAGATCGACTACCACCGGTTCCTGCTACTTTATCAGAAGGTTTCTATTTCGGCATTGATTTGGAGCCTTGGAGCGACATTCTGCGGGAAACCGCCGTTGCGTGAAAAACATATTTTGTCGAAGATGTGATAGCTTTCAGGATTTCTGGCGGTTTTGAGACAATGCCTAGCACTATAGCGCTAAGTTCAACAAAAAGGTTTGAAAATAGCCACGGATTTACACGGATTGAACACGGATTTTCAAAAGCTGAGTACTCCCCTTAATGGTTGACAACATGCGAACGGTTGTCAGTAGGTCATTCCCCAGTAATCCGTGTTTCATCTGTGTAAATCCGTGGCTAAAATGCTTTGGACTTAGCGCTGTAGTACTAGAGCAATTTCGGATCATTCGTAGTCGTATTTCGTCCGAAAACCTCGGCGAAAACTAGGTGTCGTCCGCTACGGTAAAGAGCGACTCGCTCTAGTAGACAATGACATTCGAATTTGAGGGTTGCAAGCTTCTGTTTACCCCTAGCCGCGCTCACGACGCGTCGCCGGGGCCTCACAAAAACAAATGGCATCGTCTACTAGCATCTGAATCGCTGTTTCCCAGGATTAGTCGCGTATCAAGTTAAGTATTTCGCGCATCGGCCACCAGCCGCTGCTATCAACCTCTTGGCAAGGAGAATCAGGTCATGCGCTGGGACGCGCAGCAAATTGGAATCGCCCTGTTGTTGTCGGTAGTCAGCCTTGGCTGCGGAGCGAGCGAATCAAGCCCCCCGGTGGCTAGCATTAAAGGCTCCTCTGGAGAAACCAATCTTGCGCCAAGGGCAGAGCAAACAGCCGATCCGCTCTATCCTGTGGTCGAGATCGAAACTTCGCTTGGCAAAATCACGGTCAAACTGGACCGTGAACACGCTCCCGGGACGGTGAACAATTTTTTGAATTACGTGAACTCCGGTTTCTATTCGGGAACCGTGTTCCACTATGTCGATTCAGGCACCATGATTCTGGGCGGAGGCTATTCGACCGATCTAAAGACACGGCCTGTTTCGTCGGCCATTCGCAACGAAGCGCACAATGGTGTGAAGAACCAGCGAGGCACTCTGGCCATGTCGAGGCTGCCTGATGTGATTGACAGCGCCACGAGCCAATTCTTTGTCAATCTGGCCGATAATCCGTCGCTCGATCATCGTGATCAAACTGCAGATGGTTATGGCTACTGTGTATTTGGCCAAGTCGTGGCCGGTATGGAAGTGGTTGAGCAAATTGCCCAGGCTAAGGTTCGCGACTCAGGCGATTTTATGAGCACGCCGGTCAAACCGATTGTGATCCAGGCGATCACCGAACTCGATTAGCTGTCTGGCGTCGTAGACGCAGCGCTGGCCAGTTGCTCTTGTCGGGTTTTTTCCGACAAACGGTGACTTTCCCGCAACCGGGTGATGAGGGCTTGGACCGTATACACTTTTCCGGTTGGCTGGTTAAAACTCGTGCCGGCAGGAATCTTGGAGAGCATCTTACCCATTTCGCGGCCGCCTCGAGAGATGGTTAAGTATTCGACCATTTTTTCACCGCCTTTGCCGTGAATTAGATCGTGCACGGTACGGCGTCCGTTGGGCAGGCGAGCGAGGCGTTCTAGTCGGTCGTATGCCATCGGGTAACGGTCTACCTTGCGCATGAACCGGAGACCCTCAGGCGAATACAACTCACGGACCAGAAAACTGTTATCCGCCGGGACGCTGGCCAGCACAGCCTTGGCATCAGGCACCGCCCAGCCCATTTGCTTCAAACCTGACAAAACCGGTTCGACCCTGGAGCGGCTTAATAAATCGCCTGCCTCGAAGCTAGGCTGGCCGTGATAATACCGCTGAACGAACTGCTCGACGTGCTCAAACTTAGGGAGATCCTTGGCCTTGGCAGTGCCGGCTGCTAGAAACAGACAAAGGCACAGCGTGGCCAGGCAGAGAGAGGTTCGCATGATGCGGCTTCCGGTTGCAGATCTTGATGCTTGTTTACCAGCAATCGACCAGGCGAGTGCTCGTGTGCTCTGTAGGTACAAACATAGCTTATTCTGAGGGCAACAGCCGGTTTAGGCGAGATTTTTTCAGATCTCTGCTCGGTGGTGCATCCTTTGAGGCATGCGCTAAAAATAGCGTTGTCCAGCCAGTTGACGATGACATTCAAGGTTGCAAGTTTCTGTTGGTCCTTAGAGCAATTATCGTTGTGCAATTCCTTCGCTGGCGCTTCAGGCTTTAGCTGGACAACGCCACTTTGGTGTAAAAAACGACAATACAAGCCCGAAGCGCAAGCGAGGGAATTTAAGCGTAACGTATTCACTCGCTTGCGCTTCGTGCTTGTATTGTCATCGAAAGTGGCGCTGTCCAGTTAGAACCAATACGAAAAATAGGTTTTGACGCAATACTAGAGCAGATTACCAAAATACGTATCGTTGTTTCGTCGGAAAATCTCGGCAAAAACTAGGTCGCGTCCGCTACGGTAAAAAGCAACTTGCTTTAGCCGCGA
>JANQPJ010000044.1 GCA_028289525.1 Pirellulales bacterium
AGTTTTGAAGTTGCGCTATTTTCAAAAAGTGCTTTCTTGATTTTCCCAGAAGGTCGCTGAAAAGCTTTGTTTGGGGTGCTCTTTGATAAAGCCTGAAGCGCAAGCGAAGGAATTGTTTTAGTACACTTGCGCAATTCCTTCGCTTGCGCTTCAGCCTTTATTGCTTTCAGGCAATAGAAAGACAGAAAAAAATGACCGATCAGCTGCGATGTGGCCCCCTGGGGCTGGCTCCGAGTTTTGGATTTGGCGACCGGATTGGCCTGGCCACGCCAGGGCACGTGGAAGCGATGAAGCGAGCCGGTGCCGGTATCGAGCCGATCTTTCCACAGCAGTCGATTCGCGAAATGACGCGGACTCGGCGGACTGCTCAACAAGTGATGGATGACGCGCTCCACGGTGCGGAAGCGGCCGGCTGGCGAGGTCGTGTGGGTGCGGATGCTGACCACTTGAAAACTCCGGAAGACGTCGATGTTACAGCCGCCGCCGGCTTCACGTTTTTTACGATCGACCCATCAGACGACGTTGACCAGCAAGCGGATGATTACGACGAGCTAGCATTGCGCGAAAAGTTTGCCGGCGTTCGCGAGTCGGCTCCATGGTATAAAAGCTACCTCGGCAAGTCGGTCGGTCTGTCCACAGGCACCACGATCGAGTTGACCGAAGCTGCCTGTATGCGGGCGGCCGTGAAATATGGCCAGGCCATTCAACAGGCTCTCCGACTAGGCGAGCACATCAAGACAGTGCATGAAGCTCTGGGGCGCGATTACGAAATCGAGTTGTCCGTCGACGAGACCGATCAACCGACAACATTGGCCGAACACTACATCATTGCCGATCAATGTTTGCAAGGCGGCATGAAGTTGGTGAGCCTGGCTCCTCGGTTCATTGGAGAGTTGGAAAAGGGAGTCGACTATAAAGGCGACGTTACGGCTTTGGAAGCTTCGCTAAATAATCATGCCGCGATCGCGGACGTGCTGGGACCGTACAAGCTGAGTTTGCACTCAGGATCTGATAAACTGTCGATGTACGCCTCCTTGGCCCGGGCGACGCAAGGACGCTTCCATGTTAAAACGGCCGGTACAAGTTATCTCGAAGCGTTGCGAGTGGTTGCCCGACATGACGAAGCTCTGTTTCGGCGCATCGTTCGGTTTGCTCGTAAACGGTACGACACCGACAAAGCCACGTACCATGTGTCGGCCGCCAACGAATCGATCCCGATGGATGAAGGGCTCAACGTGCAGAAACTGGAGCAGGTGTACCTGGAATGTTGGGCGAATGTGCCGCAGGGCGTCGGCTTTACTGAGCCAGGCCGCCAGATTCTGCACTGCACATTCGGTTCGACACTGACCGCCCCCGAGCTTGGCCCTGCGGTGCGAGCGGTTTTAGAATCACATCCTGACACCTATGCGGAAGTCCTCGCCGACCATTTCAGCCGACACTTGGAAGCCCTCAAGGCGGGGATGTGATCGCAAGGATCAAGGCATGAAAAAAGCTCCGTTTTGGGAACTGGCCGACAGAATGGGGCAATTCGAGCGGTTTGAAACCGGTGGCCTTTTCATGTTCTCAAAACCGCGAAAAAGCTTGAAGCGTCAGCGAAGGAATCCCTGGTAAACGATTCCTTCACTGGCGCTTCACGCCTTCAAATTTTGTGATTAACCCCCGTTTGGGGATGAAGCCTACCGTGTGCTCGGATGCTGCAACCAGAGGAACTTTGGCCGGTCGCGTGCATTTGGCTCGAAATCTAATTAGAATAAAGGCTTTAGCCAAGCATGGCTGTTCGTCCCCCAGGGCCGGATCAGCTTTTTAAAATACAAAAGTACAAGCCCGCAGCGCCAGCAAGGGAAATTGTCGTAAAATTCCCTTGCTGGCGCTGCGGGCTTGTAGGGAAAATGTTTCCCCGGTTTGAAAAACTGATCGGCCCTGGTTCGTCCCCTTGCAGGCGCCTGATTCGGTTTAGAGCAATTTCGGATCATTCGTAGCCACGTTTCGTCAGAAAATCTCGGCAAAAACTAAGTCGCGCCCGCTGTGGTCAAGAGCGGCTTGCTCTAGGGTATTCTTGGAGTCGCGGCAAAAGTGCGAAAGACCTCGATGCAAAAGACACGTTGGTTCGGCTGGTTTTCTAGGCCTCGTTCTTCATCTGGCCCACGGCGCCGCCAGAAACACGCCTTGGAAATGCTCGAAGATCGTACGGTGCTGACCGCCAGCATGGTCGATTTGGCAGTGGTCTTAGAGCCGACAACGGTTAGTACCAGTGGCGAAGCCGATACTCTGCCTGCCAGTCTCGAATTTCTTAATGAGTGGAACACGTTTGCGGTTGAGATTTGGGTCAGTACGCCAGACACCACTAGTCAGGGCATCGTTTCAGCAACGGTCGAGTTGGGCTTCGATAACAGGCAAGTTACACCTGGCGAGATTTTGCTAGGCCCTGCCTTCCAAGCACAGACAGCAACCACGGTCGACGCTGGAGTCGTGACGTTTGATGTGGCCACAACTGAAGTTGGCGTGGGCGACAACCAGTTTGCGCTGCTAGGAACAGTGACATTTAGTACGATCGACATTCCGATCGATTTAGAGGTGCGTTCCATTGGGCCAGTCGACCCAGGCATCGAAATCGCCAGTGCAACGATTGAAGTTGCGCAAGATGGGACTGCGCTTGCGGCCAACCAGGGAGCTAAACCGGCGACCGACTTGCTGGCCGTTCCGTATGACTTGAATGACGACGATCGCGTCGGTTTTGCCGATTTGGCGATCTTTGCTCAGCAGTTTTTGCAACCGGTTGAACCTTCTTCGCCAGCAGCGGCTTGGCTAAGCGATTTTGATCAGTCAGGGCGAGTTGGTTTTAGTGACTTGGCCTTCTTCGCCAGCAACTTTTTGACGGCAAAACCGAGCAACGACTTGGTCTTTCCGGGGAATTATCCAGAGGCTTGGCTGCCTGAGGAGAATCAGGCTCCCGACCTCCAAGAAATCGACGACGGCCAAGCGACCGTAGGCAACGAATTTTCAGTCGTCGTGACAGCGACCGATCCGAATCAAGACGACACGTTGACATTCCTGCTTGATCAAGATAACTCACCCTCCGGCGCTACGATCACGCCGCTCAACGACACTCAGGCGGTCATTCGCTGGACGCCTATGCCCAGCGACGGCCCAGGGCCCTTCTTCTTTCGAGTGATTGTGCTCGACGATGGGCTTCCGATCATGGTCGATACGGAAGGCTTCCTGGTAACCCTCGACACGTAGTCGTCGATCGTGATTAGTTGTTGGTTTTTGGTTGTTAGTACGCGCGAGCGCGTTCCCTCAACCCTTCACCCTCAACCCTCCACCGCGTCTAAAACAAGACCATCGCCTACGCAACATTCCCGCAACAGGTTCTGATCTGATGACCAAGACAACGCATGAGGTGTCGCTCGACGGCTGGCCAGATCGAGTGCGATGGCTGCTGGCGACCTGTTTGGGGTTGGGGTTGGCGCCGCTCGCTCCCGGCTCGTTTGGCGCATTGTTGGGCATCCCAATCTATGTGGCGATCGTCGTCGGGACACCAGCCACGGCACACACCTGGTTGATCGGCGTGGCCTTGTTGATCAGTTGTTGGGTTACCATTTGGCTGGCTCCTTGGGCCGAGCGTTACTGGCAGCGAAAAGATTCCGGCAACTTTGTCACCGACGAGGTGGCCGGGTTTTTAATGACCGTGCTGTTGTTTCGCGTCCCCAGTGTGTGGGCCACGGTGGTTTGGGCTTACACGGTGACGCGCATCATCGACGTGCTCAAGGTGCCACCGGCCAAACGGCTCGAGCACCTGCCGGCTGGTTGGGGCGTGGTGGCCGATGACTTGCTAGGGTCGGTTTACGCGGCAGCGCTGTTACACGGTCTGGCTAGCTGGTTTCCCGCCTGGTTTCAGTGGGGATAACGGTTGACAAGCCGTGGGTGTTATTCGGAAATTTCTGTCGCGCTCGGATCTCGAAACCGGTAGCCGACGCCGCGAACCGTTTCGACCAGATGGGCATGTTCGCCCAATTTGCTGCGTAAGCCACGAATGTGGACGTCGATTGTTCGCTCTAGCACAACGGTATCTTCGCCCAACGCCGCATCAATCAGATCGGAACGCGCAAAAACGCGGCCAGGCTGGCGAATCAAGGTATCGAGTAGCTTAAATTCGCTCCGTGTGAGCGTCACTCCTTGGTCGGCAACCTGAACTTGATGACGGCGCCGATCAACCACCACGCCTTGGCTAGAGACTACATCTTGCTGGGTGTTTTCCGCACTATGTTGACGTCGCTGGAGTGCTTTGATCCGTTGCATCAGCACTTTGACGCTAAACGGCTTGGTCACATAGTCGTCGGCCCCAAGCGAAAATCCGATCAACTGATCCGATTCTTCGGCCTTAGCAGTCAACATCAAGATAAGAATGTTTTGGGTCGTCGGGTCAGCCCGCAGACGACGGCACACCTCGATCCCGTCGACGACCGGTAACATCAGGTCGAGCACCACCAAGTCAGGCAGTTTGAGCTGCGCCTGATTCAGCGCGTCTTGACCGTCGTGGGCCACCAGGACTTCGTAGCCGGTCTGTCTTAGATTGTAGGTTAGGACGTCAGCCAGACTACGATCGTCCTCGACAACCAGAATTTTGGCGATGGGCATTCGTTTTAACGTGTGGATAACTAAGTAGGAAACCAGAACACGGCTGGGCCGCAAGCGATGTTGAGTCGGGGCAGGATAACGCGATCTTCCTTCTTCAGCGAAAAGACAACATGACATGAAGTGTAAAACGAAATTGTGAATTTAGTATGAAGGCTGTGAGTAGGAGCAGGAAAATCAGTGGACTCCATTGAGTGAACGATCGGGCGGTAAGACGCGCATGTTTGCTAAAGCAAGTTGCTTTTTACTGTGGCGGACGACACCTAGTCTTCACCGGGATTTCTCGACGAAACATCACCACGCATTTTGGTAATTTGCTCTAGTAGCCCACAGCGTGTACCTGCAACGATTAAATTTCAGAGTTCCAAAAGCGCCGATTTGAAAAACAGTTGTTTTCCGAAAATCTGGAAAACCTGCCTGTTTCGCGCTTTGATCACCGACCGCTGTTACCAATCAACCTGGGAAATTTGGAACGGCTGAATTTACGTTCGCCTAGGAACTTGGTAGCCGCACGGTGAATCGGCTACCTTGGCCAGGTTGGCTATCGAGCGAAATCGAGCCGTCGAGCGATTGGGTCAAGTGTTTCACGATTGAAAGCCCCAGACCGGTGCCGCCCAAATCACGTGAGCGAGCCTCGTCCACCCGATAGAATCGCTCGAAAATCCGGCTCTGAGCTTCCGCCGGAATTCCAAGCCCATTGTCGGCCACCACGATTTCCACTTCGTTCTCGTGGCGCTGCCAGCGGATTTGGATGGCCCCCGCTTCCTGCGTGTATTTGATGGCATTGCTGACCAGGTTGTCGAGAATCGTGAACAGGCTGTCTTGATCGGCACGCACGATCGTCGGTCGCTGAGGCGGAAAAACCTCTAACGCGATTTGTTTTGTTTCGGCTGCGTTCGTGTAGTTGGCCAGACAGCGGTCGACTACCTCGGCCACCGGCACATCGGTAATATCGAATACCTCTTGGCCCGACTCCACTCTGGCAAGTTGGAGCATGTCTAGGATCAACTGGAGCAGGCGGTCACTCTGTTCTTCAATCCGGTCCAAAAACTCGACGTTGTGCTCTGGGTCATTCATCGCCCCCATGCGCAAGGTTTCGGCATAGGCTTTGATTGACGCCAGAGGGGTTTTGAGTTCGTGCGAAACATTCGCTACAAACTCTCGGCGCAGGTTTTCCAACTGTCGCAGTTCGGTCACATCGTGCAGCACGAGCACGACTCCGGGGCATGGCGTGCCAGGCAAGCGGGTTGCTCGCAACGACACACTGCGGCGAATTGCCCCGTCGACTTGAAACTCGGCTTCGGTCGTCGAGCGACCGCCGAGCGTGGTATGCACGGCTGACTGGATCGCAGGCAGCCGAGTAACTTCTTCCAATGGACGGCCTTCAACCTGCAGTTCAGGCAGTTCAAGCAATTTTCGACTTGCTTCGTTGGCCAGCAACACCCGTTGCGAGGCATCCACCGCGATCACCCCTTCAACCATGCTGCCAAGCACCGTGGCCAAGCGTTGCCCGTTCTCTCGCAGTTGATGCACCTGACCAGTCAACTCAGCACACATCCGATTGAAAGCCATTGCTAACTGGCCTAGTTCGTCGTTTCCTTCGACCGGTACATGTTGTTCGTAACTGCCAGCGGCGATTGATCGGGCACTTTCAGTCAGCCGGCCAATCGGTTGCATAATACGTCCGACAACTGTGTATGTGATTGCCAAGGCAACGATCCCCACGGTGATGGCGAACGTCCACAATGCACCTTGGACTTCGGCCACTTGGCGTTCGGCCGACTGAACGCCCGTGGCCACGCGCACAAACGCCACCAAGTCGTCGTTTTTCTGAACGGCCTTGGCAAAGTAGAACATACGAATTCCCAACGTTGGGCTAAGCCGGGTAGAATTGCCTTGGCCCTCGGCAGCCGCTTGCCGCAGTTCGGGTCGACTGCTGTGGTTCTCCATCGCCTGAGGGTTTTCCTGCGAGTCGGCAATCACCGTGCCGTCGGCCGCCACCAATGTCATGCGAATGCCGGTCTCTTTGCCCAAGTTAGCAATCAGCGGCTGGAGCGGCTCGTCTTGATTTTTGAGCAACGGCTCGGCCACTTTGCTGTGCAGTAAGATCACCGCGTTATGGAGCGACTGCCAAACCTGCGTGGTTACCTGTTCACGATGCCAGCGGACCATGAACACCAGCAGCCCACCGGCCAAGGCAATGATTAAGCAAGCGCTGACGAGAAAAATTTTCCAGAACAGTCGGGAAGGCCACATGCGGCGTCTCTCCTGGCTTTCGGCTTCTCGCAAGGACAGTCTGGCGTGAATCATTGCTTCGCTCGACAAAGGCCAGCATGCCTGCCAATCTGAATGAATGCTTCTTAGCTTACCACGGTCGGCACAAGTCGTCAGGTCGATTGGGCCGCGTAAAGTGCCCTGAGTGCGACAGCGAGTGTCAGTAGTTCCAAAAATGAGAATCCAGAAAGCACTATTTTTCAGAGAGATCGTTAAAACAAGTGTTTCGCGAGCGGTCACCGACCGCTGTTACCAATCAACAGGGGAAATTTGGAACGAC
>JANQPJ010000045.1 GCA_028289525.1 Pirellulales bacterium
TGTTGATCGGTAGCAGCGGTCGGTGACCGCTCGCGAAACACTCGTTTTTATCGTTGTAATTGTTCTAAAGCCTGAAGCGCCTTTTTTCTTGCGCAATCCGACAATCACTTCAACAGCGTGTCGTCATAAGCGTCAAGATCGGCGCCCCTTTCCAGAACCGCAAACAGGCTCTCGGTTGCCCGGCCGACCGATTGCTTGGAATGGTTTGGCCGCCGCAGGCCAGTGTCCGATAGAAACGAAGACCACCTCGTCTTGTTTTCGCTCTGTCAGGCCCTCATGCCCAGCACCAGCAAAAACCCGAAAAGCAAACCTGAACCAGTGGCCACACCTACCTCGGGCATGCCGCGGGCTGCGATCCGAGCGGGGCTGAGCGTGTTGTTTGTCATTCATCTGACCGGCATTTTTTTGGCCCCTTTGGCCGCCTCGGTGATGACGGCCTATCGAATCTTCCCTGACCGGCAAGCGATATTCACGACCGCCCAGGCAGAATCGGACAACAACGACGAACCGGCGGTCCGTTTGCCAGAGCCCACGCAAGCCGCCACTGACCCCGAAGCGAGCGACGAAGTGCCGCGTGCTTCGGCCAACCTGTGGGTGCTGGATCTGCTCGAACCATATCTCGACATCGCTTATCTGAATCATGGCTACAACTTCTTTGCCCCCGACCCAGGCCCTAGCCTGTTGATTCGCTATCGAATCGAAACCGCCGACGGCCAAACACGCGAGGGAATCTTCCCCGATCTACAAACCCAGTGGCCCCGGCTGCGATATCATCGACACTTTATGCTTTCGTCGCACTCCTTAGACGTGCTGCCTGGCACAGCGCCCAACGCCTTTGCCAAGCATCTGTTGCGCGTGCATCAAGGACGTCGGGTGACACTGGAATTGCTGCGGCACCGTCTGCTGTCGCCGCAAGAAGTGTTGGCCGGCAAACCGCTCGACGATCCGGATACCTATACGGTGATCGGCTCGGTCGTGGAAGACGCAACGGCAGAGGACAGCGAACTCCCCTTGCGCCCGGTAGTGAAGGAACCGTCTCCATGAAGAGCGCCGTGATTGCCACGCGCGACTATCTGCGTGGCGGACTAGAAGCCTGGAACCGGTTTTGGTTTCTGCCGTCCGACCCGGCGACCCTGGCGCTGATTCGAATCTGTGCCGGCGTGATGTTGTTTTATACCCATCTGGTTTGGTCGCTTGACCTGCAAGCCTTCTTTGGCCCTCAGGGCTGGCTCCCGGAAGAGGTGATGCGCGAAGCGTTGCGCGGCCGGTGGTCGTGGAGCTATTTTTGGCTGATTGAAAGTCCGCTGCTGCTGTGGATTGTCCATTTGGCAGCCCTAGCGGTCTTCGCAGCCCTGACGGTCGGATACTACAGCCGCACGATGTCGGTCTTGGCCTATGGATTGGCCGTTTCCTATGTGAACCGCGTTTCGCCTGGCGCGTTTTTTGGACTCGATAAAGTCAATTGCATGCTGGCCATGTATCTGATGCTAGGGCCCTGCGGCGCGCGTTACTCGCTCGATCGCTGGCTGGCCGCGCGACGGTCCGACGGGCCATTGGCCGAGCCCACTCCCTCGGTCGGCGCTACGGTCGCGATTCGCATGATCCAACTGCACATGTGCATCATCTATCTGTTCTCTGGCTTGGGCAAACTCCAAGGCTGGTCGTGGTGGGACGGCACGGCGCTCTGGCTTGCACTTGCCAACCAAGAGTATCAGTCGCTTAACATGACCTGGCTGGCCGCGTGGCCCAGACTCGTCGGCTTGCTGACCCATGTGACCGTCTTCTGGGAACTTTTCTACCTGGTGCTTGTTTGGCACCGTGCTTGGCGCCCGCTGGTGTTGCTGTGCGCCGTGCTGGTACACGGCGGGATCGCGGTGGCCATGGGCATGATCACGTTTGGCACCGTGATGATCATCGGCAACATGGCCTTTCTCAGCCCACCGTTCGTGCGACGCCTGCTCGAACGCACACCTTAGGATTTGGGATTTCTGATTTGGGATTTGGGATTTGACGCGCTGGCGCGTTTTTTTGCCAAGATCATCAAATCCATGTTTCGCGAGCGGTCACCGACCGCTGTTTTTGTGGAATCGTTGACTTCACAGTCTTCCTGGTTAGCCCGGCTTTTTACGATTAGACAGGCTGGCGCAAGACGCCTATAATTTTGGCGCTGTCCAGCTAATATCGGTTCTCTTTCTGTCGGCCAAAAGGAGCGTGGGGCGTGTTTGAAACCATTGCAATCGTCGGTGCCACTGGTGCCGTGGGTACTTTGATTCGTCAACTCCTTGAACAGCGGAAGTTCCCCTGCCAGCAGGTTAAATTTCTGGCCTCGGAACGTTCAGCCGGCAAAACCATTGAGTACCAAGGCCAGTCGCATCCGGTCGAAGTGCTCAAGCCCGAGGCGTTCGACGGGGTCGATCTGGCGATTGGCAGCACGCCCGACGAGGTGGCGGCCGAGTTCGCCCCTTGGGCGGTCGAGCGAGGCTGTGTGGTGGTCGACGAAAGTGGCTACTGGCGGATGAAGCCCGAGGTGCCGTTGGTCGTTCCCGAGGTGAACCCCGAAGCGGCCTTAACCCATCAAGGCATCATTGCCAGTCCGAACTGCTCGACGACGCAAATGGTAGTGGCGATGAAGCCGTTGCACGCGGCCTCGCCGATTCGCCGAGTGATCGTGAGCACCTATCAGGCCACCAGTGGCGCCGGGGTAAGTGGCCAGCAAGACCTGGAGCAGGGGATGCGTGCGGCGCTCGATGGTTGTGAGCACGAGTATCAGGCATTTGCACATCCGATTGCATTTAACCTGATCCCCCAAATCGGCTCAGAAAAGCATGCCGGCTACACGTCGGAAGAGATGAAGATGGTGGTCGAAACCCAAAAGATTTTTGGCGACGATTCGATCCAAGTCTGCCCGACGTGTGTGCGCGTGCCGGTTACCAATTGCCATAGCGAAACGATTCTGGTCGAAACCGAACGCAAGATTCCCGTCGCTGAAGCTCGCGCGCTGTTCGCGGCTACGCCTGGCGTTGTGGTGGTCGACGATCTGACCGCAGGGGAGTACCCGATGCCATCGAATTGCGACAATCGCGACGAAGTGTTTATCGGCCGAATCCGCGAAGATCTGTCGTGCGAGAATGGCCTTGCGTTTTGGTGTGTGAGCGATAACCTTCGCAAAGGGGCGGCCACGAACGCCGTACAGATTGCCGAACTCCTGGTTGCCCAAAAAGCGGCGGTCTGACCGCTCGGCACGACGAACGTCAGGCAGGGTCCGTCATCACGATGCGGTATCTCAAATTGACCGTGGCCTATGACGGCACGAACTACGCCGGCTGGCAACATCAACCAGCACGGCCAACGATTCAGACAGCCCTCGAAGCCACGCTGCAACAAGTGACCGGGGAAGCCATCAAGGTGGTCGGCAGTGGCCGCACGGACGCTGGCGTGCACGCCTTGGGTCAGGTAGCCAGCATCGCCACCAGTACCCGTTTGACCAACGCGGTGTTGCTGCGAGCGCTCAATGCCGAGCTGCCGCGCGACATTCTGGTCACGGCGGTTGACGACGCTCCCGATGGGTTCCATGCCATTCGGCACGCCGTGAACAAACGCTATCGGTATTGGATTCATGACGGCCGGTGGCGCGATCTGTTCCGTCAACAGTATGCCTGGCACGTGCCTGTCTCGCTCGACGTCGAGGCGATGCACACGGCGGCCCAGGCTTTGGTCGGTACCCACGACTTTTCCAGCTTTGAGTCGACCGGTTCGGAACGAGGCGATAGCGTGCGCACCGTTACGGAGATTTCCGCCCGGCGTGCTGCTGGCGAAGACCGTCAGCGGCTGGCAATCGAGGTAGCGGCCGATGGGTTTCTGTACAACATGGTTCGAGCGATTGTTGGTACACTCGTAGAAGTGGGCCGGGGAAGCCGCACGCTCGACTGGCCGGCAACGGTGCTCGCCAGGCGGGACCGATCTGCCGCCGGCGCGACCGCACCGGCCCATGGGCTGTTTCTGGTCGAAGTTGACTACGAACATGAAACAGGGCAGGGGGGCCTTTGGATTTCTGATTTCTGATTTGGGATTTCTGATTTGACGCGCTCGCCCGTACCAACAACTAAAAACCAATGCCGCAATCCAATAGCAGAATCTCACAGAGCCACAGAGCCACGGAGAGAAGAAGTTTTGTTTCCATTTTCGCGAAACGCGTCAGCGCGTCAAATCCCAAATCCCAAATCAGAAATCCCACATGCGCATCTGCCATTTGATTACACGTCTGATTGTTGGCGGAGCCCAGGAGAATACGCTGCTTGCCTGCGCCGACCTGAAGCGGCTGTTTGGCGACGAGGTGTTGCTGATTAGCGGACCAGGCCTTGGGCCTGAAGGCAGCTTGGTCGACCGCGCGCGTGCGTTGCGCATCCCGATGGTGCTGTTGCCCGACCTGCGCCGCGAAATCCATCTCGGTCGCGATCGTCGCAGCCAACGCCAGATCAAGGAGCAGTTACGCTCGTTTCGCCCCGACATTGTGCATACTCATAGCGGCAAAGCCGGCCTGCTGGGGCGTCGCGCGGCACACGCCTTGAACGTCCCTGGCATCATCCACACTGTTCACGGAGCACCGTTTCATGCCTATCAGGGCAGGGCGGCTCGAACCTTGCTCCAAAGGCTAGAGAAATATGCCGCCCGACGGTGTCATGCCATCGTCAGCGTGGCCGATGCAATGACCGAACAATTGGTCGCTGCCGGCGTGGCGCCACGAGAAAAATTTACGACCATCTACTCAGGCATGGAGGTCGAGCCGCTGCTGCGCGCCGACGCTAGCCGCCGACGGGTTCGCAAAGAGCTGGGCTATCAAGACGAGCATGTCGTGGTCGGCAAGGTTGCCCGACTGTTTCATCTCAAAGGCCACGAAGACGTGATTGCCGCTGCCGGTAAGATCGTCGCTGCCCATCCTCAGGTACGATTTTTGTTCGTCGGCGATGGCCTGTTGGCCGGTCGTTTGCGAGCGGCCATCGCCCGACAAGGGCTGAGCGAGTACTTTCAATTCACCGGGCTCGTGCCGCCGGAAGAGGTGCCGCGATTTTTGGGAGCCATGGACTTAGTGGTTCACACCAGTTTGCGCGAAGGCTTGGCGCGCGTGCTTCCCCAAGCCTTGATCGCCGGCAAACCGGTCGTCAGCTATGACATCGACGGAGCGCGCGAAGTCGTCATCCCCGACGTCACTGGCTATCTGCTCCAGCCGCGCGACACGGCGGCGTTGGCCAACGCTGTCGGCAAGCTGGTCGAAGACGCACCACGACGCGCCCAGATGGGGCGGGAGGGGCGCCAGCGTTTTGCCGAACTGTTTCAGCACGAAACGATGACACGTCAACTTCGCTTGCTCTACGAACAGGTATTGAACGCCGGCGACCAGAGGGCATGAGCGCAGTAATTTTTGGTGGTGTTTTTCTCATTCGCCCCCCCCTTCGATAGGTTTGCTAGTTTGCAAGCTCTGCTTGGGGACGAAAGTAACAAAGGGGCCAAGAGACGCGTCAGCGGGTATTTCATCATTGGACATTCCTTGTTGGATATTGGACATTCTTCTTTAGCAGCAGGAATGAATACCCAATATCCAACAAGGAATGTCCAATTTCCAAGGACTAAAGAACGCGGCGAGCGTGTTTTTCAGTCGTTTCGAGCCACCTTTGCTGGTCCTCGAACAGAACTTGGGAACGAGAGAGAATTACGTCACACTGGGTTGAAAACTGCCACAATCCGTTACTGTACCCGAGGGCATGATCTATCTTTCCTCGTCATTCCCCCAAGGTTACACTGAGGAATTGTCGACCCAAACTAATCTCCAATGTTTCGCGAGCGGCCACCGGTCGCTGCTGCCGTTTTCAACCAGGCAATTCTAAATTCAGTAGTTCCAAAAATGAGCATCCAGAAAGCACTATTTTTCAGAGAGATCGTTAAAACAAGTGTTTCGCGAGCGGTCACCGACCGCTGTTACCAATCAACAGGGGAAATTTGGAACGAC
>JANQPJ010000046.1 GCA_028289525.1 Pirellulales bacterium
AACTTGAGTGGAACCTCTTCCCTCGCTTGCGCGTCGGGCTTGTATTTGTACTGAAATTTAAGAGGGATTGACAGCTGCCAGAAAATCTGGCCAGACACCGTCTGGGAACACGATTGACGAATCCCAGCAAACCCAGTAGATTTATGCGTTTACCTTCACGCCCGGTCCGTGAAAGTAGGCAATCTACTAGAGCGCATTTCAAAACCAGTAAAAGTAAAGTTTGATCGCGAATTTCGCGATCAAATTTAGGTTTTGAAACTGGCTCCAAACCTTCCTGGCCGATCGTCCCAACGTCGGTGTGCCCCGTTTGCCTGGGCCAAAGCCGGTGTGCCAAACTTACGAGGAGTTCAGTCTGTGTCGACGCTAGTCAAAGAGTTGATTGAAGCCGGGGTTCATTTCGGACACCGTGCCAGCCGTTGGAATCCAAAGATGCGGCCCTACATCTATGGGCGGCGCAATCTGATCCACATTATCGACGTTCGCGAAACGGTTCGCGGTCTGTTGCGAGCCCGTAAATACCTGTCGCAAGTGGCCAGCCATGGCTCGCTCGTGTTGTTCGTTGGCACCAAACGCCAAGCGGCCGAAGCAATCGAACGAGAAGCCAGCCGGTGTGGCATGCCATATGTCAACGACCGTTGGCTGGGCGGGGCGTTGACCAACTTTCGCACCGTCCGTAGCCGGCTCGGTCGACTCGAGGAACTCGAAGAAATCCGCGGCGGCGACCTGATTGATGGTTATTCCAAGAAGGCTCAGTCGGCGCTGAATCGCGAGTATCGCAAGATGTATCGCAACCTAAACGGCATTCGCACGATGAACCGCTTGCCGGAATGCCTGGTGGTGCTCGACCCTCGCAAGGAAAAGAACGCCGTCCGCGAAGCCCAAAAACTTGGCATCACCACGGTCTCGCTAATCGACACCGACTGCGATCCGGACACCGTTGACCTGCCGATCCCCGGGAACGACGACGGTATCCGCTCGATCGACATCATCTCTCGATTGCTGGCCGATGCGGTGCTGGAAGGCAAAGCCCAGGCAGCCGAATCGCAAGTCGAGCAGGCCGAAGGGGAAGATGACGCCGTTGCCGGTGCATCAGCCGAACCGGCGGAGGCCACGGAGTAAACCAGCCCCTCGGGCCTTCCTAGGTTTGAACACCTGCCTTGGTTCTCTTTCAGGGAACTGAAGCAGCCCCCCCGATACGATTTCGTGTTGGCGAGTCTGACCTACGACGCCAGGCTTGCCAATCCAATCATTCATTTTTCTCCCAGACAAAATTTCCAATTGTGGAAGGATGACGGCGATGGCAGAAATTACAGCGGCCGCAGTCAAGGCGCTCCGCGACAAGACCAACTTGCCAATGATGAAGTGTAAGGCAGCCCTCCAAGAGGCCGCCGGCGACGAACAAAAAGCGATCGAGGCGCTCCGCAAAGAAGGCGAAAAGTTCATCGAAAGCCGCGGCGAACGCTCGACTGAGGAAGGCCGGATCGTGATCTACGGCGGCCTGGACAAGCCGGTCGGAGCGATGATCGAACTGCAATGCGAGTCGGCCCCCGTCGCCACGAACGAAGATTTCATCCAACTGGCCGAAGACCTGGCCCAGCAGCTTGCCACTGGCCCCAGGGCCGCCACCCCAGACGAGCTGTGGGAACAAGATTCGCCCAGCCAGCCAGGCACTTCGCTCAAAACGCAGCGTGATGAGCTGGCCAACAAAATTCGCGAGGTGTTCCGCCTGTCGCGGATCGTTCGAGTCGACGGCACCTGTGGCGGCTATGTCCACCACGACGGCAAAACCGCCGTGCTGCTGGCCGTCGAAGGCGGCACCGACGAAGTGGCCAAAGACATCAGCATGCACGTTGCGGCGATGCGCCCTCAGGTACTCAGCAAAGAGGACATGCCGGCCGACGAGGTGGCCAAGGAACGCGAGATCCTCACCGAACAGGCTCGCAACGAAGGCAAGCCCGAAAACATCATCGAAAAGATGGTGGAAGGCCGGCTGCGCAACTACTACGCCGAACGCGTACTCACCGAACAGCCGTTTGTCAAAGACGACAAGCAGACGGTCGGCAAGTATGCCGAAGCATCCGGCGCTAAGCTGCAACAGTTTGTTCACTGGCAACTAGGCAAGTAATCGTTTGGCGCGTGTTTTCCGACCGACTTGTCATTTACCTCTCTGAAAAGAACAGCCGGATCACGACCATGGCCTCTGCAACCGATGATGCCCGATCGCCATTTCAGCGGATTATTTTAAAACTCTCCGGCGAAAGCTTTGCCGGCGCCGGAGAGCGGGGCATCAACATGGACGAGGTAGTCCACATTGCCAGCCAAACCTATAAGGCGGCCCAATGTGGCGTGCAGATTGGCATCGTAATCGGCGGCGGCAACATTTTGCGCGGCGGCCAGTTCACCGCCAAAAGCACCAGTATCCAAGAGGCCACGGCCCACTACATGGGCATGCTGGCCACGGTGATCAACGGCCTGGCGCTCCAGGATGCCCTGGAGTCGCTCGGGTGTGACACGCGACTGATGACCTCGATCCGCATGGACGTGGCCGCCGAGCCGTATATCCGACGGCGGGCCAAGCGTCATCTGGAAAAGGGCCGCATCGTGATCCTGGCCGGAGGAACTGGCAGCCCGTTTGTCACAACCGACACGGCCGCCGCCCAAAAGGCGCTCGAACTCGAAGCCGACGTACTGCTCAAGGCCACCCGAGTCGACGGGGTCTACAGTGACGATCCGGAAAAAAATCCCCATGCGATGCTCTACCAGCATCTCAGCTACCAGTCGGTTCGCCAGCAGAACCTCAGGGTGATGGACACCACGGCCATTGCCCAATGCATGGAACACCGGTTGCCGATTTTGGTGTTCAACTTCAAAAAGGAAGGCAACATCGAACGGGCGGTGCGGGGAGAACAAGTAGGAACTTTGATTAACGACGAAGTCACTTCCGAGTCAGGTGCCAAGCAATGAGCGCGGACGAAATTTTATTGGATGTCGAAGAGCGGATGGAAAAGGCGGTCGAGGTGCTTAAAAACCAACTGGCCGGCATTCGCACCGGTCGCGCCAACCCCGGCTTGGTCGATTCGCTGAAAATCGACGTGTATGGTTCCCCCACGCCGATCAAGTCGATCGCTTCGGTCGGGGCTCCAGAGCCGACCCAAATCGTGATCCGGCCGTTCGACCCTAGCACGCTCAAAGACATCGAAAAAGGGATTCTAGCCGCCGACCTCGGATTCACGCCCCAAAACGACGGCAAGCTGATTCGCATCAACATCCCGCCGCTGTCGACCGAAGTGCGCCGCAAACTGGTTGCCCAGACCAAAAAGATGGCCGAAGACGCCAAGGTTTCGATCCGCAACGTCCGCCGCGACGGCAACAAGGCGGCCGACAACGAGCAAAAAGAAAAACTGCTCACCGAAGACCAGCGGGATGAAGTCAAAAAGGAAGTGCAGGATCTGACCAAAAAATACGAGGATCAGGTTACCGAGTTGGCCAAAGCCCGCGAGGCCGACGTGATGGAAGACTGATTGCAAGGGGACGTCTTCAGGACAGGCACTTCCTGCTGCACGAACACGCCCGATGATGGAAGTGCTATAGCACCCTCGGGCATTCGGTTTCTGCACCGTATATGCCTGCTAGATTGAATCGGAAACTTTTCTCCACTGCCATCGTCTGCCAGGCATTGCCTGAAAGGGAAGCAGAGCTTCAAAAACAGTGCGTTCCCAAGCAGAGCTTGGGAACGAGAGAAAGCGAGAAGAGCGGTTACCATGCCCCGAGCGTCTCAACTTTCCGCATTGAAAAACATCGGAGCCATCGTTGAGCAGCGGCTCAACGAGATTGGGATCTTCACCCGAGCCGACTTAAAGCGTGTTGGCCCGGCGGCCGCATATCGCCGGCTCAAGGCCAAACATCCCAACACAACGTTGCCCCGTTGCTATTATCTTTATTCGCTCGAAGGTGCGCTTAGAGATGTCCATTGGGACCGCCTGCCGGCAGGCGTCAAGCGACAACTCTCGGCCGACGCGGACTTGGACTAGCTGGAATGCGACTCTGCGAGATTCTCAAAAACAGAATCACGAGTTGTAAACGATGTGCTCACAACCCCTAGCCGCGACGAGACTTCGTCGCCGGGGCGCTGGAGCACAGCAAGCTCCATGACGACAAATTATGCTCTGGTGCCCTGGCGACGCATCGCGTCGCGGCTAGGGGGTTGCGAGCACATCCTGGCATTAAGATAAAGTGACGATCGCTACAACCAAGAACGGCTCGCTCTACGCCACGCGATAGACGCTCGAATCGCCAACCTGCTGGCCAGCTTCGTCCCAGCGTCGCAAGGCCACGGCCGCCAGATGGCCGCCAAAGGCGACCGAGATTTTCAAGGCATGTTCGAACTGATGAGGACGCCCGACCAAGGGGATGCAATCCAGATCGCATTCAGGGTCAGGCGAGGTAAGGTTGAGCGTCGCAGGCACAAACCCGTCGCGCATCGCCAGGGCTGTAACCGCCAGCTCCACACTGCCGGCCGCGTTCACCAGGTGGCCCAACATGCTCTTGGTTGAGCTGACACAAACCCGATCGGCAGCCGCGCCCAATGCACGACGAATCCCTCGAGTTTCCATCACGTCGTTCTGTTCGGTCCCCGTGCCATGAGCATTGATATAACCAACGTTGTCCGGCGCGAGTTGCGCACGCCCCAAGGTATCGCCGATCAGTCGAGCCAGCGTCGTGCTATCGGTGTCGAGTCCGGTTACATGATGGGCATCGGCCAGCACCTTGCCTGAGAGCACTTCGGCATAAATTTTTGCGCCCCGGCGCAATGCATGACTGAGTCGCTCGACCACGAACATGGCCGCTCCTTCGCCCATCACAAAGCCTTGGCGCTCGGAGTCAAACGGTCGACAGGCTGCCTTGGGATCGGAGTCGTAGGCCAGCACCCTCATCTTGTGAAACCCGGCAGCAAACAGCGGATGAATCGCTTCGCCGCTGCCAGCCAATGCAGCGTCGCATTGGCCGTCGCGAATCGAACGGATGGCGGCCAAGATGTCGATCAGGCCACTGGCGCAAGCGGTCGAGTGACACATCCGTGGACCCAACAGTCCGTGACGCACGGCCACCTTGGCACAAGTGCTGTTCGGCAACCATTGCTCTTGCCAGGGAGTTCGACCTGAAGGACGCTGGTCTCCGTAACCGGCTTGCTCGGCCAGCCACTGCAGGTCGCCAATGTGTCCGCTGATCGCACACCCAAACCGCTCGGGATCGGTGTGAGCGAGCACATCGTTAGCATCATACAGCGCTTCGGCGGCTGCGTGTTGACAGAGAGCCGTGACCTTGAGACCGCCTGGCGTTTCCGGCTCGATATCGACCGTGGCACCTAACAACAACCCATCGGGAATCGTCGGCACGCCGTTCAAGACGTCGATCCCGCTTTCGCCGCGACGGACCGCTTCCCAGACATCCTCTCGATTGTCGCCCACCGCGGTGATCATTCCGATTCCGGAAATCACAATGCGGTCGTCCAGCTCTCGCACCGCGCTCAAAACAAGAACTCCTCACCAGGCAGGCACGTCTCAGATCGTTCGTCAGACGGTTGTTTTCGGGGAGATATCAATACGCAAAAAACGCAAATCGTGCCATGCCGGTTTGTTCGAAATTTTGCGCACCGCGCCAACCAGTTCAAAAACTCGGGGAAAACGGGATGCCGGGAAAAAAACGACAAGAATGGTTGCAATCGCCGAGCGAACTGATAAACTAACTTTCGTGGGAAACAGGCCCATAAATAACATAGAAAAACAGATTAAACTGGGAAATAGCCCCACCAACAAGCAACCGACTTACTGCACACCAGGGACAAGGGAGTGAGCCGCTCGGGTGCAATGGCCTTGGAAAACCCTACTGGCATGGCCCAAACCCAAGATCTCATTCTCGGCGAGTTTCCACGCACTTTGGACGACCGGTTTCGGCTGTCGCTGCCATCGCAGACGGCGACGCTGTTGCTGGGCGACGAAACCGAGTGTGTGCTGGCCAAGGAGTCGCCAGGCTGCCTGAGCCTTTGGAACGGAGCCGAGTGGCGAGCCAAACACGATGCAAGCGTAGAACTCATTCAATCGAAGATGAAGGCTGGACGGCTAGCGGGGCGAATCCACGAGGTCCAACAACTTGGGCGTTTACTCTCTACCCGACACAAACCGGTGCAACTGGGGGGCAAGAACCGATTAGTACTGCCTGATGGGTTCCGCCAGTTCCTGGGCGTCGAGGCAGGCGGAGAGTTAATTTTGGTCGGCGCGGCCGTGTGCCTGGAGATTTGGCACCCTGACCGCTGGTTCGGCCACCTGGAGCAGCAGATGCCCCAGTATCGTGAAATGTTTGACAACCTGGCAAATTAAGGAGCCGCGACGAACCCCGTTCAAAACTCACGCAAAACCAAAACACGGACCCACGTTCGATACGAAGAGCAGAGCCACGTAGATTCCCACCCCGTCGTCTCACAGTTGGGATGCAAGTCACCAGGGAATGGGCCTTCTTGGCATGGAGGCCGTTTTCTCTTCTTCGGTCGAGCGTGGGTTTTTTTACGCGGTGGAGGGTTAAGGGT
>JANQPJ010000047.1 GCA_028289525.1 Pirellulales bacterium
AACTTGAGTGGAACCTCTTCCCTCGCTTGCGCGTCGGGCTTGTATTTGTACTGAAATTTAAGAGGGATTGACAGCTGCCAGAAAATCTGGCCAGACACCCCACTTGCCCGGTTTTGGCGACCCGGCTACGATATTGCTTTCTGCGAGTGTGTCGATTCGACGGTTGCAGAGCCCCCCTAGCTCAACTGGCAGAGCATCTGACTCTTAATCAGAGGGTTGAAGGTTCGAGTCCTTCGGGGGGCACTCCTTCAAGCCTTTCGTGACCATGAGTTACGAAAGGCTTTCTTTTTTGGCGGTGTTCATGTCTTATTTCCGTGCAGCCCTCAATCCTCCCCCTGACCACAGCGCAGGAATTCTCGAAAGGCCTTTAGCAGCCGGCTTTGAAACCGGTAAGGGTTCCACACCACGGCAACCGTGCGAGTCGGTTTTCGATCTGCAATTGAACGGTAAACGCGACGGTTGCTTTGATCGAGCTGCCGGGCCATCGCTGGAATCATCGAGACTCCATGCGAAAGGGAAACTAATTCCTGCACCATGGCCAACTGGCTGGTGCGCTCGACCGCCACTGGATGAAATGAACGCTGGCGGCAAAACGAGACGATGTTGTCAGACAAGCAGTGCGTCTCCTCGAGCAACACAAACGGATACGGCTTCACATCGTTCAACTTAATCTTTCCCTTTTCAATCAGCGGATGGTTTGGCGGAAGCACAAGCAATAGCTCTTCCTCAAACAGCTTTTCGATTTCGAGATATTTGGCCGGCACCGGTAACGCAAGAATCGCCAAGTCGATCTCGCCTTGCGAACAGGTTTTTAACAAAGCATTGGTCGTATTTTCTTGGACGATGAGCGTGGCTTTTGGAAATGCGGCCGAGAACCGCCGGAGGATCTCCGGTAAAAAGTAGGGAGCAATCGTCGGGATCGCGCCAACTCGTATGCAACCACTTTCACCGTCGTCAGTGATTTCGGCTTTTGTATCTTCCAGAATCGCCAGCACCTGCCGTGCTCGTGCCTGCAATAGCGTGCCGGCATCGGTCAGCGCAACAGACCGCGTCTTGCGTTCAAAGACCGGCTGCCCGAGCTCTTCTTCCAGCCGTTGAATCGAACGGCTGAGCGCCGGCTGAGAAATCATCAAATCCTCGGCAGCCCGTGTAAAGCTGCCGCGTTCCGCAACCTGCAGGAAATACCGCAACTGATCCATTTCCACGAAACCATCCCCCAATCAACTCGATGCACAAAACGCATGACATATAGTACCAGGATGCATTGGATTTATCGCGGATAATCTCTGATACTTGCCAATGTTGAACTAACCTACGTATGCTGCAGACATCGGAAATAACAAGCCCATCTCAGGAGAAATCCCATGCCCATCACTCACTTCACGCGTTTGATCACAGGCAGTGTGGTCCTCGGGATCGGTGCCGCTGTGCTGTTCGCTCAACACTCGCCAACCCCAAAACCCAAGGAAGAAACCATGGAATCCAGCAGTAAGTGCCCGGTAATGAGTGCCCCCCAGACAGCAACAGCCAGACACACGGCTGCCGGGGCAAGGTCGAATCGCGACTGGTGGCCGAATCAGTTGAACCTCGAAATGCTTCACCAGAATTCACCTCAAGGGAGCCCACTGGGGAGTGAATTCAGCTATGCCGAACAGTTCAACCAGCTCGATCTGGCTGCCTTGAAGAAAGATCTGCGGGAACTGATGACCACTTCCCAGGATTGGTGGCCAGCCGACTACGGCCACTATGGGCCGTTGTTTATTCGGATGGCTTGGCACAGCGCTGGGACGTATCGCGTCGCGGATGGTCGGGGAGGCGCCAGCTACGGAACCCAGCGTTTTGCTCCTCTCAACAGTTGGCCAGACAACGCAAACCTTGACAAAGCCCGACGGTTGCTCTGGCCGATCAAAAAGAAATATGGACAAAAGATTTCATGGGCTGATTTAATGATCCTCACCGGCAACGTGGCCCTGGAGTCGATGGGATTCAAAACGTTTGGATTTGCCGGTGGGCGTGAGGACGTTTGGGAGCCGCAGGAAGATATTGATTGGGGATCTGAAAGCGAGTGGCTAGGAGACAACCGTTATCGCGGTGATCGCGAGCTTAAGAACCCATTAGCAGCGGTCCAGATGGGCTTGATCTACGTCAATCCAGAAGGGCCCAATGGCAAGCCAAGCGCACTCGAGGCGGCCAAGGATATTCGCGAAACATTTCGTCGCATGGCAATGAATGACGAAGAAACGGTCGCCTTGATTGCCGGCGGCCATAGTTTTGGCAAAGCGCATGGCGCTGCCAGCGCCGAACACGTCGGTCCAGAACCCGAAGGGGCCAGTCTCGCAGAGCAAGGCCTCGGCTGGAAGAATACGTATGGCACTGGCAATGCAGGCGATACGATCACCAGCGGCCTGGAGGGGGCGTGGACTACGACTCCAACCGAGTGGTCGACCGACTACTTCGACCATCTGTTCGGCTACGATTGGGATCTGACCAAGAGTCCGGCCGGTGCCTGGCAATGGATTCCCACCGACCCGGCGGCGGAAGGGACGGTGCCAGATGCTCATGATGAATCCAAGTCGCATGCCCCGATTATGTTCACGACCGACCTTGCCCTGCGAATGGACCCAATCTATGGGAAAATCTCAAAGCGTTTTCATGAGCACCCCGAGGAATTCGAGCAGGCTTTCGCTAAGGCCTGGTACAAGCTGACTCATCGCGATCTGGGCCCTGTTTCGCGATTGCTGGGTCCAGAGGTTCCCGAGCCGCAACGGTGGCAAGATCCGGTTCCCGCGGTCGACCATGAGTTGGTTGAGGAGCAGGACATTGCCCACCTAAAACGCAAAATCTTGGACTCTGGATTGTCGATTTCCCGATTGGTCTCGACCGCGTGGGCATCTGCCGCAACGTTTCGTGGCACCGACAAACGGGGCGGAGCAAACGGGGCCAGAATTCGTCTCACCCCGCAAAAAGATTGGGAGGTCAATCAACCGGCCGAGCTAGCCCAGGCTTTGGAGTCGCTGGAGAAGATTCAACAGGAGTTCAACCGTTCGCAGTCAGGCGGCAAAAAAATCTCGCTGGCCGACTTGATCGTGCTAGGCGGTTGTGCCGCGATTGAGGAAGCTGCCCGAAAGGCCGGGCATGACGTCACAGTTCCGTTCTCTCCTGGGCGCACTGATGCTTCCCAAGAGCTGACTGACGTGGAGTCGTTCGCGGTGCTCGAACCGACTTCCGACGGATTTCGCAACTTCCACAGCCCTCAGATTGATCGGCCTGCTGAGGAACTGCTGGTCGATCGAGCCCATCTGCTCACGCTCACGGCCCCCGAGATGGCGGTGCTTGTCGGTGGCCTGCGTGTCTTGAATACGAACGTCGGGGACGGCCCTCTGGCCCAACTCGGTGTATTCACTAAACGCCCCGAAACGTTGACCAACGACTTTTTCGTGAACCTGCTGGACATGCGCACGGAATGGAAAAAGTCGCCTGCCTGCGAACATTTTTTCGAAGGCCGCGACCGCACAACCGGCGAGATTCAATGGACTGGCAGTCGAGTCGATTTGGTGTTTGGCTCGAACTCACAGCTTCGAGCTATCGCGGAAGTGTATGCCAGTGACGACGCGCAGCAGAAATTTGTCGCTGACTTCGTCACCGCCTGGAGCAAGGTGATGGATCTCGATCGCTTCGACCTTCATTCTTCGCAGTCGAGGTAGCAGGCATATTCTGTGTGTCGTTCACCGTTTTGGCCTGGTGCTCCAAAAGGCCCAGGCCAAAACGGTCAGGTGTGTTGCTCGCAGGGCATCGACCGGTTAGGCTGCACCAGATCATGAGCATCTGGAAAGACAAGGTGGCTTTGGTCACTGGCGGATCATTCGGTCTGGGCAAGGCGATCGCCGAGGCCTTTGCCCACGAGGGCGCGAAGTTGGTGTTGGCCGTTCGTGGGCAAGAGGCTCTCGAAGCGACGGCGAGTCCGCTTCGCCAACAGGGGCACGAGGTCGCCACATTCACTGCCGATCTGACCGTCGATCGCGAGGTTGAACAATTGCTGGCCCAAACCCAGGAGCAGTTCGGGCGTCTCGATGTGCTGGTCAATAACGCCGGTCGATCGTCGCGTGGCGCGGTGCTCGAAACTTCGCCAGAAGATTTTCAGGCTTTGTGGGATCTCAACTTTCTTGGCGCGGTGCGTTGCACTCGGGCGGCTGCGGGCATGCTGCTGGAGAGCCAAGGGCATGTGGTCAACATCGGTTCGCTGGCTGCCAAAACGGCTCCTCGATACCTGGGCGCCTATCCGGCCAGCAAATTTCCGTTGGCGGCCTATTCTCAACAGTTGCGGCTAGAGCTAAGCCCACAAGGGTTGCATGTCTTGCTCGTTTGTCCTGGCCCGATTGCCCGAGAAGACGGTGGCCCACGTTATGCCGAGCAGGCCGCCAATTTGCCCAAAGCGGCCCAACGGCCTGGCGGAGGTGCTCGGATCAAGACGATCGATCCCGACTGGTTGGCCCAGCGGATTGTCTGGGCTTGCCAGCGCCGTCAAACCGAATTAGTGGTGCCGTCTAAAGCCCGATGGTTATTCGCGCTCGCCCAACTCTCGCCCACCCTGGGCGATTGGCTGCTGAAGAAGATGACCTGATCGCTTCAGGTTCGCCCCCTTGCCAGAGGCTGCCGATTCTGGAAAATTAGGCTTTGTCTCAAAACTGCCAGAAAGCCTGAAGCGCAAGCGAAGGAATCCCGAGTAAACAATTCTTTCGCTTGTGCTTCAGGCTTCAAATTTTGTGATTAACCCCCGTTTTGGGATAAAGCTTAGGGGGTTATTGTTCCTGACCGACTTTCGCAACAAGAGGCCTTCTGCCATGCCTGCCTTTCCTGAGATTGACAAGATTCCCTTCGAGGGCCCCAGCAGCAAAAATCCGCTGGCGTTTAAATATTACGATGAGAACGAGTTGGTCGATGGAATTTCGATGAAAGACCACCTTCGCTTTAGTGTGGTCTATTGGCACACCATGCGCGGCTCTGGGGCCGATCCGTTTGGGCCAGGCACCGCGTTGCGGCCTTGGGACGATGGCAGCGAGTCGGTCGAGAACGCTCAGAATCGGGCTCGAGTTGCGTTCGAAATCACCGAAAAGTTACGAGCGCCCTACTACGCGTTTCATGACCGGGACGTCGCCCCGGAAGGCGCCACGCTGGTCGAGTCGCATGCGAATCTCGATGCGGTCGTCAAAGTGCTCAAGGAAGAACAACAGCGAACCGGCATCAAGCTACTCTGGGGCACCGCAAACCTGTTCAGCCATCCGCGCTACATGCACGGTGCGGCGACTAGCCCCAACGTTGAAGTGTTCGCGATGGCCGCCTCGCAAGTGAAAAAAGCTCTCGAAGTGACCTTCGAGCTGGGCGGCGAAGGTTACGTTTTCTGGGGTGGACGCGAAGGGTATCAATGCCTGTGGAACACCGATATGAAACGGGAACAGGACCATCTGGCCCGATTCATCCACATGGCGGTCGACTATGCCAAGGAGATTGGCTTCACCGGGCAGTTCTACTTCGAGCCAAAGCCCAAAGAGCCAACCAAACATCAATACGACTTTGACGCGGCGGCTTGCATCAATTTCTTGCGTACCTACGATCTGGCCGATCACGTCAAGTTGAACCTGGAAACCAACCACGCCACGTTGGCCGGGCACACCATGCAGCACGAGATGGAGTTTGCCGCTAGCCAGGGATTTTTGGGATCGATCGACGCCAATACCGGCGACCTGCTGCTGGGCTGGGATACCGATCAGTTTCCGACTGACATCTATCTGACCACGCAGATGATGTACGTGATTTTGAAATACGGCGGCCTGGCTCCAGGAGGGTTGAACTTTGACGCCAAGGTGCGCCGCGAAAGCTTTGAACCGATTGATCTGTTTCATGCCCACATTGGCGGCATGGATGCCTTTGCGCGGGGATTAAAAATTGCCGCCGCGATTCTGGCCGACGGCGAACTTCAAAAAATCATCGATGCCCGCTATGCGTCGTGGGGCTCGGATTTGGGGGCCCAGATCGAGGCCGGCGAGCACGGTTTTGCATCGCTCGAAGCCTTGATGTTGGAAAAAGGCGACGCGGCCCCCAACCAGAGCGGGCGTCAGGAAATGATCGAAAATCTGATCAATACGTACCTGTAGATCGGATCTTTCATGGTTCGCGCTTCGACCATCGGTCGCTGCTCCGCAGGAGAAATGGTCAAATTGAAAAGCAGGGCCCGATGGTCCCTTGCGAAACAAAAAACTTAGCCGTTTCGCGAGCGGTCACCGACCGCTGCTTTTGTGGAATCAATGACTTTGCAATTCTCCGGTCGCTGCTCTGAAAAAAATTTGACAACTGGCCCCACAATTTGATAAGTTTGAATTGTCAGGCCATTGGATATCCATTCACCAAAGGCGGCTGCTTCACCGTCGGTGGTACTGACAGGTACGCTGCACGAAGCGTTAGGTACATACCGCAGCGTGGGCCCGG
>JANQPJ010000059.1 GCA_028289525.1 Pirellulales bacterium
GTTCCAAAAATGAGAATCCAGAAAGCACTATTTTTCAGAGAGATCGTTAAAACAAGTGTTTCGCGAGCGGTCACCGACCGCTGTTACCGCACAACAGCAAAACGCACCAAAATTTGCAACTGGGGAACCTGAGGGTGAGTGGTGTCGAGCACCAGCTTGGCATAGCCAGCTTGGTTCGACCCGAGGTGGTTTACCGCGCGACTTCCAGCCGGCACGGTGACGCTTAAAGGAAATTTGGCCAGCGCATCAGGCTTCACGATTTGTGGTTCGCCGATTTCTGCCTGAAGCGTGGAGGTGGTGCCTGCTGCGACGGTAAACTTTACTTGCTCCGGCGCGTCACCACGCACGAACAAAAATAGTTTGCGCTCGAGACCTTGGCTGCTCTGAACTTCGCCAAGTTGAAGCACCCCATGTTCACTGCGCCAACCTGGCCCGACCAGCGAGATTTGGCTAGCCACCCGACCGCGAATGGGTAGGGAAACTGCCCCGTTGACCGGCCGTTGGGTGGTAATTTCAAGCGATTGTTCGAATGGGCCAATCGGCAGACCAGCGGCCAGCTTCACAGTCAGCGTGAGCCCACTTTGGGCATCTGCGGCAGCGACTGTTTCCGGATCGAGCGGTTGATAGGCGACCGTAAAGAACTGGGCCGTCTCGGCCGTTGGGAACGTCAGTTGGTCGATTTCAATTTGATCGGTAAGCAGCGAATAGAGCCGCACCGAGGCCGAGGTTTCCTGGCCAGAGTCGATTCGGCTAAAGGTTAGTTCTGGAGGATCGAGTCGAAATGGCGAAAGAACTTGGCCGACTACTGCCAGCTCAATCCTGGGACGACGTCGATCGTTGGTCAGGATGGTGGCCGTTTGGCGGGCAGGGCCAGCGGAATCTTCAGGCGTCCATTGCACGACGATCTCGGTCGACTCGCCGGGAAGAATTTCGGTATCGGACAGATTGCTGACCGTGCAGGCACACGATTTCCCGCCTTCGCGCAACCGAAGCGGAAACTGGCCTTGGTTTGTAAAGCGAAAGGCGCGACTTTGGACAACTCCCGGTTGCACGTCACCAAAGTCATAGGTTACCGCGTCGACCACTACCTGGGGCTGAGGGCCATCGGCCGGGGCCAGCATCGGGCCGGCTGGCCCCGGTGGGGCTTGCCAATCCCAACCCAGTCGGGCAGCCGTCGTGCCGACGCCCAGGGCGATGCCCAAGACGACCGAGCCAATGGTTAATAACAACATCCGCACCGGCTAATTCTCACGGTTTCTATCAATGTTGGCAGTTTGAAACAGGAATGCTCTATTTTACCGCTGCCGGCCTGGTGGAGAAACCCTAGTAGACGATGACATTCGAATTTAAGCGTTCGTCTCGTGCCCAGGCTCTGCTTGGGAGCGAGACGAACTCGTCGTTTAAAGCCTGAAGCGCAAGCGAAGGAATTTTTGCGGTATTTCCCGACTTCTAGAAGCCAATTCCTTCGCCCCGCGTTCCAGGCTTTATACGGTTTTGAGACAAAGCCTACGATTCGTCTGTGACGTGTCGCCGGAATCCTTAGAGCGACTGCCCTAAAATTCGCATTGCTTGATGACGTAATGCGGGGGCCAGGCGTTTATCTTCGTGGCCGGCCTGTTCGATGATGCGGTCGAGCGCCAACGCTTGTCGGGCTTCTGATTGGGCGTCGTCAGTCTGACCGGCCAGCTCGAGCACCAGCGCGAGTTCCGCCCGATGGGCCGCTCGAGTCGGATACAACGCGACTGCCTGCTGAAACGCGCGCAGGGCTTGTTCCAGGTCGTCCGCCGCGCGGGTGGCCTGAAACAATCGCAGATGTCGCCGCCCACTTTGAGCCCAGGCATTGCTTGATCGGGGAGCCAAACGTCGTGTCAACTGATCAGCCTGGCGCACTGCTGCTAGCTGGGCCGGAGTTGGCTCTGCTTGCCAGAGGGTTGTTCGCCATGAGGCCCAAGCCGCGGCCGCGCGATACGAAGCAGGGTCGGCCTGTTGGGCTGCTTTCAAAAGTGCCGTGCGGCGTTGGGGATCGTTTTGCACGGCGGAGTCGTAGGACTGCGCCAGCAACGACTCGCGGCGCAGGTTAGGCCGATAGGCCGTTACGTAATGAATCGTCGCGGTGAGCAACGCCAGACTGCAAAAAATTACTCCGGACGATCGCGCCAGGCTACGGCTCTTCTGTCCAGCTCGGGTAAGGTTCATTCCCAACGCGACCAACAACCATAGGATGCCGCTGGCGCCAGGATCGTGAATCCCGCCGGCGGCCAGCAGATGGACCAGGAGCGTCCCGACGGCAATGAGCAACACCGAAGCGTTCAGCTCGCCGGAAGCGATCCAAGGCGACAAACTGGCTTGGACTAGTAGCAAGCCCAGCAGCCCAAGCAAGAGACCGCTCATGTCGAGCGGATAGCCCATGACGGCCGCCACGAGCGCGCCAAAGACGACGCCTAACATGGCTCCGATGCCGATGGGTAGGGAGGTCGCATACGAACGGTTCGAGGGTCGTGAGGCGACCGGTTCGCGCCCCACATGCCAAGCAAACCGGCCGAGCGCTAAGAGTAACAACAGCAGCGCAATTCCACCAGCGGTGGCCCAAACTTCGAGCAGCCAGTTGTGAGGGTCGCGCACCTCTTCGCTCGCTGCCGGTAGTTTGTATTGCACGTAGGCATTTTGAAATTGGCCAGGCCCGCAACCGACCCAGGGCGAGTCGACAATCATGGCCCAAGTGGAACGCCAGTATTGGAGCCGGTAGCCGAGCGATTTGCCTGCTTCGGAGACGATGGTTTGCTCAAGCCCACCGATCGCGATTGCCCAGGCCGCGAGCAGGGCCAGCATGAGCAGCCCGACCACAACCAAACGGCGCTGGACCATTCGCCCGGCGCGTGCCCGGATCGTGAGCAGCGACAATAAGCCAACCGTTAGTGCCACCATCGCGCTACGGCTTTGGGTGAGTAGGAAGCACGCCCCGTACGGCAACAGGCCAAGCCACAACAGGCCCTGGCGGCCAAGACCGAGGACCGGGGGGCCGGTGAGCAAAATGGCCAGCAATACCAGGAGCCACACGGCCAGCATGCCGGCCAATGAGTTGGTCAGGGTGAACGTGGCTGTGGGGCCGCTGTTGGCCAACCGGTTTTCGAACGCCAGGCGTTGGCCAGGGGTGTTCGGATACCAAGGGCCAAGTTGTTCTGCCAGCTGAGGGCGGTTTTCTTGGAGGCGTTGATAGATTGCCCGATCACGCGGCATGGTGACCAAGTATTGATGCAGTCCGACCGTCGCCAACAACATGGCTAAGCCGATCAGCGAGGCGAGCGCTGCCCGAACGTCGGCGGCTGAAACGAGCAATTGACGCGCCAGCAGATAGCCCAGGCCGATGCCAACGTTTTGCCAAATCGCGTTGATTCCCGGTCGGGGCGTCCCCTGCCCTACCCCGTAAAGCGCCGCAAGACACTCGACGCCCAGGAACAACACGACCAGCGTGTCGACCCAAGTGAAACGTACCGCGAACCGACCTTGTCGAACCGCCTGAGCCAACCAGGCAGCGGTCAACAAGATCCACATCATGACCAGCGTGGCGTTCAGTCCCAGCTCTGGCGGCGCGTCGCTGGGCAACATCAATTGAGCCGCGTTGAGCCCCAACACTCCGGTCATCAGCCCGGCGCGCCATCGGCCCAATGGGACACCGGCTGGCGATTTTTGAGCAGCGTTTGAACTTGAAGATTTGGCTGGCATCGAAGTAGGACGTGGCTCCGTTTGTTCGCGATTTCTAGCCGCGTCGTGCTTGGCGCTGTTCTAAAAGCTGTAGAAGCCTGAAGCGCCAGCGAAGAAATCGTTTGGCTGGAATTCCTTCGCTGGCGCTTTTTGAAGTTGCGCGTTTTAGCCACGCAGTGGTAATCGTGAATCGTTCAGGTTGTAATCTCTGAGTTTTGACAGATAATACAAGCCCGACGCGCGAGCGAGGGAAAACGTTCCCCTCAAATTCCCTCGCTCGCGCGTCGGGCTTGTATTTCCAAGAATTCACAACAAAATGACGCAGGCCAACTAGAAAATGCGCAACTTCAAAGCTGGCGCTTCAGGCTTCAAATCCATGGTATTGAATGCGTTGTAACATTTCAGCCGAGTGCAGCAGGGTCAGGTGAAAATCCGAATCTCGAAATCCGAAACAAAACGTGAAATTCAAAACCGGAAATGACCAAAACATGCTGGCAACGTGTCGGTTTAGAGCATTCGTGCTTCGGTCCTTCTGATTTGTTTCGGATTTCGGATTTCGTGCTTCGGATTTCTTCCAAGCCTCGAGTTCTAATCCATTCGGCTGGAGTGTTACTAATGCGTTTTATAACAAATGCCTTGGATGGTCGTGTTTTCCACGGTTTATTTGATTTCACCTTCACTCGTAGACCGTTCAGCAAGGCGGCGTCCAGCGGCAATTTCGAGCACGGCGACTAGCGCCAACACACACACGACCATCAACCCCACCACGATCGCACCGATCAGATTCACTTGATGCAGCAGACAAGCTCCCAAGCCACAGGTGGCGGTGGCCAGATAGATCGTCCACACGGCGTGCTTTTCCGACAAGCCCAACGCGACCAACCGATGGGAAAAATGGCGCCGATCGCCGACAAATGGGCTGTGTCCCTGGAGCAATCGTAAGCCAATGACCGATGCCGTATCGTAGAGCGGTACGGCCAGCACGCACAACGGCGCTAAAATTGCGTGTCGGGGCGTTTGCTCGCCGGCAAACGTAGCCATCAATGTAATGACGGCCAACAAAAAGCCGATCCAATAGCTGCCGGCGTCGCCCATGAACAGACAGGCAGGAAAGCGATTGTGCCTTAGAAAGCCGAGCAGAGCGCCCAGCAACACCAGCAACAGTCCGGCCACGAACAGTTGGGGTTGGCCTGGGGTGGTGAGCATCACGCCGGCCAAAATCGCCGCAGCAATCGCCGCCACGCCAGATGATAGACCATCCATGTTGTCGAGCATATTGAACGAGTTGATCAAGCCTACGATCCAAAGCACCGAAAGCACAGCGGTGCAGAACGGCCAGTCGAAAAACAGAGTCATTTGCCAGCCTTGCCAGACCATCAGCATGGCGGCCACGGTTTGCAGCCCAAGCCGAATCGGCCAGCCGAGCCCGCGCACATCGTCGACCAACCCGACGATCAACAGCCCGGTGCCGGTGGCCAAAATCATCCACAATCGTCCAAACTGCGACGCCATGCCGTCTAGATGGACGCGAAACAACTCTGGCAACAGGTCGCCGGCGAGCCAGCCGTGTTGAACGAGCCAGACGACCGCGTGCAAGCTGGCCAGCGGCAACACCACGGCCAGCCAAATCGCCAGACCGCCGCCTAAGGGGACCGGTTGTCGATGTTGTTTATGCCCGCCAGGCCGATCGACCAAGCCCCAGCCGGCGGCTCGGCTGCGCACCACATCGCCTACGGTCCAGGCGAGCAGCATTGCCGGTACTGTCGTGCTCAGAATCAACCAGCTCACGTCGTGGAGTTCCTTTTCCGCTGGGCTAACAAGTGCTTTCTCGCCTGACTGAAAAAATCTTGATAGTCGAGCCGGGCGTAATCCGGATAGGTCCACCGTTTGGTTTGCCAAGCGCCCTGCTGGTAGTGGAGCGTCACCTCGGCGTAAATCCCTTGGCCTAAATAGATACGGTGGGAGTGGTCCTTGGTCGAGGCCAGCACCAGCTTGCCCAGGCTCAGGTAGCCTGGGTCCAGGTTCAACGGCCGTGGTTCTCGATGGTTGGCCGCCTCGGCGTATTGCGCTTCCCAGGCATTCGTCTGGTGTTTGATCTCAGGCAGTCTGACCGGATCGATCGGCTGCTGGACGATCAGAAACTGCTTGAGAAGATTGGTGCCCATCGTCGCTTCGTAGTAGGTGGTTTCAGTGAAGGCGAACGGCTGGCTGACGAGGGCGGTCGGGCCGTAGGTGGTTTCCAGTTGCTGTTGCGTCCAGTCGAGTGCCGACTCGTATCGGCTGCTCGCGGCCACCAGCAGCAGCACCGGTTCTGGAGAATGAATGTCGCCCATTTGAAGTTTAAGGGGAATCGGTTAGGCTTTGTTCCAACTGTTCAGCCTACCCTGCCGGTTCAGACGAGCCAACCCCGGCATTTTGCAAGAGAAAAACGGAGTCACGCTTTCGCGTTTTGGCGCATCGTTCGTTTCGAGTTTTTCCCTAGCCGCGACGCGACGCGGCTAGGGAAAAAAGCGATGGATCGACAACAGACGGTTCGCTTCAGCGCCCTGACGGCCAGCCTGCAAACGTGTACAATCACAGACCGGCTTGGAAAGAAATAGAAAATCGTTGAATTTGGTATGGATGATGGACTCGACAAATTACGAAAACCCGCTGATTGGCCGCTATGCCTCGTCGGCGATGTCTGCGCTCTGGGGCCCGCAACGAAAATTTAGTACCTGGCGCAAGCTTTGGGTTGCCCTGGCCGAAGCCGAGATGGAGCTTGGGTTGCCGATCACTGCTGAGCAAGTCGAGCAGCTTCGCTCGCAGGTTGATACGATTGATTTCTCCGCGGCGGCCGAATACGAACGCCAGTTGCGACACGACGTGATGGCCCATGTGCATGCCTATGGCGATGCGTGTCCCGATGCCCGGCCGATCATTCATCTTGGGGCCACAAGCTGTTTTGTCACCGATAACACCGACTTGATCCTGCTGCGCGAAGCACTCGGCTTGGTGCGCGATCGACTGGTCACGGTGATCGATCGACTAGGACGTTTTGCCCTGGAGCAACGTGCTCAACCGTGTCTCGGCTTCACACACATGCAGCCGGCCCAACCGACCACCGTCGGCAAACGGGCATGCCTGTGGGCCTACGACTTGGTGCTCGACCTGGAAGAGCTGGAACACCGGCTGGCGACCCTGAAGGCGCGGAGCACCAAAGGCACCACCGGAACCCAGGCCAGTTTCTTGCAACTGTTCGACGGCGACCATCAGCAAGTTGTCCGGCTCGAAGCCTTGGTGGCCGAAAAGATCGGTTTCGAGTCGGCCTATGCCGTGACCGGGCAGACCTATTCGCGCAAGATCGACGCCCAGGTGCTCGATGTGCTGGCCGGGATTGCCGGCAGCGCGCACAAAGCGGCCACCGACCTACGTTTGCTAGCCCATCGCAAGGAAGTGGAAGAGCCGTTTGAGAAAAAACAGATCGGTTCGTCGGCCATGGCTTACAAACGCAATCCGATGCGTAGCGAACGCATGTGCGGCCTGGCCCGATTCGTGCAAAGCTTGCAGTCGAGCGGCGCTGCAACGCTGGCTACCCAGTGGATGGAACGGACGTTGGACGATAGTGCAAACCGCCGGCTCACTTTGCCTCAGGCATTCCTGGCAGTCGACGCGATTCTCATCCTATACCAAAACGTTGCCGATGGATTGGTGGTTTATCCTCAGGTGATCGAACGCCACCTGCGCGGCGAACTGCCCTTCATGGCGACCGAAAACATCTTGATGCTGGCGGCGGCCGCCGGCGGCGATCGGCAAACCTTGCACGAACAAATTCGGCAACACAGTCAGGCAGCCGCCGCGGTGGTGAAGCAGCAAGGCGGCGAAAATGATTTGCTCGACCGTCTGCGAGCTGACCCGGCGTTTGCTGGCGTCGACCTCGACGCGGCGGTCGATCCGACCCAACTGGTAGGCCGGTCGGTCGAACAGGTCGATGCGTTTATCGACGAGGTGGTCGAACCGATTCGCCAGAAATACCCTCAGGCACTGGCCAGCGAAGCGGAACAAGTGCGTGTTTAAACACGATTGCGCCCCTCCAGGACAGCCTGTGTCGTGACGTTTACCACATTAACAGAACTGAAGTCACTGCCAAGACCACGCCTGCGCAGATGACCGCCGTCAACAAATACGGCACACTTCGGCCCGCTACCAAGTCGTCGGCCAGCATTTCTTGTTGCTGTTCTTCGGAAAAATGTTGGAACCAAGCCGGGTGGTCTTCCGAACGGAACCACGTTTCAGGCAGCTCGATCGGCTTTTCTTCAGTGCCAGTCATCGGCAAAAATCTCCCTCCAAGGCGCGACGTTTTGATCAGGCTTTTGATTATACCATCCAAGAGGTCGATGCAACCCTGGCAACGCCAGAAAAGCACGACCAACCGTGCGATTGGCCGTGCTTCTGCTGGCAAAAAAACATGCCGTCAGGCGGTTGTTCAGACCGATGTAAAGCCAGCCGTCATTCAGCCTGGGGATCGCCGGCATCTGGTTCGGCCGATGGGGATTCGTCCACGGGGCCGCGATCTCGGGGCGGACCAGGCCGGCGATGACGGTGCCGTTCGCCTGACCCTCGGCGTGGGCCGACGTCATGCTTGCCTGCCCCATACCAGCCGGCGACAGACTTGCCACGCGGCCCATCAAAGTGATGAAAATGGTGGTGAATTTGTGGGCCACGGTGGCGTCCGCCATGCATTTCGGCCATCCATCGCATGCGTTTCTTCAACGCTTTGCGAAATTCTTCCAGGTCAATGCTGCCATCCTGGTTCTTGTCGATGCGCTTGAACATCGATTCGGCCGACGGCGGTTGACGATTCGCCTGACGGTCCTTGCCACGGGGACGCGCGTCGGGCCCGGCCTGTTGGGCATCGTCAGGGGTTTGTCCCCACAGCCAGGTACTACCGGTAAAGACAATCAACGTGGCCAACATGGCCACCCCATGCGAGCGATGGCTACGAGTCATCCTACTTCTCCTCACATCAATGAACCGTGGATTGGTCTGTCGCCACTCCCCCCAATTGACAGGAAGTGTGCGCGAGCCGCCAATGGCGACCTATTCATTGAACCCCGGACCGGTGTACCGGTTTCGCGGAATTCTCAGTTTTTGATCTCGGAAGTGACCGATGGTTCAGCATGCTTGCAACCGCTAGAGCAATTTCGGATCATTCGTAGTCATGTTTCGTCGGAAAATCCCGGCCCAAACTAGGTCGCGCCGGCTACGGTAAAGAGCGACTCGCTCTAGCCGCGATGCAATGCATCGCCGGACCATTGTCCAAGCAGCAAGTTGAGTTGCTGGAAGATAGACGTCTTATGGCGAGTCGCCTGACGATGGGCGCCACTGTAGTCCCAGGCGATAGCCGCCTGTGGCTAGCGGCCGCAGGTTTTTCACCTGAGCCAACTGCGCCGACCCATTTCGAGTCAGTTGGACGAACTGGCCCACCACGAGTCGAGGTTGTTCGTCGAACAGCAGGCCAATCCCGGACGACGACTCGTCGAGCACCGTAGGAAGCAGCAAACCGACGAACTCTCCGTCGTTGGTGGTTTCGGAGTTCGCATGCAGCGCGTCGAGCAAGACGACCGTGTTGGGGTCGTGATATCGAGCGTCATGACGTTGATCGCAATTCGATTCCATAGGCTGGCCAGAATAGTTCAAAGACAAAGCATGATTAGAAAGCGACAGGCTAAACCCTGCTAACCTACTCTAGGTCTTGTGGAATCAGCAGGCCGTTGATGATGAGGGTTTGCCAGCAGACGCTTTTGTTTCGCTATGCTGAATGCGCCGGTTGTTCTGGTTGTGTGGGCGGCACTCCACTTGACGCTCCGGCAAAGCGACCTAGATTTGTTTCGACAACCATTCCCACTGGCGGTTTGGGGATGGTGTGGTTCAAGTCGCCGCCCAGGCGAGCTGGCCACCCAGTCGGGGCAACGCGTTGCATCAGAGCGATTCCAGGCAAGGCAACTTCGATTCATGACCAGTTCAGTTCCCGCGTCAAGTCCGCCGGCGCTAAAGACCAGGACCGGCGAGCATTTTGTTCCCATCACAGCCTGTGTGGTGGAAATGCTCGACGAGCTTCAGGTGGACGTCTTTGTTTGTCCTGAGGGGACCAGCGAGCCTGTGCTCTATCGTCGGCGTGGGTTTCGCGATGTGGTGGCTTCCCTGGAGACGGTGCCGAGGGATGGGAAGCTGTATGTTCGAACGACCGACCTGACCGAATATTACGGGCAGCTTCAGGAGGATCTGGATCGTATTCTCCATGAAGATGCGATTCCGGCGGAAGACCGGTTTTCGGTGTTGCAGTCGGCCGCCGCGATCGAAATCGAACGTTCCTTTAGCATGATCAACTGTAGCCAAGCGGTGCGAGCCGCAGAGCAGGTAGGCCGCCAGATTGTCGATTTGTTGCGTGGTTCGAACGCGCTGCCGCGCGATGTGTTTCGTATTGTCCGGCACGACTATTTTACATTCACGCATGTGACCAACGTCGCTGGCTATGCCACCATGCTAGCCGAACGGTTAGGAATTTCCGGTCAAAGCGACTTGGAAGCGATTGCCACCGGAGGGCTGTTGCACGACTTGGGAAAACGGCTCATTCCCAAGAGCATCCTCTGCAAGCCGGGAAGACTGACTCCCGAAGATTGGGCAGTCATCGAGCAGCACCCCCAGCGAGGTTACGAGGAGCTTTGTGATCGCGATGATCTGGTGCACGGCCAGTTAATGATGGTCTATCAGCACCACGAGAAAATAGATGGAACCGGATATCCGGTTGGAGTTGTCAAGGAGGACATTCATCCTTGGGCACGGTTGTGCGCCGTGGTCGATGTGTTCGACGCCATGACTGGCGAGCGGCCTTATCGTCGCCGGTTATCGCTCGCCGAAGTCTTGGAGCATATTCAAGGGTTAGCTGGCACTCATTTAGACGAGGACATGGCGCGATGCTGGGTCGAGTTGATGAGCATCCGCTGATTGAAGCCGTCTGGAACGCTCTGGCCTGTGCCGTGGTGTTGCCCAGCGATGCGGCCGACTATTTCCAGGCTACAGGTCCAGTCCCGGCGGAGTTCAACAACCAACGCGGCTACCAACGGTACTATTTGCGCGGCAAAGCATTGCTCGAGATAGATGGAGTCTGCTACCCAATCTATACCAAAGACGTCTCCCGCACCGGGTTGGCGTTCTACGGCGGAAAACAGTTGTTCCCCAAGCAGCGGCTCCAGGTGATTTTCCCCAATGGCCGTGCAGTGCCCCTAACGGTCGTTCGTTGTCGACGGATTCAGGACCAGTGTTACGAGTGCGGCACGCGTTTTATTGATGCGCAATGAAAGGAGGGGCTTTCATGATCACAGCCCAAGAGATGATGACCTGCGAAATTCTAACCCTGGCTCCGGAGACCACGGTCGAAGAGGCCATCATGCTAATGGTCCAGAACCACGTTAGCGGTTTGCCGGTCCTCGACGGCGCTGGTCGTCTGGTGGGCATTGTGGCCGAGGTCACGTTGTTCGATGTGCTGTTCGATGCGCGGCTGCGTCATGCGCCGGTTGCCGATTTCATGACCACCAAGGTTGAAACGGTGGCTCCCGAAGACTCGATTGAACAAGTTGCCCGCAAGTTGGCCCTACACGGAATTCGTCGCCTACCGGTGATGGCCGAAGGAAATTTGGTTGGCATCGTTACCCGGCGCGACGTCCTCCGGCATTGCCTGAAGGCCGAAGCAGCCCCTGGATTGCCAGTTGACCAACTGGCTGATTTTGTGCGCCTCGTGAGCGAATAAGATAGCAGGCCAGATTTGGGATTTGGAATTTGAGATTTTGATGCGTTGGCGCGTAAGGGCAGCTACAGGCGAAGAAATAGAAAACAGAATTGCGAGTTGTGAATGATGTGCTTTTGTGCTCTAGCCGCGATGTAACACATCGCCGGACTGAGTAACGCATCTGAGAGACGCATCTGAGAGACATACCTGATGCACACGAACGACTAATAACCATTCTCGCTCTGTGAACAACGTGTCCGGCGACGCGTTGCGTCGCGGCTAGGGGCGCGAGCATATCATACGTAAGCTCGTCACTCAACAATCTATTTTTAGCCTCGTTCCTAACTGGGCAGCGCCACTTTCGATGACAGTACAAGCCCGACGCGCAAGCGAGGGAATACGTTACGCTTAAATTCCCTCGCTTGCGCGTCGGGCTTGTATTGTCGTTTTTTCTACATCAAAGTAGCGCTGTCCAGCTAAGCTCTGTTTGGGAACGAGCCAGTCCTAGGGCGACGCCGCGCTTGCCCTAGGCTACGGTGAAAAAGGCCTTCGGCCAAAATCTTTCACTTCAGTCGGCTGAAGTGTTGCAAAAATTGCTTTTCTCCACAGCACTGGCTACAATCAGGCCACACCTGGAGCGGGCGAGCAGCCCCTCCCCTTCCCTGCCTGAATTTCCCGCCTGTTTTTGACCTGCCTGAGTGATAGGAGTGCTTGCTCTGATGAAAGATGCCCTGCGATGCGCCGCAACGATCTTGATCGCCATGATTCTAAGCCCTATGGCGTTTGCCAGCCAAACGCCGCTTGAACTGTGGTACGACAAACCGGCCACCCAGTGGGTCGAGGCATTGCCGATCGGCAACGGCCGGCTAGGGGCGATGGTGTTTGGCCGCACGGAGCGAGAACGGATCCAATTCAACGACGATACGCTCTTTACCGGCGCGCCGCACGACTACGCGCATCGTGGCGCTGTCAAGCACTTGCCGGAACTGAGACGCTTGTTGTTCGCCGGCCAGCAAGGCGCGGCACACGCACTCGCCGGGCGGGAGTTTATGAGCGTCAACCTGCATGGTCGCAACACTCAGGAGGCCTACCAGCCGTTTGGCGACCTGACTTTGGAATTCCCCGGCCATGAACAAGCGATCGGTTATCGGCGAGCGCTCGATCTCGATCAGGCAATTACCACCGTGGAATACCAAGTCAACGGCACCACCTATCGGCGTCAGGCCTTCGCTTCGTTTCCGGCAGGCGTGATTGTCGTCCGGCTCGCAGCCGACAAGCCAGGTGCGCTCACCTGTACGGCCAACTTCACCTGCCCTCATCGGGACACGAAGATTGAGCCGCAAGGCAACGACCGCTTGGTGATGCGAGGCCAGGTTGAGCGTGGCAAAATGCGTTTTGAAGCCCAACTGCTGGTGCGCCACTCTGGCGGTCAGGTGCGCGCGACGAAGACCGGGATCGAAATCTCGAGTGCCGACCAGGCCACGATTTTGTTGGCCGGCGCGTCGAGCTTTGTGAACTACCAAGACATCAGCGGCGACCCCACGGCCCGCAATGAGCAAACCCTTCAGGCCATCGGCGACACACCCTACGAGGCCCTGCTGGCCGCGCACGTGGCCGATTACCAAAAGCTATTTCAGCGCTGCACGCTCGACTTGGGCGAAACCGAACAGGCCAAACTGCCGACCGACCAGCGGCTCAAGCCATTCGGTCCCAACGACCCACAACTGGCAACGCTGGTGTTCCAGTATGGGCGGTATCTGATGATCGCTTCAAGTCGTCCCGGGGCTCAGCCGGCCAACCTGCAAGGCCTTTGGAACGAGTCGAAGAATCCGCCTTGGGATAGCAAATATACGATCAACATCAATGCCGAGATGAACTATTGGTTGGCCGAACTGACCGGCTTGGCCGAATGCCATCGGCCGTTGTTCGCGGCGCTTCAGGAACTTTCCCAATCGGGCCAATCGGTGGCCAAGGAGCATTATGGGGCCCCAGGCTGGGTCGCCCATCACAACTTCGATTTGTGGCGCGGAGCGGCGCCGATCAACGCCTCGAACCATGGGATCTGGCCCACCGGCGGCGCTTGGCTGTGCCAACACCTGTGGTGGCACTATGAGTTCGGCGGCGACCGGCAGTTTTTGGCCGAAATCGCCTACCCGATCATGAAGGGCGCGGCCCTGTTCTTCCTCGATTACTTGGTCGAAGACCCCCAAGGCGAACAAAACCCCAAATGGCTGGTCAGCGGACCCAGCAACAGTCCCGAGCGCGGCGGCCTGGTGATGGGCCCTACGATGGACCACCAGATCATTCGGGCTCTGTTCCAAAACACCGCCGCGGCGGCCAAGGCACTTGGCGTCGACGAGCCGTTGCAACAACAGTTGCTCGACACAGTCGGACGGATTGCTCCGAACCAGATCGGTTCGCTAGGGCAGTTGAAAGAGTGGTTCTACAAAGAAGCGCCCAAGACCACTCACCGGCACGTGTCGCATCTTTGGGGACTGCATCCTGGTCGCGAGATCCATCCTCGCACCACTCCGGAACTGGCCGAGGCATGTCGAGTGACGCTACGCTATCGGGGCGATGGCGGCACCGGTTGGGCCAAGGCGTGGAAGATCAATTTTTGGGCCCGCCTGCTCGACGGCGATCACGCTTACAAAATGTTGGGCGAGGCCCTGCGCGCGAGCACCTATCCTAATCTGTTCTGTGCCCATCCGCCGTTTCAGATTGATGGAAATTTTGGCGCGACTAGTGGGATGGTCGAGATGCTGCTGCAATCTCACTTAGGCGAAATCGACTTGTTGCCGGCGTTGCCGCAGGCCTTGCCCTACGGCAAAGTCACCGGGCTACGTGCCCGAGGTGGTTTTGAGGTCGACATTACTTGGCGCGAAGGCCAGTTGACCGAGGCCACCATCCGCTCGCATCTAGGCAACCCCGTGACGCTACGTTCTGGTGAGCAAACCTTCGCCGTGGCGCTCGCCGCCGGCGAAGCGGTTCGCTTTGACGGGACCAAGCTCGAAAAATTGCCTTAGGGAGAGTCGCTCTTTACCATAGCGGACGTGACCTAGTTTTTGCCAGGATTTTCCGACGAAACACGACTACGAATTATCCGGAATTGCTCTAGGGAGAGAACTTCTTGCCTGTTTGAAATTTGAAAGCAGCGTTTGTTGCCACAATCGGACGCTGGAGTGGGGAAAAGCAGGGGCCGGTGCCCGCTCGCGAAACGGCCTCTTTTTTTGTTTCGCGAGCGACCACCGGTCGCTGCTTTTTCAGAAGAGACGTCTAGGCTTTGAGGCAAAGCCGCTCAGCGCGTTCCCTCCACCCTTCACCCTTCACCTTAAACCGCGTAATAGTTTGCCGCAGTGTTTGCAGTGTCGGGCGTCGGTGTCGTGACCTTCGGCCATGCAGCCAGAGCAAACATGGGTTGAGAGCGGTTCGCGCACGCCTCCCGTCAGTTCGGCGGTGACGATTCCGGTGGGGATAATAATCACGCTGTAGCCGAGAATCATGATCGTGGCGGCCAAGGCTTTGCCTAACGGAGTTTGGGGGGCGATGTCGCCGTAGCCGACGGTCGTCATGGTGACGATCGCCCAATACATGCTTTGAGGAATCGAAGTGAAACCGTTTTCAGGGCCTTCGATCAGGTGCATGGCCGAGCCAAAAATCACCACCACAATTACCACAAACGCCAGGAAGACGGTGATCTTGGAACGTGTCGCCCAAATCGCCTCGCGCAAGGCGGTCGCCTCGCTAAGCATGTGGGCTAACTTAAAAATTCGGAATGCCCGCAGCAGACGCAGTGCCCGAATGACCGTTAAACGCTGCGCGCCAGGCAACAGCACCATAAAATAGGTGGGCAGAATCGCCAACAGGTCGATGATGCCGAAAAAACTCACCGCATAACGACCAGGCCGTGGAGCACAGATGAGCCGCAGCACGTATTCCACGGTAAACAATAACGTAAAAAACCACTCGGCGGCCACCAAGGCACCGCCATAACGTGTGCGAAAACCCTCGACGCTTTCCAGCATCACGACCAAAACGCTGAGCAGGATGGCGGCCAACAGGCCAATGTCGAACCATTTGCCAGCTGGCGTGTCGGCTTCGAAAATAATCTCGTAGCCACGTTCGCGCCACGAGAGTTCGGCAAGCGGAGTGTCAAGTGGTGCCATCGAATCAGTGCCTGAGGAAGTTTCCCTGACCGGAACTCCCCGGTTAGACCAAATCGAGAGGCGACTTTTTGCGACGACGCTTCTTGCAGCAGTCGCTACACGCGCCGCTGATGATTAGCCGATGCCCGGTAATGCGAAAGTTATGTTCCGCGGCTACCGCATCGCGAATTTGCTCAAAAGCTTCGCTGTGAAACTCGATCAATTGCGTACACGACTCGCAGTAGAGGTGGTCGTGCTGAGGGTAGCCGTAGTCGTGTTCGTACACAGCCCGACCGTCGAGCACCATCTTTTTTAACAAACCGGCCTCGACCAACTCGGACAAGCCGCGATAGACGGTCGGCCGGCTCACCTTCCCCTGCCCTGCGGTTTGAGCCAGGGTTGCCAGCAACTCTTCGGCGTCGAAGTGTTCGTGTTGGCTGAATACGACGTCGATCAGCACGCGCCGCTGTTGGGTAAAGCGTTTACCGTGCAGTTGCAGGTATTCCTCAAACCGTTGTTGCGGTGTCAGGGCAACCTGAACCGAGCCGAGTGAAAAGTCTTCTGACATGCGCTTACCGCAGGAGGAGATCGAACAGGCAATTGCCTGGGAGATTTGAAGTTTCGAGCAAGCCCTGGCCGCGACCCATGGTCACACTTTGCTTCCTCAAGCTTTTTTGCTCTTCAACTAACTTCAAATTCTAAGATCCCAACTGGCGCGGATCAAGGCCTGTCGTGCGGGGCACCATGTGCAAACATGCGCCAGAACGTGCGTTTTTGCACGCCTTCCGTCACTTCGCTCGCAAAAGATGGGTTAACCGATTTCGTCCAACAAGCGATCAACCGCACCGCTCAGGCGTGCTTCGGTTTCGTAGTTACCGCTGGCAATCTCGGCTCGCAGCTCGGCGACCCGATCGAGACGCACGTCGGGAAGATCGTTTACCTGAGCGGCCAATTGCGCGGCTTCGGAAATATCCAATTGATCGCCAACCGGAGTGGTCGCTTGGGTCGGCTGGGTTCGGGCCGGACGAGCGGCATGCGGGGCGTTAAGGGCCTGAGGGCCGTGGGCCTGTGAGGGACCATAAATCTGCATAGTATTCTTCTCCAACAGAGATGGTGACGGGGCTGCTTGAGGGTCAGTTGTTCAGGCTAGAGCAATTTCGGATCATTCGTAGTCATGTTTCGTCGGAAAATCCCGGTCAAAACTAGGTCGCGCCCGCGATGGTAAAGAGCGACTCGCTCTAGCCAGTCACGCACCGGTAAAAGTACAAACCGGAATTGTTCGAAAGACGAATGCGATGTGCTGAAAAATTCGCCGAGTTAGAAATGTTCGTTGCCGGCGGTCCTGCGTGTGAGCGTTCAGAACTGAAGTGACTCACGGCCGGTATTGGCTGAACAAAGCGAAAAAGTCGAATTCTCGGGAGCGTTCCAGCGTTAGACGGATCAAATGCGTTTCGGAAACCAATCAGGATCGCCGGCGCCGCATTCCGTGTCTGGAACGAATCGACTTCGCGTGCGCAAATAGCGTTGCACTCCCTACATCGACCGAGCGGGCCGCCGAAATGAAGATTCCTCGTGGCACCTCCTTGTGTGCAATTTCGGGGATCAAAGCCTCCTATGCCGACTATTACGCCTTGTCGAACCGTTTGGTTCGTGCCTGGTTCGTCTATGAAGAAAATAAAATCAAAGGTGCGGGATTATAGGAAGATGCCGAAAACCGGGCAAGATGGTTTTGCTGCACTTACACAGTCTCTACGGTTCGGGCACCAACGGGCTGGAAAACTGGGAACATCACGCCTGGTTCCTGCCCTTGGCAGCAGTGCCAGCAGGCTCTGGTGCTGGGGAGCATTCCCCCTGACCCTGCTGCACTCGGCTGAAATGTTACAACGTTCGTTTGTGGTGAGCGGCTACTTGGCGGACCCACGTTTCCCCTCGCTTTTCCGGGCTTCGCGGAGCGCAACGGTCAACGCTTTCGCATCAGCCTGGGCAATTTGCCCCCACTGCTTGCGAAGCACGGTAAGCGCCTTCGTAGCTTCCTTAAACTCTTGGGCTTTGAGTTGCTTGCGAATCGTTGCCTTGGCCTCTTCGTATTGGGCAAGCAGCTTTTCGTATTCTGTGCGTGCCTGGTCGGAAAATTCCAGCCCTTGACCATGAAAGGCGGCTCGTCGATAGGCGTCCAAGGCTTTGCCAAACTGGCTGCGATCCAGCAGCCGTTGGCCTTGGCTGAATTGTTCCGTGGCGATTGCGCGGAGCGGAGCGTCAAGAGCTTCGATCCCTTTTTCAAACCAATCGGCCGGTGGCGGCGTGTGGCCCATGCCTGGCACTTCATGGTAGTGGACGTGGCGAAAACCGTCGCCGAGATATTGCTCGGCAATCAGTTGGGTTTGCTCGCGGTTAAAATCTTTTGTGCCGGTGGAAAAAACAAACCGGCTGCGCTGTTGGGCCGCCTTGACCGCAGCTGGCGAGATCGACTTGATCGCCGAACCATAGAAGCCTCCGTTCTTCGCCCGCAGTTTGCGGTAAGGGTTGCAGCCGGCATGGGGATTGCCGCCGCTAAACACATGGGCATGCGAGACCATCACGTGCGAGGCGACTCGACCGCCGCCAGAGTAGCCGGAAATATACAGCCGGTCGGCGTCCAGGTGATAGGCCGCACGTAGCCGGCGCACCGCTTCAAGCGCCATCGCGTGACGCCAAACGGTGTCGTGGTTGTTGCCAATGTGATTGCCGCCTGCCCAAATCAGATGGTGATTGTCGAACACGCCCCTCCAGTGCTTCGGCAGCCGGCCGCTGTCGGTCGAATTAATATAGACGAATAGACCATAGGGCCGGCTAGCCTGGTAGTTGCCTGGCACATACACTTCCCAACTGGCGGCTACGCCTTCTTTCTCCGTAATCATGGCGTCGGCATTCGACTTGGCTTGGGCAACCAGCTTGGGCGGCAACGCAGGCTGATAGACCGCCAAGGCGTCTAAGTAGACCGCCAGGGAAATGCCTTGTTCCCCTGGTAGCCGAAAGTGGCCAGTTTTGGCAGCAGGTTTGTCGACCGCCGGTTTCTGGTGGCCGTTTGCTGGTTCCGACGGCTTGGCGTCAGAGGAATCTGTCGTCGGCGGGACTGCCAACTGGCGCGCATACTCTTGGTCGGCTTCGCTCAGTTTATCGAGCGGCACTTTGAGGATTTTGCCATCGGACCGTTTAAGCGTGACCGTATGACCTTCAAGCGAAACCATTTCTGCTTCGATTTTGTGACGTCCGCCACTGCTGGTCCAGGTACGGACTTCGCCAGCGACGGCTGTTGGTCCAAACAGTGTCAGTAGTAGAAAAGCGAGGCAATGGTTTGCCTGGCGAGCGACCGCTGGAGAGTATTTCAGTGACATCCGAATCTAAAACTCCATCGTACAGGGAGCGGTCAATCATTCACGATAACCTAACACAACCAACAGACAGGGGCCGCCAGCGATCACGTTTAGTCCTAACGCTTCCGCTCGGGCTACGATGGCGTCGTTCTCCGAACCGGGTTGCAACCACAGATGAGCGATGCCCAGCTGGTGAGCCTGTTCGACGATCGCGGCGGTTACTTGCGGTGGGGTGATGATCGAGATGCCATGGACTTTTTCTGGCAACGAGGCCAAGTCGGCATAGGCCGTTAGGCCTTCGATTTCGTCGGCCTTGGGATTGACCGGAAACACCGGGCGAGCGTGTTGTTGGTAAACTCGTAGTACTTTGTTGCCATATTTTGCCCGATCTTGCGAGGCACCTACCACCGCATGGGGCGAACCAGCCAAGAAAGCGTCAATTCGAGCTTGGACGTCCATCGGCACCGTTCCTGTCTAAATCGTTCATTATAGCAATTTAAGGCTTCTCGAACGACTGTTTCCCCAAGCGTGAAACGGCTAGGTTTTCCTGTTTCGCGAGCGGTCACCGACCGCTGTTTTTGTAGAATCGTTGACTTTGCAGTCCTCCTGCCAAGCGTAAATAGGAGGACTGCAAAGTCGCTGCTTTTTCGAAAAAATGACTTTGTAGCGAAATTTTCTTGCTGTTAGACTTCTTTTTCAAAGTTATCTATTTTACTCGATCCTTAGAGCATTTACACAGCCAAAAAATGAACCCCGAACCGACCAATCCTGTCTTACGTAAAGAAAAGCAGAAATCGGATACCGTTGGGTGCCGATAAAAGATCATGGTTCCTCAGGCGGTTGTCCTTGGGTGTTTCCCAGGGTGACACGGGAGTTTTGCGATGAACGCTCGCATGCAATCCACCAGCTTCGTGCTGTCGAGATATCCTGACTGGTCGCTCGATGCGGCTGGTTATCGACAGTTTGCGCAGGAACTTGATGTCTCTTTGCGTCAGCTGGTCGAGCAACATCGCTCACAACCGTCCACGGCTACGGCTTCTGAACGCTCGGTCCGAGAAGGCCGCGCCGATGGGTTGTCGAAAGATTCGCCCTAAACGCTTGGCAGTTTGTGTGCTTTCAAACGTCCATCGGTTCAGGTACGATCAAGGCCGAATTTGGAACGATGAGATGATGACGTTTTTGTGGGGGCCCGGCGACGCGTCGCGTCGCGGCTAGGGAGTAAACAGAAGCTTGCAACCCCCAAAATGGAAGCAAATCTTGTTGGTCCGTTCGGCACGCGACGCCGAACTACTGGCCAGCAGCCTTGCCAAATCGGGGATTCAGACCCAGCGGCTTGATGCCAAATTGTTGCGTGGCGACCATGGCGAGTTGCTCTTCCCTGGCCGCGCGGCGGCTCTCGTCTGCCTGACCTCTGCCATGCGTGGCGTTTCGCCGATCGACAAGCTGCTGGCTGCCGCCGGAGTCGACGTTCAGGTCATCGAACGATCGGCGCAGCCCTCAAACGCTCTCTCACAGCCCACCCAAACGCGCTTGCTCCGCACGGCCGACTCGTTTGAGGCCCACTTGATTCGCAACCGGTTGGCCGAGGCAAGCATTTCGGCGATGGTGACTGGTGACACGGTCGACCGCGATTCCCACGCCATTACTGGACAGGCTGGCGCTGTGCACGTGTTGGTCGACGCGGCCGATTACGAGCAAGCCCAGGCGGTCTTACAGGGAACGGTTGAACAGGCTGATTTGCTTGCCCAGATCGAGCAGATTGCTCACGAAAACCAGGCGGCCGAGTGGCCAGTCTGTCGGCATTGTGGCACGCGTCGCCAGGCGATCTGTCCGGTTTGTGGCACCGCAGGCACCGATTTTCCGCTGGCCGATCCGAACTTCTCGGCCACCTTGCCAGTACCTGAAGAAGACGATGGCGAGTTGCCATTGGCGGTGATTTGCACGACCTGTGACGAGCCGTGGACCCCAGGCTTTCGACGCACCTGCCGAGAATGCGGCCACGATTTTGGCGATGGCCTTCCAGTGCCGGCTGACCGAACTTCGGAGCCTGAGCACCCTGGGGCCGACGGCCGCGCCGTGGCGCTGTTCCTCGGCGTGATGGGCGTCATCGCGGCGGCGCTAATCTACTTTGCAGTGTTGTTAGATTAGGGCGTATTTCAAAACCATGCCATCCATGTAAATACAAGGGGCGCAGCGCTAGCAAGGGTCTAGAAATACGCAAATTCACTCGCCTCTCGCGTCGTGCTTGTATTGGTTTTGAAATGCGCTCTAAAAAATCCGGCGACGCGTCGCGTCGCGGCTAGGGAATACACGAATCGCCAGAAACCTTTGATTTCGAGCAACCCCTAGCCGCGATGCAACGCATCGCCGGATCGTGAGCATCTTGCTGCTACGACTTCAAAACCTTCTACGTCCCAAACTCTGGCCGTCGCCGTCCGAGTTGGGCTTGCAATCGTTGGACGATGGCGCTGTGCATTTGGCTCACTCGGCTCTCGGAAAGATCGAGCGTGGCGCCAATCTCTTTCATCGTCAACTCTTCGTAGTAATAGAGGATGATGATCAGCCGTTCGTTGCGGTTCAGGCCTTTGGTGACCAGCCGCATCAGGTCGGCCTTTTGAATCCGCTTGGTCGGGTCTTCGCCCTTCTTGTCTTCGAGAATGTCGATTTCGCGAACGTCTTTGTAGCTGTCCGTCTCG
>JANQPJ010000060.1 GCA_028289525.1 Pirellulales bacterium
CGGTTGAGCAATCGTCACCACATGACCGAGGCGATGCGTATCTTGCATGGAGTTTGCCGCAGGCTCGAACGGTTTGAATCGCTCCTGCGAAAAGGCCAGTTTCGTCAGGCGGAAACGCAAATCACCGCGGCCGAGGCTTTGCGGCCCGACTGGCCAGCCTTTGCGGCGCGCCGCGAGCAGTGTAGGTTGGTGGCCGACGAGGCGCGCCGGCTTTCGGACGCCTTGCACCAAGCTTTGGCAGCCAGCGATTGGAGCGAAGTGCTGGCGACCAGCGACGCGCTGCTCGAACTGGTTCCCGAGCATCGGCACGCTCGCCAAGCCCGGCGCCAGGCTTGGGTGGCAGTCGGATTGCAGGCTTCGCGAGTGTCAGGCAGGCAGCCTGTTCGCGAGACTGACGGCCCGGCGATTGGCCCCACGACGGATACAAAAACGATGCGAGAGCCGCAAACGCGATTTTTACTTTGGGTCGACGCGGTGGGCGGATATTTGGTGTGCTGGGGCGATGAAATCGTGCTCGGCCCGCCCACGCCCGGAGTCGATGTGTCGATTTTGGCCGACTTGTCGCGACGTCATGCGATTGTGCGGCGCGATGCCGGTGACTATTGGATCGATCCATTACGAGCGGTCAAAGTCGCCGGCCGCGCGATCGTCGGGCCGACCGTGTTGACCGATGGAGACGTGATCGAATTGGGCGAAGGGGTCGAGCTGCGATTTCGACGCCCTCATGCCTTGAGTGCGACTGCTCGATTGGAACGCGCCGGCCATCATCGTTTCAGCCCTTCGGTCGACGCCGTGTTGTTGATGGCCGAACACTGCATGTTGGGCCCCAGTAGCCAGAGCCATGTGGTTTGTCCTGATTGGCCAGCCGAACTGATGCTGTTCCGGCAAGGCGACGCATTGCACGCGCGTGGCGAGATGCCGTTTCAGGTCGATGACGAGCCGGCTGTTGGCAAAATGCCTGTGAACTTGGATTCGCGAATCGTCGGTGAAGGATTTTCGCTCACCTTGGAGCCTCTCGATTCCAGACTCTAGGTTCAGGAGGATTGCAACGTTATCTATTGGATAAAAACAGCGACCGGTGGTCGCTCGCGAAACTAGACCCTCGACTCCCGACCCTGGACCAAATTACAATGAACTTGCCAGTCGAACCAGAAGCGAAACCCACCGGAAAGGTGTCGGACGTCGTGATGCGATTCCTCTACCCTAGCGGGTCGAAGCCGCTGGCCGGATATACGATCAAGCGAGGGATCGGCAGTGGCGGGTTCGGCGAAGTCTATTATGCCGTGAGCGATGCTGGCAAAGAGGTAGCGCTCAAGCTGATTCGCCGGCATCTCGATGTCGAGTTGCGCGGCGTGCGGCAGTGCTTGAACCTCAAACACCCCAACCTGCTCGCCATTCACGACATTCGCACCGATGATGCCGACGACCGTTGGGTCGTGATGGAATATATTGCTGGGGAAAGCTTGCAGCAGGTCATCGACCGCAATCCCAATGGCCTGCCCCACTCCGAAGTGCTCCAGTGGATGCGTGGGCTGGCCTCTGGCGTGGCCTATCTGCACGATCATGGAATCGTCCACCGCGACCTGAAGCCAGGCAACATTTTCTGCGACGAAGGCATCATCAAAATTGGCGACTATGGGCTCTCGAAGTTCGTCTCTTGCTCGCGCCGCAGTGGCCAGACCGAGAGTGTTGGCACGGTGCACTACATGGCCCCGGAGATTGCCAACGGCCGCTACGGCAAAGAGATCGACGTCTATGCCCTGGGGATCATGCTCTACGAGATGCTTACCGGGCGAGTGCCGTTTGAAGGCGAAAGCGTTGGCGAAGTGCTGATGAAACATTTAACGGCCGAGCCTGACCTGAATTTGCTCGAACCGCCATTTCGAGAAATCTGCTCGCGAGCCCTGGCCAAAGATCCCGAGCAACGTTTGACCAGCGCCAAGGAATTTTTAGCGTTGTTGCCGGCGGTCAATGAAGCGGCCAGCCCCACGCCGGTTTACGTCGCTTCAACCTTAGAGCCGATTGTGGCGGCCGAAGTGGTGCCAGAACCGGAAGTCGAAGAGCCGATTTGGAAAGCGGTTCGGGGAGCGCTCCGTCAATTGAACGAGCAGTGGACCGCGGCCAACTTTCATCCACTGATCAAGGCGTTCGTTTTAGTCGGCACCGTGTTTTTACTGCTGAGTAGCGCAGCGGTTTGGTTTCCCACGCTGTTTCTGCTCACGGCGGCTTATGCCGTTTATCGGGTTGTGCGGGCGATCTTGTTGCCGACCGCAAAAACTCGTGGCGACTCAAGCAACGCCGCGTCGGTTGCGGCCGAGGCCCCTGTTCATGATGCCCGCCGCACACGCCACTGGCGTCGCGAGCAGCGTCGGGCTTTGCGTGCCCGATCTACACACGAGCGGGTTGCCGAGCTGACTGGTTCGATGTTAACTTCGGCCGCCGTGGCATCGGTCTTGTCGATCGTGATGCTGGTGCTCTATCCGCAAGGAATGGATCTGGCGCAAGTGGCCTGGCTGGCGATCGTGGGAACCTTGGGTGCTTGGGCAGTGATGCTGCCGTCTAAAACCTGGGAAGGCCAATGGGGTGAACAAGCGCCACGCCGGTTTGCCATGCTGGCCGTTGGGCTGGTGATTGGTGCCATGGCCTGGGGCATGATGGAATTTCTGGCGGTCGAATTGACCTATGAAACAAGCGCCTCGGCAGGCGAGGCAGTGATGGGCCCGGTTCGCCAGCATCTGCCAGAAGGATTTTACGCGGTCGATGGCACTCCGTTGCTACCGGCCTTCCTGGCTTATTTCGGCTTTCTGTTTCTGATCTTGCGTTGGTGGCGGCAGGCCGATCCGGGCCGCGCTACCCGGCTTAGCCTGTGGGCGACTGGCTGCTGTGTCTTTGCAGCTTGGGTGCTGAACTTGTTCTGGCCGTTTCCACAGCCATGGGGCTTTATGGTCGCTGGCATCGTGGCCGTGGCTGTGCAGCTTGCCAGCCCTTGGGTTTCTGAACAGCGTAACCAGCCGTCGGGACGCTATTTGAAATCGTCGCTTTCCGAGCAATTTCCCGGCGACGCGTCGCGTCGCGACTAGGGGTAGCTCAAAAAGGAACGAGAAAAGCTCATGGATAAACAACAAGTCAGCACCTTAGCAATCGCGTTGGTTTGCCGACTGCTGAAGTTTGGTCTGGCGGCTTTCGTGTTAGTTGGATTGAGTGCCCTAGCGAGCGGACTGGGCAACTGGGATGAGAAGGGATCGTGCAGTACGCTGATGGCCGACGACCAGATGTCTTTAAATCGCGCCACGGAGTTAGAGGCCACGAACCTTCCCCAACCCAACTGGATTGGCCAGCCTTCGAAACGGGTAGGCGCGGTGTTTCAGACCGTGGTGACTTCCGATCCTTACACGACCAAAGAGGAGTGCGACGCCGCGCTCGATTCGCAGTTGGTTCAGGCAACGGACCGCTATGTCGACGAGTTGTTAGGCCCTCAGGCTCACCGGCTGGTGCCGGTCGACATTGGCACGATTCGTCACGCAGTTTGTCGCGAGGAATATGTTGAAACGCTCGATACTTCGGTCGGTCCGATGCGTCGGGTGCACGTGTTGTTGGCGTTTGACGAACGGCTGCGCGACTCGCTCCGCGATCGTTATCGCAGCGCGGTCCAGCACCGCCGGGTAAGCCAGGCTGGTGGTGGGGCGCTGGCCGTGTTGTTGGTGTTGGCCACGCTGTTTGGCTATCTCAAGCTTGACACGGCAACTCGCGGATTCTACACCAGGCGGTTGCAAGTTGTCGCGACGGTCGTGATACTGGCAGTGGTTGTCCTGGGCCTGCAATGGGTGCAGACACCTGTGCCATAACCAACGGTTCGAGCAATCCCGGCCGACGTCCATGTCCTCTTCGTCACAATCCGATGTGTTGTTGGTGCGAGCGATTCGTACTGGTGAAGAGCAGGCTTGGAACACGTTGATTGCCCGCTATGAAGGCCGGCTGCTGGCTTTTGTCGAAAGTCGGCTGCGAAATCGCGCGGCAAGTGAAGACGTGGTGCAAGAGACGTTCGTGGGGTTTCTGACTAGCTTGCCCCACTATGATGAAAATCGAGCACTAGAAGGCTATCTGTTTTCGATCGCGGCGCACAAGCTGACCGACTATTTGCGTCGTGAAGGGCGACGGCCTGCGTTGCCGTTATCGGCGACTGAGGATTCGCAAGGAGTCTGGGATGTGCCCGGCTCGGCACGGGTGGCTAGCAGTTTGGCCCGAAGCAGCGAACGACGCCAGTTGGAAGCGGTTGCCTTGCAGGCGGCTCTGCAAGACCAAGTCGAACATTGGCAAGCCCGGGGTGATTGGCGCAAGTTAATGTGCATCGAGTTGCTGTTTGTGCGTGGTTGGGCCAATAAGCAGGTGGCCGGCGAGCTGTCGTTGAGCGAACAACAAGTGGCCAACTACAAGTATGAGTTCCTGGCTCGACTGCGGAACGCCGTTCGTCGTCAAGGATTGTCGGAAGAGGTATTCCCCGAACTGTACGACGCCGAGCCGGAAGGAGCATGACAGGCAAGCCGATGGCGAGCGATTTCACCGATTCAGAACTAGCGGCCTATCTAGACGAGGCGTTGCCGACGGACTTGATGTCGGCCATCGAGAGCACGCTGCGCACCGACCGGGGGCTGGCCGACCGGTTGGCTGCGATTGTGCGCCGTCGCGATGCAGGCGTGCATTCATTGGGAGAAGTTTGGCGTTCCGCACGGTTAACTTGCCCAGCCCGAGAACAGCTTGGCGGTCTGCTGCTGGAGACGCTTGACGATGGGGTGGCCGAGTATGTGCGCTTTCATGTCGAGACGCTAGCGTGCCGCCAGTGTCAGGCCAATTTGGCCGACCTGCGTGCCCAGGCGGCTACGGCCGATCCAGGCTTGGCCGAACGGCGCATCCGATATTTTCAGTCCAGTGCCGGCTACCTGCGACGCGACAGTTAGGGAGTAGCAGCGACTTTGCAGTTCTCTTTTGTCCTGCCGGGAAAGAATTGCAGCCAGTTCTACTCGGTGGTAAAATGCCGGAAGACGAATCACACCCGCGTTCGATCCACGTCTTGAGACACCTTGTTCCGGGCTTCAACAGGCTCGTGTTGATGTTCTCAAAGGGGCTTCGCCATGGCGATTGAAGTTACGTGTCCGAACGGCCATGTTCTCAAGGTGAAAGACAAATATGCTGGCAAGACCGGCTGCTGCCCTCACTGCAACTCTCGGGTTGATGTGCCGGAGCCGGCCAAGGTTTCTGAAGACGACATCCTCGAGTTTGTCGGTCCGGCAAAACCGGCCGGCATGGACGACGATGACGAGCACGTGTACCAGGATCCGGCGGAAGAAGTGAGCAGCGCTAACTCCGGGGCTAGCTTGTTGGGATCGTCGGCGATTCGTCATATGAAAGCCTGTTCGGTTTGTGGCGAAAAGGTTCCGGTCTGGCATGCCTCGTGTCCGCAGTGTGATACTTACTTTGACGACATGTAAGCGGTCAGGGCAAAATCGTGTCGCCATGTGGAATTGGCCAGCGTCCATTCTCGTGGGGTTGCCTGTTGAGGGGCGGCCATCACCCCGATGGTAGACAGGGCACTGTTTTAAAGCCGTAGAAGCCTGAAGCGCCAGCGAAGGAATCGTTTGCCAGGAATTCCTTCGCTGGCGCTTCAGGCTTCAAGTCTTGGTGCCGAATGCATTTTAAAACAAAGCCTAGCCTAGAATGAGGAGCCAACATTGACGACAGAAGGTCAGGCAGCCGAGGGGGATGACGCTCGCGATTCGCTCGAGCGCACTCCGGAGCAGCTTCGTGAAGCCGAACAATACGGCCGTATCGGTTTGGCGTGTGACTTGGCCGATCGAGCATTGGACTTGCTCTACTTGGCCGTGATTGCATTCACCCTGGCTTACCCGCTCGACGGTTGGCTCCAGGCTCACTTGCCTGCCGGTGAAATCGAGACGGTCCGTCTAACGGCCCTGTTTCTGTTCACCATCGGCGGCCATCTGCTGGTCTCGCTGCCGCTTTCGTTCTATGCAGGCTATCTGGTCGAACATCGTTTCGGCATGAGCCGGCAAACCGTGGCCTGTTGGCTGCGCCACTATCTGAAACGGAATCTGTTGACGGTCGTCTTCGGCCTGGCCATGTTTGTTGGTCTGTATTGGTTGATTTGGCTCACCGGCCCTTGGTGGTGGCTCACGGCGGCGGCCGCCTTCTTTCTGATTAGCATCGTGCTGGGCCAGCTAGCCCCGGTAGTGATTCTGCCCTGGTTCTATACGATTCGGCGGATTGACGAGCAGGCATTAAAACACCGTTTAACCAAACTGGCCCATCCGGCCGGGCTGTCGATTGAAGGGGTGTACCAAATCGGGCTGAGCGAAGAGACTGAAAAGGCCAACGCCATGTTGGCCGGTTTGGGCCGCACGCGTCGCGTGTTGCTCGGCGACAAAGTGCTGAAGGATTTTACTGAAGACGAGATTGAGGTGATTTTTGCCCACGAAATCGGCCATCACGTCCACCGTCACATTCACAAAATGATTCTGGCCGGCGGGCTCTATGGCATCCTCGGGTTCTGGATTTGTGATCGGTTGATGCTGCTCTACGCGTCGGGCTATCAAGAGCTGGTCATGCATGCCAGTTTTCCCGTGTGGGCACTCCCTTGCTTGATGCTTTCGATCACGGTCTTTTCAATGTTAATGGAACCGTTGCAAAACGTTGTGAGTCGACATTACGAGCGGCAATGCGACCGTTATGCCCTCGAGACCACTGGCCTGCAGGCAGCCTACCGGTCGGCTTTTCAAAAACTGGCCAAATTGAATAAAGATAATCCCAACCCCAACGCTTGGGCGGTTTTTTTGCTGCACAGTCATCCGCCGGTGGCCGAACGGTTGGCAATGGCCGATGAATATTCAGAACCAGGATGACTGCAAAGTCATTGCTTAAACCTGAGCAGCGACCGGTGGTCGAAGCGCGAAACCGATGAAATCAAGTGTTTCGCGAGGGGTCACCGACTCCTGCTTTTTTCCAAAAGACGACTTTGCAGTCCTCCTATATTCAGGCCTTGCCTCGTAAGCTAGTTTGCCGGTGGTAAGCTGCTGGTAGGGTATTGACTTCTGGGCTTAGGGTGAACACTCGCTAGGTTCAGGTGTTAACCCATTAGGCCGAGCGACCTGGCCGGTGCTAAAGGGGCTGAGATGCCTTCAGGGGTGCCAGCTTTGTGACACTTGCACGTGAGACGTTTGTGGCATGTGGATACCACACGGCTTGCCTGAGAATTTGCTCCTGTTGATTACCGTGGATTGTCTCGGTCGGCAAACCGGTCTGGAGTCGTTACTGGCCCAAGGTTTGAGCGAACGAGTGATTGCCCGGCGATTGGGAATTACTCGACATCAGGTGCGCGCCCTGAAGGCTCGGCGGCAAGCTTTCTCGCAGGCTGCTGACGAAAGCGTGTTGAGGGAACAGCCCTACGCCGGTCAGCCATCATCCGAGATACTTGCGGACAACCAGGATCATCCCGGCGATCACCGCCAGGAAGACGATTAGCAGGGCTGCCCGATAGACGCTTTGCAGGAGATGGCGAGACCGGCGGCGGCGAAGCTTGCTGGCTGCCCGAGTTT
>JANQPJ010000049.1 GCA_028289525.1 Pirellulales bacterium
CGCCCGCCGGCCCCTGCTTTGGTGGAGTCGACGACTTTGCAATCCTCCTGGGGTCGGCCCCAGGGCCGATCAGTTATTCAAAATGGGAAGAAACTTGCAATACAAGCCCGCAGCGCAAGCAAGGGAAAGCACGGTAAATTCCCTTGCTTGCGCTGCGGGCTTGTATTTCGCGATTTTTGTGTATTTTAAAAACTGGTCGGCCCTGGAAGTTGGACACATCCAGCATTTTTGAGCCTGAGTTTCTCTTCTTGACGCTGCCGGTCGGTCCGCGCTATCTTGGCACGACTCGGCCTGTGTGATCAATGCCCATTACGGCGGGGCAAACCCCCAAACGTTCCCGTCCTGCTTCATTCACTGGGAGGCTGCGATGCCCCGAAACGACCGGTTTGATTGCGTGGTGATTGGCGGTGGTCATAACGGCCTGGTGTGTGCCGCTTATCTTGCCAAGAGTGGCAAGCGGGTTTGCGTGCTGGAACGGCGGCACGTGTTGGGTGGGGCGGCGACGACCGAGGAACTTTGGCCCGGCTATCGGGTATCGACTGCGGCCTATGTGATTAGCCTGTTCCAGCCACAAATTATTCGCGAGCTGCGGCTCAAGCAACAGGGCCTGACGATTCTGCCGCGCAACCCATCGGCATTCACCCCCTTGCCCGACGGGCGGAGCCTGCTGCTGGGGCCTGACAATGTCCGCAACGCTCAAGAAATCGCCAAATTTAGTGACCGGGACGCTGCGGCCTATCCACGATACGAAGCGTTGCTCGAACGCATTGCCGGCACGCTCGAACCGACCTTGAGCCAAGCGGCTCCCGACCCCTTGCCGATGCCAGAGGACTGGCGAAAGATCTCGCTGAATAAAAAGCTCCGCGACGCCAAGAAGATGTGGAATGTCATGCAGGCGATGTCGGCCCTGGGCGACGAAATCCCCGAGGCGATTGAACTGCTGACCGGGGCCGCACGGCCGATCTTGGACCGTTGGTTCGAAACCGACGTGCTCAAGGCGACCTTGGCCACCGACGCGATCATCGGAGCGTTTACCTCGATCTCTTCGCCAGGCAGCGCCTACGTGCTGCTGCACCATGTGATGGGAGAGGCAGGCGGCGCGCGCGGCGTGTGGGGCTATGTTCAAGGCGGCATGGGCGGCTTGGCCACGGCGATCGAGAAGACCTGCTTGGAGTTGGGCGTCGAGATTCGGCGCGAGACGCCTGTGCGGCGCATTCTTACCCATCAACAGCGGGCTGTCGGCGTTGAGTTGGTCGATGGCAGCCAGCTGGATGCCGAAGTGGTGGCTTCGAGCGTCGATGCCCGCCTGACCTTCGAACGCATGTTAACGCCCCAAGACCTGCCTGAGCCGTTCTTGAACGCGGTCCGTCGAATCGACTACAGCTCGGCCTCGGCCAAGGTGAACGTGGCGCTGGCCGAGCCGCCTCGGTTTGCCTGTCTGCCGACCGACGGGATTGGGCCGCATCACCATGGCACGATTCACATTTCGCCAACGCTCGACTACCTAGAACGCGCCTACGACGATGCGAAGTATGGGCGAGCGAGCCAGAAACCGATCCTGGAAATCACGTTGCCGTCGAGCGTCGACACCACCTTGGCTCCAGAGGGCCAGCATGTTATGTCGATGTTTGTCCAATATGCCCCTTACGAATTGGCCGATGGCAACTGGGACGACATCAAAGAGGAGTTTGGTGATCGGTGCATTGAAACTCTGGCCCAGTATGCGCCCAACGTGCCAGGCGCGGTGCTCCACCGTCAGGTGCTCAGCCCGCTCGACCTGGAACGAACCTACGGCCTGACTGGAGGCAACATTATGCAAGGCGCAATGGGCCTGAACCAGCTATTTTTCATGCGTCCGGTCGCCGGCTGGGCCGACCATCGCACGCCGTTGACCGGGCTCTATTTGTGCGGCGCGGCCAGTCACCCTGGCGGCGGAGTGATGGGAGCCTGTGGGCGGAACGCGGCCGCCGAGATCTTGCGAGACTTGTAATTCCTGGTCCGGCAAGCCACCATGGGGGGACGATTGTCCGGCGATGCGCCCGATCGCGGCTAGAGTAAGCGAAATCATCACGGTTTAACGATTTGAAGCTAGGCGTGCGTCTGTATGTGGTTTTCGTGTCGTCCATAAAGCCTGAAGCGCCAGCGAAGGAATTTTGGGGAAACATGTCCGTTCCCAACACTCAATTCCTTCGCTGGCGTTTCAGGCTTTAAAAACAATACGCTTTGATGCACTATTCGGCTAAACCTTTACGCGAGATCAACTCCACTTGCCCGAGGAGGAACCACCACGATGAGCAGCGACCGCACCGATGGCCCGATTGCCGCTTGGGCAGGCTTCGACCTGAGTACGACCGGGCTAGCCCTTGGCGTGCGTGCCGAGGATGGCCAAGAGGCGTTCGTCCAGATGAACATGCGCGGAGCAACCCAATGGAAAAGCGAACCGGCCTTCGATCTGCAGCATGTGTCACGCATGATCTTAGGGCTGATTACGCGACTCGAACGGGTCGGCTGGCGGTTTACCAATACCTGCTTGTCGTTTTCAGTGCGTCAACACGACATGGTGCTCTTGGATCGCCAGGGCGAGCTGGCCACTCCGGCCTTAAGTTGGCAGTCGGCAGCAGCCGAAGCCGAAGTTGCCCAATTGCGCCGCTCCAACGCCGAATCGATCGTGGGCCGCGTCGAACCGCGTTTCATTCTGCCTAAACTGATGTGGGCGATCCGCCGCGAATCGAGCCTGCGGAGCCGGGTGCAACAGGTGATGACGACCGGCGATTGGATTGCCTTGATGCTGACCGGCAAGGCGCGGCTCAGCACCTCCGACGGCTTGAGCAACGGTTTGCTACGACAGACCGATAAAAAACTGGCCGCTGACGTGCTGCGTCAAGCCAAGCTAAAACCGGAGTGGTTTCCCACGGTCATCGCTAGCGGCCGGCGGGTTGGCCGGATTACAGTCCAAGACCTCCCCGGGAGCGATGCTAGTTGGAGTGCGTTGCGCGAAAAGCTGGCCGGGGGCCAAGTGGTTGCCGGGCTGGGAGACAATCATGCGACCGGGGTCGGTTGTGGTTTGGCCGAACAAGATTTTGAAACCGTGGTGGTTTCGGCCGGCACCAGCGGCACCATCAATCGAGTCTGTCGGCCAAGCACCCAGTTGCGCGGCCAGGCAGCCTGTTTCGAATTTTACAAGAACCGTTTGTTGCTGATGATGTTGGCCGACTGCTGCAAGTGGTACGACCGTTTCGTGGCTCGCCACGCGGCAAAATTTAAGAATGGCTTGGACGAACTGAACGCGTTGGTCTCGGCGGCCGACCTACGGCGATTGGACCGAGTATTGCATCGCAACGGACGAGAAATCTATGGCCCGCACTTTTCCGACCTGACTGTCGGCGAGCAAGCAGCCAGCACGCAATTGTCGATCATGTTCGAACTCTTGCGGCTCGTTCAGGCAATGCTCCATGAGCCGCTCAACGCGTCCCGACCGGTCCAGCGATTCGTGCTGACCGGGGGACTAAGTCAGTCGGCCTTTTTTCAACAGGTGTTCCATGCCGGCGTGCAATTGTTAGCACCAAGATCGAAGGTGCTGGTCAGCGCTCGCCAGGGCCCCATGCGATACCAAACAGCCGCCTATGGCGCTCTGCTAAACGCCATGCGACCGCACGACGCCCAGGCAGCCGGGCGGCTTTGCCCCACGCAACCAGCGGCGCGGCCCAACCTCCAGGCCAAGCGACAGCTTCAACATTTACTGCAAAGCTATGGCTTGCTAGACGACGCTTGCTGATGAAACTGGCGAATCGTATCCCAGGCTTCTTCCGGTGTTTCGGCAAAGTTGAACAGCTCTAGATGCTCGTCGGCAATCACGCCTTCGTCGGCCAGGAATTGGAAGTCGATCACCTGCTGCCAGTAATCGCGTCCAAACAGCACGATGGGAATCGCCTGCATGCGGTTGGTCTGCCGAAGCGTAAGGGCATCGAACAGTTCATCGAGCGTGCCGAAGCCGCCTGGAAAAACGACGAGTGCACGAGCACGTAGCAAAAAGTGCATCTTGCGCATGGCGAAGTAGTGGAACTGAAAACAGAGCTCTGGCGTGATGTAAGGGTTGGGAAACTGTTCGGAAGGCAACGTAATGTTCAGCCCCACCGACTTACAGCCGGCCTCGTAAGCACCCCGATTGGCCGCCTCCATGATGCCTGGCCCACCGCCGGTTGTAATCACGTAATCGCATTCACCGTTGATCTGACAAGCGCTAGAAACGAGCTTGCCGAACTGGCAGGCAGCTTCGTAATAGCCGGCCTTGGCCAACCGCCGCTCAGCCCGTGCGACCTTTCTCTGCAGCGTGGCGTCTTGAGGGCTCTGGGCCGATTCTTCACGCACGGCTTCGAGCCGCCGTTTGGCCTCTTCGCGCTCGACAATTTGCGTGCCGCCAAACACAACAATCGTCGAGTGGATTTGCTGTTCGGTGAGCAATTTTTCCGGCTTTAGCAGTTCAAGCTGCATGCGCACGGGCCGCAGATCGTCGCGGCCTAGAAATTCCGTGTCCAGTTCGGCCAAGGTGTAGCTGGCCGAATTCAGGATGGCTTGTTGGTTTTGCTGTTCGCGGCTGGTCATGAGGTCGCTCCAGAGAGTTCAAACGATTCGCCCCAGGCGGGGATCGACACAGCCCAGCCTTGTTCGGCGGTGAGGGTTTCGGCGAGTGCCTGGGCGCTGTCTGGCTCGCCATGGGTCAGAAAAGTTTGTCGAGGCGCAGGCAGCGGCGCAAGCCACCGCAGCAGCTCCTCACGACCGGCATGGCCGCTCAGCCCAGAGACCGATTCGATTTGGGCTTTGACCGGCACATCACGTCCGTGAATGCGAAGCGTGGGAGCACCTTCTTGAAGCGCGCGGCCGCGCGTGCCGTAGGCCATGAAGCCGCCCAACAGAATCGTGTTGCGGGCCTCTGGCAACCGACGACGCAGGTGATGTAAAATCCGCCCGCCGGTCATCATGCCAGAGGACGAAATAATCACCGCTGGCCCGTCAATTTTGTTGAGCCGTTTGGATTGCTCGACACTCGACGCCAAGTGGACGTTGGGGCCTTTCAGCACGCTACGCCGGCCGGAAAGCTGACCTTCGGCCAGATCGTGATCCTCGCGATGGTCGTAATAGATGTGCGTCGCGTTGACCGACATCGGACTGTCTAAAAAAACTGGAATGCGTGGAATTCTCCCGGAGTGGATCAATAATTGCAGCAAGTAGATCAACTGTTGGGCACGTCCCACGGCAAACGACGCGACCAACGCCACGCCGCCCCGAGCCGTGGTGCGCTGCATCACGTCTGCTAATTCCTCCAGCAAATCGGCCTTGGCATGGTTGCGATTGCCATAAGTCGATTCACAAATCAGATAGTCGCACGCCGGCGGCCGAGTCGGGTCGTGGTAGAGCGGCGCGTTGTAACGCCCTACGTCGCCGGAAAACAGCAGCCGTATCGGCGGGTCTTGGGTGCGAATTTCCATCTCAATCATGTTCGAGCCCAGCAGGTGCCCCGCATCGTGCAAGCGGACCCAAATGGGGCCGCTGGCCTGGAGCCACTGGTTGCGCTTGACGGCGCGCATCAGGCGAATTGCCTGCTCGGCATCGTGGCGCGTATAGAGCGGCAACGCCGGCTTGTGCTTCGAGAATCGTTTACGATTGGCATACTCGGCATCACGCTCTTGGTTCATGGCCGAGTCGAGCAAAATCAGCCGCGCCAAGGCCCTGGTCGCCGGCGTGCAATAAATTGGCCGACGATAGCCCAGCTTGATCAGCCGCGGCAGATAGCCGACATGGTCCAAATGGGCATGCGTCAACACCACTTTGTCGACCGACGAAGCCTTGAAGCCTGGCGGCTGCCAATTCCGCTTGCGGAGCGATTTGACTCCCTGGAACAATCCACAATCGATCAGCACCCGATGGCCGTCGGCCTCGACCAGGTATTTAGAACCGGTCACCGTCTCTGCCGCGCCATAAAATGTGAGGGTTGCCATGTCGTCTCCTAACGCCGTCCTGAGTTCCGTTTGTCGGTCGATGGGTCGAACGATGTATCGACGCGCAAACGACGGCCCAAGCTACATAACACCAACGTCGCCAGTGCGGCTGAACCGATCGCTGCCAGGGGCGATGCCGATGGCCGAAGCCAGGGAATCTGTGTGTACAGCATATCCCATGTGACGATTGCGAGCAGCGTCAAAAGCGGCAATGTGAACGACCAAGGCAACACCTGACGGCCCAGACAAACCACCCTCACCAGCAGCCACAGAGCCGAGTTGGCAACCACTAATAGCCCGGCCATCTGCCAGCCCAAAAAGACGCCGATCAAGGCAACGTGGGCAAGCAAAAACCAACCTGCTCGGCGGCCTGGCAAGCCTGCGGTCTTCGCTGGTAGCGCAAAGCTGCCGAGCACGAAGGCCACCAACAGACCGGCAAGCGGGGTGTCGGCGGTGCCAAAAAGCTGCCTGGTGCCTGCCGAAACTGGTTGGACCAGAGGCCACACCCAGGGCGTCACAAAACCGACCAGCAATCCCAGCAGCCAGAGCAACCAGGGAAACTTGACCGCCTGATCGGTTTGGGCATCGTATTCGATCAACGCCAAGCTAAACAGAGTGCAGAGCAGCAAGGCGTGATAGGCCATCGCCTTCCAGAGGTCGGCCGAGGGGATTAGCTCACCAGACAACTCGCGGGGCACGTTCGCTCCTCCCGACAGCGGTCCCCACCAGGTGAGCGCGGCAAACGCCAACGCCACCAGGGCTTCGACGAGTGGATAGCGAACGCTGATCGGTGAGCGGCAGTCGTAGCAACGTCCGCTCAGCACCAGCCAGCCAAACACAGGCACGTTGTGATACCAACGGATCGTATGCCCACACGCGGGACAGGCCGAACCAGGGTGAACGAGCGATTTGCCACGCGGCAAACGGTAGATCACCACATTGAGAAAACTGCCTACGCAGGCACCCAACGTCACCATCCAAACAAGCAGAAACACCGTAAAGCTCACCATGGCCTTGGTGGCTGGACCATCTGGCAACGCCATCGCTTCCATGGTTCTGGCTTTCTGTTACAAGATGCCGTGCAGCGGTCCGCCGCGGGCTGCCAACGCATCGACCCGACGGGTAACCTGAGGATCTTCAACCAACGGCGGCGCATGATGCGGCTTGCTGCGGGCATCAATCACCACGGCCCCCTGACAGCCCCAATGCTTGTCGACCACCCGGGCCTCAATTCCATGCAGATCACTGGCCGGATTGCTGCGAGTGAAGGTAATCCACAGAAAATTGTTCAACGATTGGGCAGTGAAGTGACTATCGTCGACCAGCACAATGAGCGGAAATGAATTGATCGGATTGTCTTTGTGAAAAGCCTGGCAAAACGCGTAGGCTGTCTCGCTGGCAACCGCTGCTGGTGAATCGACCGCTGGTCCGGTAATGGCCAACACGCCAGGCAGGCAAACGCACGGGTCGCGAAATCCATCCGGCAATCGCAGGCCGTCTGGCACTTCGGTCGCCAACTTGCGCCGCGCCGGACCGGCAGCCGCAATCACTACCTTCGAACCTTGGTTCAGCGCCGTGCCAGAGTAGTCCAGTGTGTCGATCGTAGTTTCGGTTTGGAAGTGCAGATCGCGCGTCCAGTCAACCCGCTCGAGCACGGCCTGAAAAAATGCCTGAATGTCGTGCAGATCGGTGAGCCCGATGTCTTCAGCCGCCGCAATCCAGAGATATTTGGCCAGTGAAAGCTGCCCTTGCCCCAAGATCGCGTTCGCCTGGGTAAGCAGTTCCTGGGGACGCCCGGCGTGGGCATAGGGCGTGTACCGCTCGCTGCCCAGGGCCAAGAGCAGTGGGTGGACTCCGGCGGCGTCGACGGCATGCACCTCCCGCACGCCTGGCAGCACAGCCGGAATGGCCGGACCGGTCAGCTCGTGGATCAACTGGCCATAAATCGTGTCTTCCTGAGGCGGACGGCCCACCACCGTGAATGGCCAGATTGCGTTGTTGCGATGAAACACCCGATCGACCATCAGGACAGGAAAATCATGCACGCGCGCGTAGTAACCCAAGTGATCGCCAAACGGGCCTTCGGGAAGTTGCCGGCTAGGATGGACCGTGCCGGTGATACAAAAGTCGGCTTCGGCACTGACCGGCAGTTGCCCTGGCAGGCAGGCCATGGGAATCCGATGGGCGGCCAGCACGCCTGCGAAAGCGAGTTCGGAGATCCCCTCTGGCAATGGCATCACCGCGGCCAGATTCATTGCCGGGGGGCCGCCAACAAAGATGTTGACGCGAAACGGCTGGCCGCGGCGTAACGCGGCCGCATGATGAACACCAATGCTGCGATGGATTTGGTAGTGCAGACCAATCTCGTTGCCAGCGTCGTACTCTCCGCCTGAAAGCTGAACCCGATACATTCCCAGGTTCGAGCGGGCTAGTCCCGGCTGGTCGGCCGTCTCGCTGTAAACCTGAGGCAACGTGATGAATGCCCCGCCATCATCCGGCCAACAGACCAGGTGGGGCAGATCGCGCAGAGAAACTTCGTTGGCCAACACCGCCCCTCGCGAGACTCGCCGGGGCAACATGCGATAGGCGCTGGCCGCCGCCCTCAGATACCGCCGTGGCTGCTTCCAAAACTCGCCTGGGTCGAGTTTCAACTCCACCAAACGCCGCACGGTGTCGAGCGTGTGGCGAAAGATAAACCGAGCCCGCTCGATGGTGCCCAACAGGTTGCCGACCACGGGAAATCGACAACCACGCACCTGGGTCAACAGAAAAGCCGGTCCACCGGCTTGAAAGATACGCCGATGGATCTCGGCCGCCTCCAGATGCGGATCGATCGGATCTTCGATGCGAACCAACTGGCCGGTGGCTTCGAGTTCCGCGACACATTGCCTCAGGTTCCGGTAGGTCATACGCCGGAATGTAGCCACTTCTGCTGGAATTTCAAGGCACACTGACCGCCAAGTGATACGAAGTCCAAATCAGCAACCGGTGCTTTTCGACTTTGCAATCCTTCTGGTCCACACGCAGCACGACTGCAAAGTCATGCTCGGGAAAGAACAGCGGCCGGTGGCCGCTCGCGAAACGGCTGGATTTTTCTGTTTCGCGAGCGACCACCGGTCGCTGTTTTTCTCTCCTGGGTCCACACGACCGTCTCTAGGCTCGGCCTTTGCGACTAGTTAGAATACAAGGTGAATCCTTTTGAAACGCCACCAGCCCCAACGAGCGGCCTCGCCATGTCTATTCGCCAAATCACGACGAATCCCCCTGAAATTGAAGTTGAAACGATTGTCGTTGGGGTCTACACCGAGGGCGGGTTTTCGCATCCGGCGGCACTGGTCGATCGGGCCACGGGCGGCCTGATTAGCGGGCTAATGGAGACGGGCGAAATCACCGGCCGTAAGAACGAAACCACTTCGCTCTTGCGGCCTGCTGGAGTGCGTGCCGATCACGTGCTGGTGGTGGGGCTCGGCGACCGAGAACAAGTCGACCGCGGCGTGGCCCATCGAGCAGCCGGCACCGCGGCCAAGCGACTCGCGTCGCGCCGGCGAGACAGCGTCGCTTTTTGCTTGAGCAACGAGTGGTCGGCCGAGTTGACCGAAGCGGCCGTGGCGGGGGCCGTGGTCGGGTTTTACGGACAAGATCTCTACAAGAGTGAAAAACGAGTGCAACCGCCGGACGACATGGCATGGTACGGCAATGCCGATGGCGTCGTGACAGGTCAAACCCTCGGAGAGTCGATCAATTTCACCAGGCGATTGATCAACTCCGGCCCCCACGAACTGTACCCCGAGTCGTTTGCCAATCACGTCACTCAGGTTGCACGCATGTGCGGTATGGAATGTACCGTGTGGAACCATGCCCGCATCAAAACCGAGAACTGTGGAGCCCTGTTGGCGGTTGCCCAAGGTTCGGAGCATGAACCCCGATTGGTCGAAATGCGGTATCGGGGCGCGGACGAGAATGCGCCGACCCTAGCTCTGGTCGGCAAAGGCATCACCTTCGACTCCGGAGGGCTGTCGCTCAAATCGAGCGAAGGCATGAAGACGATGAAGAGCGACATGGCCGGCGCCGCCACCGTGGCCGGCGCGATGCGAGCGATTGCTCAGATGCGGCTGCCGGTCAACGTGCTGGGGGTGATGGCGCTGGCCGAAAACATGACCGGACCGGCCGCCTACAAGCTGGGCGATGTTATCACGGCCCGCAATGAAACCACGATCGAGGTGCTTAACACCGACGCCGAGGGCCGGTTGGTGTTGGCCGATGCCCTCGACATCGCGCGCACCAGCGGGGTGCATTCGATCATCGACGTGGCCACCTTAACCGGAGCCTGCGTGGTCGCCTTGGGAACCGATGTGACCGGGGTGATGACGAACAACCAAGCCTGGTGCGACGAACTGCTCAAAGCGGCCCATCAATGCGGCGAACCGATCTGGCAGCTGCCGATGTTCGAGGCCTACGGCGAAGCGATCAAGAGCGAAGTGGCCGACATCCGCAACGTGGGCAAAGGACGCTGGGGAGGAGCAATCACCGCGGCTAAGTTCCTCGAACGGTTTGTCGGCAACCTGCCTTGGGCACACCTAGACATTGCAGGCCCTGCCTTTCGCGACAGCGCCAAACCTTGGTGCGACGCTGGCGCGAGTGGCGAAATGGTCCGCACGCTCGTCGAAGTGGCTGCCCGCTGGGCCGATCGCGAAGAAGAAGTGGTTTTTGAATAGTCTCTAGTAGACGATGGCAAGGCCCCGGCGTCGCGTCGCGGCTAGGGGACAAACAGAAGCTTGCAACCCTCAAATTTTTTCATTGAAACGACACATGAAGAGGAACTATTTTTCCGATGCCATGGTTAGTTGAAGAAGCGGATCGCATTGCTCCAGAGCGGCTCGATCAATTGATGCTCGAGTGCGTCCAACAGTGCCAAGAACGCATTTGCGCTGCTCCGAAGCGGGTGCTGCTGTTGCCGCCGGACATCACACGGATGCACTCCGACGTCGGGCGGTTGACCGAAATTTTGTACCACGAGCTGACGAAGCTCGGGGCCGAGGTCCATCTGATTCCGACGCTAGGGCAGCATGTGCCGCATACGCCCGAGCAGAATCGCGAGATGTTCGGCAGTGTTCCCAACGATCGCATTCATGCCCATGATTGGATTGATGGTTGCGTGGAAGTTGGCGAGGTGCCAGCCGACTTTGTGAAGTCGGTGTCCGAGGGGATGGCCGACTGGGCGATTCCCATCGGATTGAATCGGATGTTGATGGAAGAGTCCTGGGATCTGGTAATCAACATCGGGCATGTGGTGCCGCACGAAGTGCTCGGATTTGCCAACCACAACAAAAATTACTTCATCGGTCTGGCCAGCAAACCGCTGATCTGCACTTCGCATATGATGGCGGCCAGTTGTGGAATCGAAAACAACTTGGGCAACCTGATTACCCCTACGCGTCACTGCTTCAACAAGGCGGAAGAAGACTATTTGGGGCACCTGCCCGATCTTTACATTCAAGTGGTGATGGCCCGGGGCGACGACGATCAACTGGTGCATACCGGCGTCTATATTGGCGACGACCTGGAGACCTATTTGGCGGCAGCCCGCCGGTCGCGCGAGCAAAACATCACGGTTTTCGACGAGCCAGTGGACAAAATGGTGTGTGTGATGCAGGGTAACGAGTTCTTTAGCACCTGGGTCGCCAACAAGGCCGTGTACCGAACTCGCATGGCAATTGCCGACGGTGGCGAACTGCTGGTCATTGCACCCGGGCTGGAACGATTTGGCGAACAGCCAGAAGTCGATGCCTTGATCCGCAAATATGGCTACCTCCCTTCCGAGCAGGTTTTGCAGCTCTACCGAACCAACGAAGACCTACAGGACCTAGCGCACGGCGCGGCCCATCTGATGCACGGCACCTCGGAAAACCGCTTTACGATTCGTTACGCGCCAGGCCATATGACGCAAACCGAAATCGAAGGCGTGAGTTTTGCTTACGCCGATTACGAAGAGACGGTAGCCCGCTACCAACCTGAGACATTGCGCGAGGGCTGGAACGAACTCCCCGACGGCGAGCGATTTTATTTCATTCCCACCCCATCGGCCGGGCTCTGGTCGACGCGCGAAAAACTTTACAATCGCGCCAGCGGTTTTGGAGAGTAAACAACCAGGTTTACCGCGCCCGCAGGTTGGCTGCGAGGCTGGGTTATCAGAACACCCGTTTCGCGAGCGGCCACCGGCCGCTGTTTTTTGAAATCTGGAACAACTGACGTTCGTTTTTTCTAGAGAGTAAACACTCTCCAAATTCGTATGTCGTCTACAAATCTTCGCCAGGAACATCCAACACCACCAAAGTTCGATCGGTCGGGTTCGAACCGCAGCCGGTCTGGCAATGACAATCGCCGGCCCCCTGTTGGGCAGCCGCCTTGCCAACCCGCAGGGTCAGATAGCTGATTGCCCATAGCGTGATGCCAATGGCCAGTATGTCTTGCCAGAGATTGAACATGTGGGTTTCTTGCCTAATCTATACCTTTGGGTGACGTTTGAAGCCTGAAGCGCTAGCGAAGGAATTTTGAATGGTTTGTCTGTTTCTTGATTCCAATTCCTTCGCTAGCGCTTCAGGCTTCAAGGATTCAAGCTAAGTTGGGCAACAACATTTTGGCCGATAATACAAGCACGACGCGAGGGGCGAGTGAAGACGTTCCATTTCAATCCACTTGCCCCTCGCATCGTGAATTTAAGAAATCAACCGCGAAACGACAATCTCCTGTTAGCCCAGCAGGCGCATTCCAATTTGGTAGGTTGCCCAGGCCGCAACATAGGCCAACGTGGTCATGTACGTAAAGGTAAACAATGGCCACCGCCAGGCACCAGTCTCGCGTTTCATAATCGCCAGCGTGGCCGCACACTGGGCACAAAGGGCAAAAAAGACCATCAGCGAAAGAGCCACGGGAATATTGAAAACCTTCTGGCCAGTTGCGTCGTGTGTGGCTGCCGTTAGTTTTTCTCGCAAGGCGGTCGACTCCTCGTCTTGATCGCCCAAGTTGTAGAGCACTCCGAGCGTGCCCACGACGACCTCGCGAGCAGGAAACGAAGCAATCGCCGCACAACCAATCCGCCAATCCCAACCCAACGGCTCCACGACCGGTTCGATCGCCCGCCCGGCACGGCCAAGATAGCTGGTGCGAAGGTAGATGCCGTCCACCCGATTTGCCAGCGCGGCACGCTCCTCGTTCAACGCGGCGACTTGCGCCAGATCGCTGGGCGAATCCTTCAGGGTCGCGTCGATCTCGTCCAATCGCTGCCAGATGCCAGCATCAACCTGGGCCGGGTCGTGCGGATAGTAGGCCGCCGCCCAAACAACGACGGAAACTGCAAAAATGATCGTCCCGGCTCGTCGCACAAACGCCCAACCCCGTTCGCACATCCGCCAGGCGACATTCCGCAACGACGGAATTTTATAGCTGGGAAGTTCCATCACAAAGGGCGGCGTTTCGCCTCGCAACAACGTTTTTTTCAACACCAAGGCGACCACGACCGCCACCAGAATCCCCAGCAGATACATCGAAAACATGACCGCCCCCTGCAAAGAGAGCAGGCCGCCAACCAGCATGTGATCGGGGATAAACGCGGCAATCAACAGCGTATAAACCGGCAAGCGAGCGCTGCAACTCATCAACGGCGCTACGAGAATCGTCGTCAAACGATCGCGACGTTTCTCGATGACTCGAGCCGCCATGATGCCGGGGATGGCGCAAGCAAACGACGAGAGCAGTGGAATGAACGATTTGCCGCTCAGGCCGACACGCACCATCAGCTTGTCCATCAGGTAGGCTGCTCGGGCCATGTAGCCGCAGTCTTCCAAAACACCAATCAACAAAAACAGGATGAAGATCTGAGGCAGAAAAACCAAGACGCCTCCCACGCCGGCAATCACGCCATCCAACAGCAACGATTTAAACGCCCCATCGGCCAGCCGAGCATCAACCAGGCTGCTTACATAGTCCGTGCCGGTTTCGATCAACATCATGCCAGGCTCTGCCCAACTGAACACCGACCGAAAAACCAGCAGCATCAACAGCATGAAAACCAGAGTGCCCCATACCCGATGCGTCAACACGCGATCAACACGATCGCTTAGCGTCACGACGCGCTGACTGGGAGCGGTCACCACACCATCGAGCATCTGGCTGACCCAGTCATAGCGGGCGACCGCTTCCACCGCTGGCACCGGATGCCCTTGTTCGGCCAGCCGGGCTCGGGCAGCGGCGAGCTGATCGCCGATTGCCGAATCGCCGGCTAACAGCAATTCGTTTTGTAAATAGCCGCTGGTGTCCAATAGCAGACGTTCAATTAGATAACGCGGCAGGTGCTGGGAAGCGAGTTGTTCTTGGAGCGCGTCGACTTCGGCCACTAGGGCAGCCGGGAAACATTCGTGTTGAGGCAACTGCTCGGCATACTGCGCCTGAATCGCTTCGGCCAAATGGGAACGCAGGCGATCGACTCCTTGCTTGCGGTTCGCTTGCAACGGGACGACTGGAATTTTTAACTGCGATTCGAGCCGCTCGACGTCGATTGTGATTCCGCGGTTCTCGGCCAAATCGGTCATGTTCAGCGCCAACACGACCGGACGCTCTAACTCGAGCAGCTGGGACACCAGATACAGATTGCGTTGCAGGTTGCTGGCGTCGACAACCGCCACGATGGCATTGGGTGAATCTTGGCTGTCTTGGCGGCCCAACAACACGTTGACGGCAACCATCTCGTCAGGGCTATGGGGGGCCAAGCTATAAGTGCCTGGCAGATCAATCACCGTGCATGGACAGTCGCCCAACTCAGCAGTGCCTAGCTTTTTCTCAACCGTGACGCCAGGGTAGTTGCCCACGCGTTGCCGCAGTCCGCAGAGTGCGTTAAACAACGTCGACTTGCCGACGTTAGGATTCCCGACCAACGCGACACAGATGGTCGTACGATCAACAGAGGTGGCCATCGACTAAACTCTTTCGATCCGGACTCGCTGCGCCTCGGCGCGCCGTACGCTCAACCGATACCCACGAAGTTCAAGCTCAATCGGATCACCCAACGGGGCGACCCCTAACAGAGTCACGTCCGCACCGGCGGTCAGCCCCATTTCCAGTAGCCTGGTGGCCACTTGGTCCTGGCCGGTAATCTCGATAACCCGTGCCGCATCGCCGACCGTTAGATCCGAAAGCTTGGTCATACGGCCACCCTGGGCTTCACCAACACATGCGCAAGGTCGGATGCGCGAAAGCCGATTCGTTTTTCGCCCAATCGCACAATGCAAGGGCTGCCAGGCTGGACCATTTCGACCGTCGAACCTTGCTGGAACCCAAGCTCCTGAAGACGGCGAACCTGTTCAGTCTGGCCTATCAGCTCGCTCACCTCTGCCACGTGTCCGGTCGGCAGATGCCGTAAGGGGATCGATTCGTTCACTACAGGCGGTCCTCAGGGCAGGGCACGTCGGCAGGCGGGGGATCAGGCAGGAGTTCTTGAGACTGAGTCTCAAAAGGGGCTCTTTTATTATAGTGCTAGGCACCGGTCTTGCAAGCCGCGAAAAATCTGGTGTCTGGCCAGATTTTCTGGCAGCTGTCAATCCCTCTTAAATTTCAGTACAAATACAAGCCCGACGCGCAAGCGAGGGAAGAGGTTCCACTCAAGTT
>JANQPJ010000050.1 GCA_028289525.1 Pirellulales bacterium
TTTAGAGCAAATTACCAAAATGCGTACCGGTGTTTCGTCGGAAAACCTCGGCGAAAACTAGGTCACGTCCGCTACGGTAAAAAGCAACTTGCTTTAGACGGCTTTAGATTTCTGATTTGGGATTTAGGATTTGACGCGTTCGCGCGTATGAACCACTAAAAACGAGCAACTAGCAACTCCTTGTCCCCTAGCCGCGATGTAACACATCGCCGGACTGAGTAACGCACCTGAGAGACGTACAAGCAATCCACAACAAGCGGTGGAGGGTTTAGGGTTTAGGGTGGAGGGAGACGCGCTCGCGCGTTTCGAATTACTTGGATCGTTGGGCGTTCCTTGTTGAATATTGGACATTCCCTTTGCGTCACAGAAGAACACCCAATATCCAACAAGGAATATCCAATTTCCAAGGACCAAGCAACGCGCGAGCGCGTACCACCCACTACAAGCGGTGGAGGGTTTCAAGCGGTGGAGGGTTTCAAGCGGTGGAGGGTTTAGGGTGGAGGGTCGAGGGCACGCGCTAACGCGGAACACCACTCACCACTCACCACTCACCACTCACCACTCACCACTCACCACTCACCACTCACCACTCACCAACTACCACTCACTAACAACTCCTCCCTTCCCAACTAAATCTGCGCGATCGGGTCGCGTTCCTCGCGACTGGCCCAAATCTGAACATCGGGAAAACACCCAGCCAGATGCTCGGCCAAGCACTCTAAGGCGAAGCGTTCGCTGGCAAAATGGCCTGGCAGCAAGAGAGCCACCCCGGTGGCTTGGGCTTCGAGACAGGTATGAAAGGTCGTCTCGCCAGTGACGAGCAAGTCGCACTGCTGCTCGATGGCAGCGGCCAGAAACGAGCCGCCAGAGCCACAGGCGACTGCGACCTGCTGGATCGAGGTTTCGAAATCGCCAACAACCGACAGCGTGGCCACGCCTAAAAACTGTTTGAGACGCGCGGCAACTTCAGCCAGCGAGGCCGCGGGAGCGAGCTCTCCCCAACGACCAGCCCCAACGGCCGCTTGCGTCTTGGCGTCATTGGCCAGGATCAGCGGTCGGATGGCTTGTAGTCCCAGGCCTTCGGCCAAGCGTTGGTTGATGCCAGACGGGGCAGAGTCGAACGCCGTGTGAGGGCTGTAGACCGCCGTGCGCGAGGCGATCAATTCCAGCAGCAACCGGCCGGGAAGCGACTCGGGGGTGAGTCGTTTCAGCGCGTGAAACGGCATCGGGTGATGTGTCACAATCAGGTCGACCGACTCGCGGACCGCTTCGGCCGCGCTCTCAGGCGTTACGGTCAAGCAGGTCATGATTCGCTCGACCGGCCAGGCTGGGTCGCCGACCAACAGGCCGACGTTATCCCAGCTTTCGGCCAGTTCGATCGGCGCGAATGCCTGCATCTCGGCCATCACTTCGGACACGGTTCGCACGCTCATTCGGTCACCACAAAGCGATAGTTGAGAATTCGTTGTCCACCGAGTTCTTCCGCCCGCAGCCAAAGCGTCTCGCCAACTAACTCTTCCCCCCTGGAGAACCGGTAGCGTTTCACATCGTCTCCGCGCCGAAGGCGAAACACCTGATTGCGCTGCCGACGGCGGTTTGGCGCATAGAGAAAACATTTGAAGTCGACTAGCTTGTCGGTGTGATTGGTCATTCGTTGCTCGACGATCAGGTGGCCGTGCTTGTCGATTTTCGTTTGCACATCAATCGTCACGTCGCCCAGCCCGATGTCAAGATCGCGATAGACGCTAAACCGATAACGGCGATCGACGTTCACATCGAAATCGAGTTGGATTCGTTGCTGGCCGCTGCTGGCGGTAAACGGCAATTCGACCTCGAATGGCTCGCTCAACTCTTCGCCAATCGCTGTTTTGAAGTTGATCCGCCTGGGGTAGACCTTCCAAACTTTGGGTGTGCGGAGAATCACTTCGCCGCCGGCCCCTTGGGAGAAGGAGTTTTTCATCTGCACGCCGTTGGCATGTGCTTTGCCAAAAATACTCGGCATCCTCGTCTGGTCGAACTGGACCGCTAGCCGCCATTGGGCTACCTGTTTGTTGATGCCGGTGATAAACGTTGGCAACGAGCTGACTTGAATTCTCTGGCGATGTTCATCCTCAGGCTTCGCCGGGGTTTGAACCCGACGGCCCCAAATGTCGATTTGCTGAATCTCGTCGCCCAGGTAGACCAGTTCTTCGACTGGTTTTTCATTCCAAACCACCATCACGGCCTCGTTGCCTCGAGTAAAGATGTGGTTCCGGCTGCCGGCAGGCAATTGCATGCTACCGAGATGGGTTGCGCCGCCGAGCACTAAAGCCGTGGTGCGCCAGGGCATCAATAGTTCGCCTGGCGTTCCATCGTCGTTCATCAACCCATGCTCGGTGCTCAACGGATTGGGCACAAAAATTCCTTCCGCCCCTTGCAGCTTGGCGGCCATCATCTGTTCAACCAAATCTTGGGCTCGCGCGTCCACTTGGTAGTGGCTGCGCGGCAACGGTTCGACCAAGACCCAGCGTTGGGCTGGCCCAGGCGGTTGCCGTTCCAAGTAGCCAGACACCTCGGTCGGGGTTAACGGCGGGTTGGCCGAATAGGTGAGAAACTCCCAAGGCGGGGCATCGTCTGGCAACGTCTCGACCAGCCATTGCCAGCCAAGGCCGAGTTGGACTTCTTGGCCAAAACGATACAGTTGCTTGCGAATTTCGACTACCGCCTCGGCCAGGTCGGGATAGCCGACAAAGCTGGTGTCGTGGTCGCCGCCAAGTTGCCACCAACGGATGATGAGCGACAGGCGCGTCATCACCGGATCGAGCGATGGACGCCAGAGGGTTGGATCCGAGGCGAAGATATTGGCAATCGACAGTTGGGCGTCGTCTCCAAAATTTGAACGAGCGCTTTCCGGCGGCACGTCGAGCATCCCGACCACTTCGATGCCCTTGCTCCCCAAACGTTCGGCAAAACGCATCAACCGCTCGCCGCGCGAGGGGTTGGTGTCGTCGTACCAAACCGGAAATTTTAGCCAGTTGATCCCCACCTTGGGCAGCAAAGAGACCAGGGCATCAAGTGCTAACGGCCGGTCGCCGCCAGGCAACGACCAGCCAAACTCGCCTTGCACCGGTCGCTCGAACGGCCGGATCACTGCGATCGTGGTTGCCCGCTGATGGACCACTCCCTTGGCGCTGCGAACCGTGGCGCGAATGCGATAGAAACCGAACGCATCGTCCGCACTCCCTTGGCTCAACAGCTTCGGCCGCCACTCGACCGAGCCTGTGTAACCGACCGGCGAGTCATCCGAGGCGCTCAGACGCTGGGCCACACGCCCAATGCGCCGTTGATCAATCTGGTGAACAACGACCATTTTGGTCATGGTGTCGATCTGGCGACCGCTGGCGTCCAGCAATTCGAAACGAATCTCCGGCTCGCGTTCCGTGGTTCCAGAAAGCTGGCAAACCACCTTGACGTTGTCAGGGTCGGTGTAGACATTGAACTGGCTGTTGGTCGACAGGGTCATGCGCGGCAGCCGGCCAAGCCAGATGTCGTCGAACATGACCCAGCCTCGCAAATCCATCCCGGTCTCCTGCTCAAGATGGAGTTGGATCACCGCGGTTTTGATTTTGTCGGATTGGGGCGTGAACGGGCCTAAGTGGAGATCGGTCCACTGCGCTGCCTGCTGGTATTTTTCGCTGTGGATGGTGTTCACCGGTCTCCGCTCGGCGTCGTAAAACGTGACCGATGCCCATGCCCGATGGTGCTCGAGGCGGTGTGTTTTCAGCCTCCCTTCCAAGACATAGCTGAATTGGGCGTCAACGCGAATCGGCGGGCTGGAGAGCACCGCCGCGCCGCCGTCAAGCTCGATTTTCAATGCCCGACCGGAGACCGCCTGAGGATCATCGGTAATTGCGATGGGAAGGTAGGGCGGATGGTGGGGGCTCCGCTTGCGTTCCCAGCGATCAGGCCAACGATCGAAGTTTTTGTCTTGTAAGTCGTCAAAGGCGCAGTGAAACACCTCGACCGCGTCGGGATGCCGCGCCCAGGCCTGGGAGCCGGCGGCGGCAAACGCTAAAATAAAAATCGCGGTCGCGATCGTAAGCGAGCGTGAAAAAATTCCCTGGCTGCGCATCGGGTGAACTCAAGAGTTTTCTGAACCGGTTGTGTTCCCGGCGGCTGCCGGCGGGAGCGAGCAATCGAGCAATCCAGGCAGGTGACCGATAGCCCGTCATCGTCTACCATCGTCTACCAAGCGTCTTCGCTCGACCTTCGCTTGGCTCCCCGACACAACCGGAACGGAATGATCATGTCAGCACTTAAAATCGGTACGACCCTTGCTAGCCTGCGTCTTCCGCTGCCCAAGGCCCTGGTTGCCGCCGGGGAATTAGGGGCCGGGGGCGTGCAAATCGACGCCCGGGGCGAACTGCGGCCTGGCGAACTTTCCGGCACCGGCCTCCGCCATTTGCGCCGGCGGCTGGACGATCTGAACCTGAAGGTGTCGGCCATCACGTTCCCTACCCGCCGGGGCTACGAAAACCTCGACGACTTGGACCGTCGGGTTGAGGCGACCAAGGCCGCGATGCGTTTTGCCCGAGAGCTGGGCGCGAATGTACTGGTGAACGACGTCGGCCAAATTCCCGAGCCGCTGGAAGGGCCCACCTGGCAGACGCTCGCCGAGGTGCTGCTCGATCTTGGCCGATTTGGCCAGCGCACCGGAGTCATGCTCGCCGCCCGCACGGGCCGGGCTAACGGCCCAGCGCTCGCCAGTCTGATTGCCGCCCTGCCCGAGGGGACTCTAGGCGTCCATTTCGACCCGGCCCGACTGGTGCTCGGAGGCCACCCGGTCGCCGAGGCAGCGGCCAGTCTGGGTCCACATATTATCCACGTAGCCGTGAACGATGCGGTTTACGATTTGGGCCAGGGCCGGGGAGTTGAGGTGCAATTGGGACGCGGAACCGTCGACTTTCCAGCTCTCCTAGGCTTGCTAGAAGAACACGCCTATCGCGGCTGGTTTACGGTCGATCGGTCCGAGGCGGTCGATCCGTTGCTGGAAGTGGGCCAAACGATCGAATTTATGCGTCAGATGTCCCCCTGAGGGCAGATACTACCCCATTGAATCCCCCCTATTTTCTCCCACAGTTCGACCATCGGATCGGGTCTCTAAAAGGGGTCAGGTCTCTTTGATTGAACGGGGGGGGGAGCAGTTCAATCGCCCGGCTTGCCGAATCAAAGAGACCTGACCCCTTTGTTCAAATGACCCCTTTTTGTTGACCTTGTTTTTGAGACAAACTCATTCTCCAACCTCTCCTGTTGGCTGCATTTTAACGTTTTGCCCACCTGATAACGCCCAATTCTCCCTTCAACACAAAAGCAACGCCATGCCAATCGCAAACCGCAAGGTCCGCTTGGTTCGGCGACCGCTCCGAACCGCTCTTCCGGCAATCGCCCCTCGGTAGTAGCATAGAGCAACTTAGGCTGAAATGTTACCAAATTAAAGCAAGTTGCTTTTTACCGTGGCGGGCGCGACCTAGTTTTCACCGGGATTTCTCGACGAAACATCGGTACGCATTTTGGTAATTTGCTCTAGTAACAGCGGGCGGTAACCGAAACGCCTTGCGAGGGCGAGAATTCGCTCGCGATTTGGCTAGAAAGCGAATTTCAAAACACGTTCTTAGGTAATTTGGACCTCTAGACTAGCAGACGAAGACCGACATGTTGTGTTACTGGACGGCTGGCGAGTCGCATGGCAAAGCGCTGATCGCCTTGGTCGATGGCTTTCCGGCCGGAGTTTCCATCGAAACCGACCCAATCGACCACGAACTTCGGCGACGCCAAGGCGGCTATGGCCGGGGCGGACGGCAACGGATCGAGACCGATCGGGTTGATATTCTCTCAGGCCTGTGGCGTCAGACGACCTTGGGCAGCCCCATTGCCCTGTCGGTCGTCAACAAAGACTACAAGCTCGAACGGCTTGACGACATGCCCCGGCCGCGACCTGGCCACGGCGATTTGACCGGGGCAATGAAATATTTGGGCTCGATTCGCGGCGTGTTAGAGCGAGCCAGTGCCCGCGAGACGACCGTGCGTGTGGCCGCTGGCGCGTTGACCAGGCAGCTCTTAACCCAGTTTGGCATCACGGTATTCGGATTTGTCGACGAGCTGGGAGGTCAGGTGATCGACCGCCCCGACGGCACGGTCGACGAGTTGTGCGCGCTGCGCGACCAGAGTGCGGTCTATGGCCTGAACCCCGACCAGGACGACGAATTCAAACAATTGATTGATCGCACCGGCAAGGACGGTGATACCCTAGGCGGAATTGTCGAAGTTCAGGTCCATGGACTGCCGTTTGGCCTGGGTACCCATGCTCAGTGGGACCGCAAGCTCGATGGCCGGTTGGCCCAGGCGGTGATGGCGGTTCAAGCGATTAAGGGCGTTGAGATTGGTCTAGGGTTTGAAGCCGCGCGACGGCCGGGCTCTCAGGTACACGATCCGATTCACTACGACCCCGACCAGCAAACATCGCCCAATCTAGGTTACACCCGACCAACCAATCATGCCGGTGGTCTAGAAGCAGGCATGACCAATGGTCAGCCGTTGGTGGTTCGCGCGGCGATGAAGCCGATCAGCACCTTGCGCAAGGCGTTGGCTTCGGTGAACCTGGAGACCAAGCAGCCGGAAGAAGCGAGTTATGAGCGGAGTGACGTGTGTGCCGTTTCGGCAGCTAGTGTGATTGTCGAGAATGTGGTCGCCTTTGAAATGGCCGCGGCGCTCATCGAGAAGTTTGGCGGCGATAGCTTGGCCGAGATGCAAGCCCGTTGGCAACTGTTTTTCGAAATGGCCCGCCAGCGTTGAACCAAGAAGAAAACACGCTAGCGCAGAAGAAGGTTTTTAGTTTTTGGTGATTCGTGATTGGTCTAGATTACGCGTTAGCGAGTAAATTCCAAATTCCAAATCAGAAATTCCAAATTTCCCCAGGCAGCGCATGACGGAAGGAACCGATGCATCAGCGGACTAGGCGATGGATTTGCCGCGCGTTGTTTGTTGGCCTGTGTGGCGTGCCGACGTTGGGCGTGCTGGGATGGAGTCTGTGGCTACGGATGCCGGCGGCCACCTATCAGTGCCAATGGCGGTTGGCCCAGCAGTTGGGCCTGGGCGTACAGCTCGATCAGGTTCATTACCCTCGGCCTGGCGTAATGGTATGCTCAGGTTTAAAGCTGCGCGATCCCGAGCTGGGCCGGATGCTGGCCAAGATCGATCGGGTTGAAGCCACGACGGTCGGCCCAAGCCTACGGCTGCGAGCAGGCACGGTGGCTTTATCGGTCGCCGCGCTGGATGATTGCTGGCAGTTGGTTGACCGTCGCTTGCGAGTCACCTCGGCCACTGATCTCCAAGTTGCCGTCGATCGGGTTACCTGGCGCGACGATCAGGTTCCTCGCCAGTTGACCGACGTCAAAGTCACCATGCAGGCTTCGCTTCAAGGAAGCGAAGCCGTGGTCGATGGCCACGTGGCAGGCGATCAGCCGGTGCGAATTCGTTGGGTGCGCAACCGGCAGCACGATCATCCGGCGATGGCCTGGGAAATCGAAACAGGGCGAGCTCCCCTGCCCTGCTCGCTGGTCGCTACGATGTTTCCGGCCTTTGCCCCCTTTGGCGTAGGCACACATTTCCGAGGTTCGCTCCGAGCAACCCGGGTTGCCGGCGAATATCGTGGCGAGGTGGTCGGCGAATTAGCCGGGCTCGACATGGAAGCGCTGCTAAGCGAGCGTTTTCCTTATCGGTTGACCGGCCATGGGCGGATCGCCATCCACCGAGCCCGCTTTCGTGGCGGTCGTCTGGAGGAAGCAACCATTTCACTGCTCGTCGGGCCAGGCGAGATCGAACGCGAATTGATCGTGCGGGGAAGCCAGTTGTTGGCCATGCGACCGGCGGTTCGCGTCGAATCGCTCAACGTGGTCGAGTCGTATGACCAATTGGGATTGGCCGTCTATCTGGGGCCGCAAGGGATCGTGCTGCGCGGCATCTGCGATGGCAGCACCCCAGGCACGTTGCTCAAAAGCCGCTTTGGTCCGTTGGTGATGTTGGACGAACCGCAGCATCCTGCCCAGCCGGTCGCTTCGCTGCTGACCTTATTAGCCAGGCAAGGCGAAAAGACGGTGCCGGTCGCTGCTTCGACCCAACGCTTGGCCGCTATCTTGCCGTTGCCGTCGAGCACGGTGCGCCAGGTGCAACATGCCAGGCCGGTGACGCGGGAACGCTAGAGCGAGTCGCTCTTTACCGTAGCGGACGACACCTAGTTTTCGCCGAGGTTTTCGGACGAAATACGACTACGAATTATCCGAAATTGCTCTAAAGCAAGTTGCTTTAGCACGAAGCGCAAGTTTTGAAGTTGCGCATTTGTGCTGAAAAGTTCGCGAGCATTGACGGCAATAACAGCGGGTGCTGATTTTTTTCAAGTGGACGACTTCGCTGGCATCCTGCGAGGACAACAGCCCCTGGTCAATTCGCTTCCGCGGTGTCGCCGCCGGTGTTCAAATGGCGTCGCAAATAGCTAGCCCGTTCGATGTTGCGATCGGCTGTGTCGAGTTCCGATCCACTAATTTTTTGGAGGTGGGCTGGCTGCGTGTGAATGAACAGCTTGTTGACAGTCGGAATTTCGAGATCGTTAATCAATCCCAGGTTGACCCCCATGCGCACGCTCGAGAGGAGGTGCATCGTCTCTTCGGAACTAATCGTTTGAGCAGTGCGCAAGATGCCATAGGCGCGGCTTACTCGGTCGTGCAGTTTTTCCTGGCTCTCGCGCACCAGCACCTCGCGGGCTTGCCGTTCATAGTCGATCAATACCGGGACCACGTCGCCTACCTGACGAATCAACTCCTGCTCGGCCCGCCCCAGGGTAATCTGGTTGCTGATTTGATAAAAATCGCCCATCGCTTGCGAGCCTTCGCCATACAACCCCCGCACCGCCAGGTTGATTTTCTGCAGGCTGCGAAATACCTTTTCGATTTGACGAGTAATGACCAGTGCTGGCAGATGCAGCATAACGCTTACCCGTAGGCCGGTGCCGACGTTGGTCGGACAAGCAGTCAAATAGCCGAGCCGGGCGTCAAAGGCATACGTCACTTTCGACTCGATCATGTCGTCTAGCCTACTGATCTGCTCCCAGGCGGCGTCCAAGTTCAGGCCGCTATACATGACCTGAATCCGCAGATGGTCTTCTTCGTTGATCATCACGGCAAACTGTTCGTCGTCGCCAATCGCTACACCTCGGGCTCCGTCGCTTTCGGCATGTTCGCGGCTAATCAGCTGTCGCTCGACGAGAAATTGTCGATCGATCGCATCCAGTTCCTTCACGTCGACATAGCTGACGTTGGTCGGTTTGTCGAACGTGGCAAGCCGGGTGCGCAACTGATGCTCGATCTCTGTTCGATCAGCATCGGTGGCACGGCTGATAAACGCAAATTCAGCCAGGTTGCGGGCAAGTCGAATCCGGCTGCTGATTACAATGTCGGACTCTGGACCCGAGCCACGCAACCACTCTCCGCTGCCATGTGCTAGATCATTGAGTTCCACCAGGATCCTCCGGACTACTGGGCGTCTTCTTCAATTTGTCGGATTTGATCGCGCAATTGTGACGCCCGTTCATAGTTCTCGGCGCTGACCGCCTCTTTCATCTCGCGGCGCAACCGAATCAGCTCAGTTTGATGCTGGCTGTCGCCGGCCGTGCGCACGGGAATCTTGCCAATATGGGTCGACTCGCCATGAATGTTCAAGACCAACGGCTCCAACTCTTCGGCAAAAAAAGTGTAATCATGTGGGCAGCCCAACCGGCCTTCTTTGCGAAACTCCAAAAACGTGATGCCACACACTGGACACGTCTTTCGCTCCAGTCGAGCCAGCTCTTCGGCTGTCTCGTTGACCGCCAATTGTTGGGCCAACATGCCTGTCAAATTGCCAGAGTCGGCCGGAACATGTTCCTCCGACTCGGTCAAGTAGCTCCGAGCACACTGCTCGCACAGGTGCAATTCCTGCGGCTTGCCGGACGTGAGTTCGGTGATATGGAACGTAGCCGGCTTTTCACATTGTTGGCATTTCATCATTTTTGGAGGGGTTGCAAGCTTCTGTTTATCCCTAGCCGTGCTCACGACACGTCGCCGGGCCTCACAAGAACAAATGTCATCGTCTACTAGGTTCTTCTACATTTTACGCAAGAAGTCTTGAAAAGGCTCGCTTCACCGTTTCGCGGTGTGAGCGATTCTCGCCTTCGACCGGTTCTCTGTCAAGGCGGGTGAGACATGCGATAAATCAAAGTGTTGCAACAAGATAAGGGGCATTGGACCAGGCGTCTGGAAAAAGGCAAAACGCGCTAATGCACCCTGGAGCAATTCGTAGTAGGATTGGGCTGCCGATCAGGTCCGGCCCTAGCCGCGACCGCGACGCGTCGCCGGGAAATTGCTCTGGCGCCCCGGTGTCTTGTCGTGATCCACGGCTAGTTATTTCTCTCGTATATCTCGTTTCTCGACTTCCATCAAACTTATGTCTCATTATCCCACGTTCGACGATTTCTGCCGTCATGCCGATGGTGTTCAGTTGGTGCCTGTTTATCGGCGGCTGGTCAGCGATTCGCTAACTCCCGTCTCTGCATTTCATCAACTGGACACCGGAGAGACCGCTTGTTTGTTCGAGAGTGTCATCGGCGGAGAGAAAGTAGGCCGGTACAGTTTTCTGGCCACACGGCCGTTCTTGCAGTTCGAAGCCTGCGATCGTCAGGTGACGATTCGCCAGGGTGAGAACGTGCGGGAATTCACTTGCGACGACCCACTGGAAACCTTGCGCGACGAGGTCCACGCGATTCGCGCGGCGCGGCTTGCCGAGTTGCCGCCGTTTGTGAGCGGAGCCGTAGGGTACGCCGGATACGACACGGTTCGGTATAGCGAACACCTGCCCGATGCTCCGGAAGACGACCGGCGGCTGCCTGACATGTCGTTTGCTTTCTACGACCACATGGTCGTGTTCGACAATGTGAGCAAAACCGTCTTTGTGGTGGCGATGGCCCGAATCGACGGTCCCCAAGCGGATCTCCAAGCGGCCTATCGCGACGCGGCCCAACGGGTTGACCAGTTGGTCGAACAGCTTTCGACGGCAGACCATCCGCTCTTGCCGACCGACATCGACACGACCGGTGATGTGACGGTGAACGCGAAGTCAAATTTTACCCAACCAGAGTTTGAAGCGGCGGTGCGAAAATGTGTCGAGTACATTCGGGCGGGCGACATTTTTCAGGTAGTTATCAGCCAACGTTGGGCAATCGCGGCGAAGTGTGATCCGTTGGAGATTTACCGCACGCTGCGGGTTGTCAATCCGAGCCCCTTCATGTTCTACCTTCGCACGCCTGAGGTCACCTTGGTCGGCAGTTCGCCTGAGGTGATGGTGCGCGTGGTCAACGGGCGAATCACCGTGCGACCGCTAGCCGGCACCCGACCGCGAGGCGCAACCGCCGAAGACGACCAGCAACTCGCCGACCAATTACTGGCCGATCCCAAGGAACGAGCCGAACATGTGATGCTGGTCGATCTGGGCCGCAACGACGTCGGTCGAGTGGCCCAATATGGTTCGGTCGCGTTGTCGGACGTGATGACGATCGAACGCTATAGTCACGTGATGCACATTACCTCGAACGTTGAAGGTGAGTTGCGAGAAGGCACCGACGCTTTTGATGCCCTGCGAGCCTGTTTGCCGGCTGGCACGGTCTCTGGCGCGCCAAAGGTGCGTGCGATGGAGATTATCGACGAACTGGAGCCCCACCGTCGGGGCCCTTATGCCGGCGCGGTCGGCTACGTCGATTTCAACGGCAACATGGACACTTGTATCGCGCTGCGAACGCTCGTCGTTCAAGATGGCGCTGTCTATGTTCAGGCAGGCGCGGGAATCGTGGCCGATAGCGTACCGGCAGACGAATACCAAGAGACGCTGAATAAAGCCCGCGGCCTGCTCAAGGCAATCGAAATCACCGAGCGCCGCACGGCCGACGCTTAGAATGCAGCAGCCGCATGGCGTCAGCTATTCCCACTCGATCGTAGCCGGCGGCTTTGAGCTGATGTCGTAGGTCACTCGATTGACCCCTTGGACTTCGTTGATAATGCGGGTTGAGATCCGAGCCAGTAGATCATAAGGCAAATGGCTCCAATCGGCTGTCATGAAATCGTCTGAGTCGACACAGCGAACCGCGACCGCCTGTTCGTACGTCCGCGCATCGCCCATCACGCCAACGCTCTCGACCGGCAACAACACCGCAAATGCTTGAGAGGTTGCCCGATAGAGCCCCGCGTCCTTGATCTCTTGAACCACAATTGCGTCGGCTTCGCGCAACACTTTTAATTTCGCTTCGGTCACTTCGCCTAAACAACGAACCGCCAAGCCTGGGCCGGGGAATGGATGCCGCCAGATCAATTCTTCCGGCAGCCCTAGCTCCAGGCCGAGCCGTCGTACCTCGTCTTTGAAGAGGTCTCGCAATGGCTCGATCAACTCAAACCCTAGCTCTTCCGGCAAGCCGCCAACATTGTGGTGCAACTTGATCGTGTCGGCCGGGCCATCAGGCGAAGCGCCGCTTTCGATCACGTCGGGATACAACGTGCCTTGGGCCAAAAACTTTGCCCCAGCAATTTTTTTGGCCTCGGCCGAGAAACAGTCAATAAACCGATGGCCAATCCGACGACGTTTTTCTTGTGGATCTTCTACGCCGGCCAAATCAGATAAAAACTGCTCGCCGGCGCTGACCACATGCAAATCGGTTTTGAAGTGATCGCGAAACTCCTCGATCACCATCGCGGCTTCGTCTTTGCGCAACAGGCCGTTGTCGACCAAAATGCACGAAAGCTGCGGACCGATCGCTTGGTACAGCAGGGCCGCTACCACCGACGAATCGACTCCGCCGGAAAGTCCACAGATGACCCGACCGTCGCCCACCTGTTGGCGAATCCGCTGGATCGTTTCGGCTGCAAAATCGCCTAACTTCCAGGCGCCAGACGCTTGGCAGACCGTGCGGAGGAAGTTGTGAAGCACCTTGGCCCCTTCAGGCGTATGGGTTACCTCGGGATGAAATTGCAGGCCATAGACCTTGCGATGCTTGTGTTTCACGGCGGCAAACCGACACGTTTCGGTTTGGGCCAACGGCTCAAAATCGTCAGCCACGCTGGCTACCTGATCGCCATGGCT
>JANQPJ010000067.1 GCA_028289525.1 Pirellulales bacterium
GTCGTGGGCTTGAACTTGGCCGGCGGTCAGGACATTACCGACACGGACGGAACGGCCACGGCGTTGCCGGCCGGCGAACCGGCGACCGACGAGACGTATACGGTCGACAACGATGCCCCCGGCATCACCTCGTTCACGCGCAGCAACCCGGCCGGCAGTCCGACGGCCGCCGACACGCTCGTCTTTTTGGTCACCTTTGACGAAGACGTGCAGAATGTGACGACGGCCGATTTCACGGCAAATGGCACGACGGCCACGGTCACGAATGTCAATTCGACGTCGGCCAGCACGTATGAAGTGACGGTCTCCGGCGGCGATCTGGCCGACTTGAACGGCACGGTTGGTCTCGATCTGGCCGGCGGACAAGACATCACCGACGTGGTTGGCAACGCGCTGCCAGCTGGCGAGCCGGCCACCGACGAGACCTATGTGCTGGATAACGCCCCGATCCTGCTGTCGTTCACGCGCAGCAACCCAGCAACTAGTCCGACCAATGCCGACACGCTGGTGTTTCTGGCCACGTTTAACGAAGACGTGCAGAATGTGACGACCGGCGATTTCACGGTCAATGGCGGCACCACGGCCACGGTGACCGGCATCAACTCAACATCGGCCAGTACGTATGAAGTGACCGTCTCTGGCGGCGATTTGGCCAGCTTTACCGGCACAGTTGGCTTGAATTTGGCTGGTGGTCAGGACATTACCGACACCGACGGCACGGCCACGGCGCTGCCGGCCGGCGAACCGGCGACCGATGAAACTTATGTGTTGGACAACGACCCACCAGGGATCACGTCGTTCACGCGGAGCAATCCGGCCAGCGAGGTGACTGGCGCCGACACCTTGGTGTTTCTGGCCACCTTTGATGAAGGGGTGCAGAACGTCACCACGGCCGACTTCACGGTGACCGGAACCACGGCCACGGTGACCGGCATCAATGCTACCTCGACCACTACGTATGAGGTAACCGTCTCTGGCGGCGATCTGGCCGGCTTGAACGGTTCGGTCGGTTTGAACCTGGCTGGCGGCCAAGACATTACCGACTTGGTAGGAAATGCCCTGCCGGCTGGTGAACCGGCGACCGATCAAACATATACGGTCGACAACGGCCCTCCGGCTCTGACGTCGTTTACTCGGAGTAATCCGGCCGGCAGTCCGACCGCTTCCGACACGCTGGTGTTCTTGGCTACGTTTGACGAAGACGTGCAAAACGTGACGACGGCCGACTTCTCGGTCAACGGGACTACCACCGCCACGGTTACGAATGTCAACTCGACGTCGGCTAGCACGTATGAAGTGACGGTCTCCGGCGGCGACTTGGCCAACTTCAACGGCACCGTGGGTTTGAATCTGGTCCCTACCCAGGACATCACCGATACCTCAGGCAACGCCCTGCCGCCAGGCGAACCGGCGACCGATGAGACCTACACGGTCGACAACGCTCCGGTGCTTGAATCGTTTACTCGCAGTAACCCGGCGACCAATCTCACCAGTGCCGACTCGTTGGTGTTTCTGGCCACGTTTAATGAAGACGTGCAGAACGTTGACACGGCCGACTTCACGGTCAACGGGACCACCACGGCCACGGTGACCGGAATCAATTCGACGTCTGCCAGTACGTATGAAGTGACCGTCTCAGGCGGCGATTTGGCCGGTTTTAACGGTACCGTTGGGCTGAATTTGGCCGGTGGTCAAAACATTACCGACATCGACGGCACGGCCGATGCGCTTCCGGCTGGCGAACCGGCCACGGATGAAACCTACACGGTGGAAAACGACACTCCGGGGATCACGTCGTTTGCCCGCAGCAATCCGGCCACGACTCCCACGGCCGCTGATACTCTGGTGTTTTTGGTCACGTTTGACGAAGACGTGCAAAACGTCAGTACCGGAGATTTTTCGGCGAGTGGGACCACCACGGCCACGGTCACCAGTGTCAACTCGACGTCGGCCAGTACCTATGAGGTGACGATCTCCGGCGGCGATTTGGCCAGCTTCAATGGTGTCGTGGGGCTCGACTTGTCCGGCAGTCAAAACATTGCCGACATCGCTGGCAATGCGTTGCCGGCTGGCGAACCGTCGACCGACGAAACGTATCTGTTGGACAACAACGCTCCGAGCCTCACCTCGTTTACTCGCGATACCCCGGCCGGCAGTCCCACGGCCGCTGACAGCCTCGTTTTCCTAGCCACTTTTGACGAAGATGTGCAGAATGTCGATGCGGCCGACTTCACCGTGGACGGAACCACCACGGCCACGGTGACCAATGTCAACTCGACGTCGGCCAGTACCTATGAAGTGACCGTCTCGGGCGGTGACTTGGCCAATTTTAATGGCGTCGTGGGACTCAACTTGGCCGGTGGTCATAACATCGCCGACACGTCGGGCAACACGGTGCCAGTGAGTGAGCCATCGACCGATGAAACCTATCTGGTCGACAATATTCCGATTCTTCAGTCGTTCACTCGTAGCAACCCCACCGAGAGTTCGACCAATGCGAATACCTTGGTGTTTCTAGCTACCTTTAACGAAGGGGTGCAAAACGTCAGCACCGGAGATTTTTCGGTCAATGGGACCACCACGGCCACCGTGACCGGCATCAACGCCACCTCGACGAGTACCTATGAAGTGACGGTCTCCGGCGGCGACTTGTCTGGCTTCAACGGCACGGTCGGCCTGAACCTGGCTGGTGGTCAGAATATCACGGACACCGACGGCACGGCCGATGCGCTGCCGGCCGGCGAACCGGCGACCGACGAGACCTATCTGTTGGACAACAACACGCCCGGTTTGACTTCGTTCACTCGCAGCAACCCGGCCGGCAGCCCCACGGCCGCCGACACGCTGGTGTTTCTGGCCACGTTTGACGAAGACGTCCAGAATGTCACCACGGCCGACTTTCGTGCTACCGGCACCACGGCCACTGTGACCGGCATCAACGCGACTTCGGCCAGTACCTATGAAGTGACGGTCTCTGGCGGCGACTTGGCCAATTTCAACGGCACCGTGGGTCTCAACCTACAAGGCGGGCAAGATATTCAGGATTTGGCAGGCAACGCTTTGCCGGCCGGCGAACCGACGACCGATGAATCTTACACGGTCGACAACGCCCCGGTGCTCGAGTCGTTCGCCCGCAGCAATCCGGCTAGCAGCCCGACTGATGCCGACACACTGGTGTTTCTGGCCACGTTTAATGAAGACGTGCAGAACGTGACGACCGGCGATTTTTCAGTCAACGGAACGACCACCGCTACGGTGACCGGGGTTAACTCGACGTCAGCCCGAACGTACGAAATCACCATTTCAGGCGGCGATCTGGCCAACTTCAACGGCGCCGTCGGTTTGAACTTGGCCGGCGGTCAGGACATTACCGACACGGACGGAACGGCCACGGCGCTGCCGGCCGGCGAACCGGCGACTGACGAAAGCTATTTGGTTGACAATGACGATCCGGTGCTCGAGTCATTCGCACGCAGCAACCCTGCCAATAGCCCTACGAATGCCGACGCGCTGATCTTTTTGGTCACGTTTGACGAAGACGTGCAAAACGTCAGCACGACCGACTTCTCGGTCAATGGGACCACCACCGCCACGGTCACCAGTGTCAGCGCCACTTCGGCCAGTACCTATGAAGTGACGGTCTCTGGCGGCGACTTGGCCGGCTTCAACGGCACGGTCGGGCTCGACTTGGCTGGCGGTCAAAACATTACTGACTTGGTAGGCCATGCGTTGCCCTCTGGTGAACCGGCCACGGACGAAACCTATACGGTCGATAATGACGCCCCGGCGCTGACGTCGTTTACTCGCAACACCCCGGCCGGTAGTCCGACGACCGCCGACACCCTGGTCTTTCTGGCCACGTTTGACGGGGATGTACAAAACGTCGATACGGCCGATTTCACAATCAATGGGACCACCACGGCCACCGTGACCAATGTGAATTCGACGTCGGCCAGTACCTATGAAGTGACCGTTTCTGGCGGCGATCTGGCCAACTTCAACGGTGCCGTGGGCCTTGACCTGGCCGGCGGCCATAACATTAGCGATCAGGCAGGCAACACGGTGCCCTCTGGTGAACCGGCCACGGATGAAACCTACACGGTCGACAACATTCCGATTCTCGAGTCGTTCGCCCGCGACAATCCGGCCAGCAGCCCGACGACCGCCGATACGCTGGTGTTTCTGGCCACGTTTAATGAAGACGTGCAGAATGTGACGACCGACGATTTCACGGTCAATGGCAGCACCACAGCCACCGTGACCGGCATCAACTCGACGTCGGCCAGCACCTATGAAGTGACGGTCTCTGGCGGCGACTTGGCCAGCTTCAACGGCACCGTTGGGCTCGATTTGGCTGGTGGTCAAAATATTACCGACATGGACGGGGCTGCCGATGCGCTCCCGGCCGGCGAACCGGCGACTGACGAGACCTACACGGTCGACAATGATGCCCCAGGCATCACGTCGTTCGCCCGCAGCAATCCGGCCGGCAGTCCGACGACCGCCGACACGCTGGTGTTTTTGGTCACGTTTGACGAAGACGTGCAAAACGTCGATACGGCCGACTTCACCGTCGACGGAACCACGACGGCGACCGTGACCAATGTGAATTCGACGTCGGCCAGCACGTATGAAGTGACGATCTCTGGTGGCGATCTAGTCAACTTCAACGGCGCGGTCGGGCTCGACTTGGCCGGCGGTCAGAACATCACCGACACGGCCGGCAACGCCCTGCCTGCTGGTGAACCGGCCACGGATGAAACGTACACGGTCGACAACGTCCCGGTCCTCGAGTCGTTTGCCCGCAGCAACCCTGCCAGCAGTCCGACCAATGCCGACTCGCTCATCTTTTTGGTCACGTTTAACGAAGACGTGCAGAACGTCGATACGGCCGATTTTACCGTCGACGGAACCACCACGGCCACCGTGACCACCGTGAATTCGATGTCGGCCAGCACCTATGAGGTGACGATCTCCGGCGGCAATCTGGCCGGTTTCAATGGTGTCGTGGGGTTGAACTTGGCCGGTGGTCAAAACATTACCGACACCGATGGGACTGCCGATGCATTGCCGGCCGGCGAACCGGCCACCGATGAAACCTATACGGTCGACAACGATGTGCCCGGTCTCACGTCGTTTGCCCGCAGCAATCCGGCCAGCAACCCGACGGCTGCCGACTCATTGGTGTTTTTGGCCACGTTTGACGAAGACGTGCAGAACGTCGACACGGCCGACTTCATCGTCAATGGCGCCACGACGGCCACGGTCACCAACGTCAACTCGACCTCGGCCAGCACCTATGAGATCACCGTTTCCGGTGGCGACCTGGCCAGCTTCAACGGCGCCGTGGGTGTCGATTTGGCTGGCGGCCAAAACATTACCGACTTGGTTGGCCTGGCGCTGCCGACCTTTGAGCCGGCCACCGATGAAACGTACACGGTCGACAACGATGCTCCGGGGATTACGTCCTTCACACGCAGCAATCCGGCCAGCAGTCCGACAGCCGCCGACTCGCTGGTCTTCCTGGTAACCTTTGATGAAGACGTTCAGAATGTGACGACGGGCGACTTCTCGGTGAGCGGCGCCACGACCGCCACTGTAACGAATGTGAATTCGACTTCGGCCAGCACGTATGAGGTGACGATCTCTGGCGGCGATCTGGTCAACTTCAATGGCACAGTCGGGCTTGACTTGGCCGGTGGCCAAGATGTCACGGACACGGCCGGCAACGCGCTGCCGGCTGGCGAACCGGTCACGGACGAAACCTACACGGTCGACAACGCCCCGGTGCTCGAATCGTTTACCCGCAGCAACCCGGCCAGCAGTCCGACCAACGCCGACACGCTCGTCTTTCTGGCCACGTTTAACGAAGACGTGCAGAACGTCACGACCGGTGATTTTACGATCAGCGGGACCACGACGGCCACGGTGACTGGCATCAATTCCACGTCGGCCAGCACCTATGAAGTGACGGTCTCCGGCGGCGACTTGGCCAGCTTCAGCGGCACGGTCGGGCTCGACTTGGCTGGCGGTCAGGACATTACCGACACGGATGGAATCCCCACGGCGCTGCCGACCGGCGAACCGGCGACCGACGAAACGTATACCGTAGAGAACGACCCGCCAGGCATTACCTCGTTTGTCCGCAGCAACCCAGCCGGCAATCTAACGAATGCCGACTCCCTGGTGTTCTTAGTGACGTTTGACGAAGGGGTTCAAAATGTCGGCACGGCCGACTTCACCGTCAATGGCACGACGACCGCCACGGTGACCGATGTCAATTCGACCTCGACGAGCACGTATGAGGTGACGGTCTCCGGCGGCGACTTGGCCGGCTTCAACGGTACCGTGGGGCTCGACTTGGCAGGCGGCCAAGACATCACCGATCTGGTTGGCAATGCGCTGCCTGCTGGCGAGCCGGCCACCGATGAAACGTACACGGTCGACAACGACGCTCCGGGAATCACGTCCTTCACACGTAGCAATCCGGCCAGCAGCCCCACGGCCGCCGATTCGCTCATCTTTCTGGTGACCTTTGACGAAGACGTGCAGAACGTGACGACGGGCGACTTCTCGGTGAGTGGTGCCACGACCGCCACTGTAACGAATGTGAATTCGACTTCGGCCAGCACGTATGAGGTGACGATCTCTGGCGGCGATCTGGTCAATTTCAATGGCACGGTCGGACTCGACTTGGCCGGTGGCCAAGATGTTACGGACACGGCCGGCAACGCTCTGCCGGCCGGCGAACCGGCCACGGACGAAACCTACACGGTCGACAACGCCCCGGTGCTCGAATCGTTCACCCTCAGCAACCCTGCCAGCAGTCCGACCAATGCCGACACGCTCGTCTTTCTGGCCACGTTTAACGAAGACGTTCAGAACGTGACGATCGGCGATTTTACGGTCAGCGGGACCACGACGGCCACGGTGACTGGCATCAATTCCACGTCGGCCAGCACGTATGAGGTGACCGTCTCCGGCGGCGACTTGGCCAGCTTCAACGGCGCTGTGGGCCTCGATCTGGCTGGTGGTCAAGACATTACCGATCTCGATGGCGCGGCCGATGCGTTGCCTGCTGGTGAACCGGCAACCGACGCCACCTACACGGTCGATAACAACGCGCCAGGCATCACTTCGTTTACCCGCAGCAATCCTTCCACCAGTTCGACGGCTGCCGACACGCTCGTCTTTCTGGCCACTTTTGACGAAGGTGTCCAGAACGTCAGCACCGGCGACTTCGCCGTCACAGGCACCACGGCCACGGTGACCGCAGTCACCTCGACGTCGGCCAGCACCTATGAAGTGACGGTCTCTGGCGGCGACTTGGCCGACTTGAACGGCACCGTCGGGCTCGATCTGGCCGGCGGCCAAAATATCACCGACATCGCCGGCAACGCCTTGCCGGCCGGCGAACCGGCGACCGATGAAACCTACACGCTCGACAACGCTCCGGTGCTCGAATCGTTTACCCGAAGCAATCCGGCGACCAGTCCTACCGGTGCCGACACGCTGGTGTTCCTGGCCACGTTCAACGAAGGCGTGCAGAATGTTGGCACGGCCGATTTCTCGGTGAACGGAACCACCACGGCCACCGTGACCGGGGTTAACTCGACTTCGGCGAGCACGTATGAAGTGACGGTCTCCGGCGGCGACTTGGCCGACTTCAATGGCGTCGTCGGTCTCGACCTGGCGGCGGCCCAAGACATCACCGACACGGACGGAGCTGCCCATGCGTTGCCGGTTGGCGAACCGGCTACTGACGAAACTTACACGGTCGAGAATCTCGCGCCGCCGGCATTGCTTGTCTCTGGCCTGCAAGCGAGCGAGAGCACGGTGGGGATTGAATTCGAGAGCCCGATTGAACCTGGCGCACTGCAGCTTTACAGTAGCGCAGCCACTGGCGGTCAAACGGCCGACGTTACCTTGACGGGCGAAACGACCGGTCTGGTGCAAGGTTCACTCGTTTGGGATGCTGGGCAAGAAGAAGCCGTGTTTGTTAAGACAGGCGGTCCGTTGCCGCCAGACACGTACACGCTACGGATTCTCGATCGGTCGACCGATGCGAGTGCCGGAGCGTTTGCCAAGCTTGCTCTCCTCGGCGATGGCCTGGCGAGCGGCGACTTTGTTCAGCAGTTTACCGTTCTGCCGACCACGGGGCCCACGGTCAGCGTGCCTGACTTTGTGCGTGGGCCTCGGCAATCGGTCGACCTTGAAAATTCAGGCGGTCTGCCGATCCAAATCGACGATGCGGCCAACGTCCAACGGTTTGAAGCCATCTTGCGTTACGATCCGGCGCTACTCGATGTGAATGGAGTTCGTCTGTCGGCTGACGTACCAGGCGATTGGACGCTCACCACGAACACGAGCACGCCTGGCGAACTAGGGATCGTTGCGCACGGCCCCACCGCGATGACGGTCGGTCCGGCCACGTTGGTTCTCGTCGACGCTGAGGTCGATGCGTCGGCCGCGTATGGTGCGTCCGCGCTCATTCAATTCGATTTTGTCTCACTCAACGACGGCGGCATTTCAGCAAGCGTTGACGATGGGGTCCAGGTAGTCTCTTATCTGGGCGATGTGACCGGCAATGGAGATTACAGTGCGTTGGACGCGGCGTTTGTGGCTCGGGTGGCCGTGGGGCTTGATGCCGGATTTGGCGACTACCCAACGATCGACCCGTTGCTGTTGGCCGATGTGACCGGTGACTCGACGATTTCGGCATTGGACGCGGCGTTCGTTGCCCGCAAGGCGGTCGGCCTTGATCAAGAAGAGATCCCCGACTTGCCTGACACCGTTCCGGCGTTGCCCGCGACTGAAGCCGCTGCTCCGGTCGTGACCGCTGCCCTTGGCGCTTCCAGCGTGTTGGCTCACTCGAGCAGCGCCCCGGTTCCCACCGTTTCTGAATCAGAGCCCGCTGCCGACCTGGCCACCCAGCTCGTCGGCGCTTGGGAAAGCACCGGGGCGACTAGCGAAACGCAGCCAGCCGTTACAGAACGGCTCACTGCGTCTCAATCATCGCAGCGCGCGAATCTTGATGACGAACCGCAAGTTGGCCGCCACCTTCTACAAGAACTGGCCTCGCAACCACCGGCCGCTCAAACGGACGCTCCGGCTTCGCTCCACGATCGTGTGCTGTCGGACGAGAGCGGTTGGGATGACCATGAAGACGAGTTGTACGATCTGCTTGTCAGTGATCGCTTGCTGTAACGAGCTGGGTCGCTAGAGCGAGTCGCTTTTTACTGTGGCGGATGACACCTAGTTTTCGGACGAAATACGACTACGAATTATCCGAAATTGCTCTAGTGGATAATCTTTGTTTTTAAGGCCCCGGCGACGCGTCGCGTCGCGGCTAGGGATTTCTGTCAAGGTGAACCCTGCTGGCGATTCGTCATCGTTGGAAAATAGAGCAGCTTTCAGGTTTGTGTAGCGATGTTTCTCGACGAAACAACGCTACACTTACGCCCGCATCTGCTCTAAAGCTCCGGCTGATCGTTCATGTCGCCAGGCTCCAGCCCTACGGCGGCTAGCAGCAAGCCTTCGGGACGAGTCACCCCGAGCTTTTCGCGCATCTTCTTCAGGTGCGACCGCACGGTCGCCTCGCGGGTGCCAAGCAACCGAGAAATCTCGGTATTCGACGCTCCTCCAGCGACCAGCGACAATACGTCCTGCTCACGCCGTGTGAGCGTGTTGGAAAAGACGCGGATCATCCGGCAAATCACCAGTTCCGGACCCGTCGGATCGAGCCAGGCTTCAAAATCGAATGCCCGATCTTTGATCCGCAAAGCAGCCGGGATGGCCTCCTGCCGGCGGCGAAACATGCAGGCTTCGATAAACGCCTCGCGGAATCGTGTCTGCCCCTGCTCTTCCCAGCAGAGTTCCCAAGGATAGCTGTCGACCATCGCCGGCAGATTGGGGCTGTAGAGACAACGGCCATCGCGGGCAACGACCAACACAAGGTAACCGGCGGCTCGTGCATTACGCGGCATGAGGATCTCCACGGGCGTTGGCAATCTCGTGTGAAAAACAGCCGATCCATCAACATCTGTGAATGGGGCAAGCGGCCAGCATCCTGGAAAATGGTCTCGTTATCTTACTGGGTTTATGTACGCATGTACAGTCGTCTTTTGTTTTTTCTGGATGGATGCTGCCATGACCGATTCTGATCCACGTGATGAGCCTGATGATCCCTTTTTCGACGAGCTGTCAGATTCTCACTCTGGCATCGATCTGGACGCCGAGGTGATTCGGTCGTTGTTATTGCTCTCGGCCCAGTATGGGGTGCAGTTTGGCGACTATGAGCGGCCTCCGGAAAAGATCATCGCCTGGCTTGAGCAGGCCGATCGACGGCATGTCGAGGGCTTGCTGGTCTGTGTCTTGCGCCAATGGCACACGTTGCGCCGCTAGAGCGAGTCGCTCTAACGGTTTCGCGAGCGGCCACCGGCCGCTGCTGCCGCCAGGTCGACCACCACAGCCAATCCGAGCCCCATGGCATAGCAAACCAGATCGGACCAGGCAAACTGAAAGCCAAGCAGCAGGCTGCCTGGCAGCGTGTGGCGGATTCGATCGAGCCAAACGGCTTGGTACAGTTGGCTAAGTTCGATCAACAGACAAAATACCGCCATCTTGAACACACAAACAGCCAAATTACCGGCAGGCCACACGACCCGAGCCATGAGCATCAGGCACATGGCCCAAAGGGTATCGCCGGCGTAGTTGGCGATGATCGTTGGGTACCGGACCGGGTGGGCGCGGGTATCGAGCGCCACGCCGGTGAGCACGATGGCCACCGTTGCCAGCACAACCCGTTTCCTGGCAGTCGGGTTCATCGTTGTTACCGAGCTTCGCTAGCCTGGAGGTGATAGATGGCCAGATGCTTCCCGTCTGGCCCGAGCACTTCGCGGACGTCGAACGTTCCGGTCACCGCAATGGGGCGGACTGTGTAGTCGACGGTTTTGCCATCGTCCATGTCGACCACAATACAATCGAACAGCGCTGCCCCGGGGCCAAAACAGCATTCCAGGTTGTCGCGCACGAGGACGAACGACGTAATGCCCTTTTGCAAAAAGCTAGGCAGAATGTAGCCCCGAATACGAATGCGACGTCCGACCAATGCTTCAATTTCGGGGCGCAACATCGACCGTTTGAACGGGGTGCCTATTTCCATTTCGAATTTGATGTCGTCAAACGATTGATCGAGCGTTTGAGCCGTGGCGGCCGTCGTTGCCTGGTCTGTCGGCTTGGTTTCCTCCGTCGGGCGACTGGCCTGAGGAGCGGCCGAGGAAGAGGCGACCTGATCGCAGCCCACAGCGCCGAACAACCAGCCAGCACACAGCAGCACCATCGCATGTTGGGTAAGCGAAACCTTCATCCGTGACTCCGTAAAAACCTCGAAGGCCAGAAGGTGACGTTGTTGGGAACCGTTTGCAGCCAGATGTTTTTTTGCAAAGGAAGAGGCTTACTATTCCAGGTAGTCGGTCACCAGGCGAAAGGCCGGAAGTTCCGAACCGTCGTGGGCCTGGCTGGGGTCGATCTTGAGCGTGCCGGCGGCGCGAAACATGCGACGCGAATAATCGGTACGCAAGTTACCAGCCAGCTCAACCTGAATCCGGTCGTAGTAGGCCGGAATATTCTTGCCGAAACAACATTCGTTGTTGTCGCGCACCAGCAAAAACTGCTCGATGCCAAACCGGTGGGCCGGCGGACGCATGTAGCCTTTGATAAACACTTTTTGGCCATCGAGTGATTCGACCTCGGTTGGAATGCTAAGATGCCGGTCACGTTCGGCTTCGTCCGGCTTCAACTGGCCAAAGGTCACTCGACGGTAGCCGTCAGGCACTTCCGTGGCGTAGACCACACTGGCCAAGAGCAGACCGCCGATGAGAGATGCTAGAGATAGTCCGACGCCAACGATGGCGATCGGCTTGCCGGTCAACTCATCGGGAGCCTGGACAATCCGCCGCCAGGCTCTCAAGCCGACCAGCAGCCCAACCACAGGCAACGGCGCTAACAGTAAGCTGGCCTCGAGGCTGTTGAGTGCCGTGGGGATCATCATCAGCGAGGCAACCCCAAGCACCATGGCAAGAATGGCCAACGAACTGAGCGCGCGGTAGGCCAGATGGCCGTTGCTGCGGTCCGCACCAGAGGTCTTGAGAGGAGGGGTGATTGGGGAACTCATTCGTGCTCCGAACTGCTGCCTGGACGCATGGCGACCAGTAGACCAATCACCAGCACGATCACCAGCACCACTCCCAAACTAACCTGAAGCATTTCGGTGCGCGAAGCGGTGATCCGTCGGTGAGGGTCGCGTTGGGGCGCTGGCTCGGCAGCAAGCGCGGTGGACTCGAGTTGGGGAGAGACTTGGTTGTTTCGTGCTGGCTCGGGTTCTGGTTCAGGAGGCGTCGGGTTGGCGTCGGTCTGAGCGCCGGCGGCCAGCGGGGTGGTCGATTTGGTGCTGGCCGGTTGGCCAGCTTGCGAGGGGTTGGCCTTGCCGAGCGCTCCGAACGCAAAATAGGCCTGGGCTTGATTGACGGACTTGGCGTCAATTTCGGTCAGTTTCGCCAGGGCGGTTTTCGCTTGTTCGCCTACGGAACCTGCTTGTTTTTGGGCCACCAACAAAAAGTTGACCACTGGCACCCTTACCCAACTCGTTTTCTGATCGGCGTTCTTGAACAACTCGACGAGCCGGCCCATCGCGTCCCAATCTTCCCAGCGGGCCAGATCGGTGATGACCAAATCGGCCAGCTCTGGCCGGTCGAGCATGAGACGCAGGGACTCGATCAGCCGTGGCCTGGGAATCACGTCGGTCTCTTGACCGTGAAAACGGATGGCCATGATCGCGGCATAGGTGTCGGCATATTCCGCTTGGCGGTTTTGGATAAACAGCTCTTCAATCAACGGCATGCCGTCCGCGCCTTGCAGCGTCAGATAGCAGGCGATCATGGCATCCAGACCGCCTTTCAAACGGCGGTCGTCGCTCCGCATCATCTCTTCGAGCATCGGACAATCGGCCGTCGAGCCACAAACGCCAAGCATCGTCAAATAGAGCCGCCGATCACTAGGCGAAATGTCTTTATCCTTGATCCAAGCAACCAACTCATCGTGTTTCATGAACTCCTTGAGAGCGATCACCTCGGAGTAAGGGGCGCGGGCAAACTCGTCATACGAATCGCGCGACAACAGGGTGTCCTCGTCGCGCAAATAGTCTTGAAAGAACGCCAGTCGTTGAGGGCCTTTTTCCGGAAGCTCGAGAATGTCGTTCAAGTAGGTCTCAGCCCGCTCGGACAACGGAATCGGCGTCGACCAACTCAAGTCGGGCAGCACCATTCCGGTTAATAGAAATCGAGTGCCTGGCTTGGAGTCGCCGAAAAACAGTACCTGGGCCTGGCGGGTTTCGCCAAGGTGTTGCTGGCCTTTGATCACCCGATCGATTTTGAACCTCGCCTCGTCGCCGGCCCCAGGCTCGGTGCCGATCGCACTGCCAACGCCGGCCGGTTCGACCAGTTCTCCAAGCGCCACCACATCGGCCGCCGCCATCTCTTCGGTAAGTGTCTTCGATTGGGCAGTGCAGAACGGACAAGCCAGGCCGGTCTGAGCGCTGGCGATCGACATGGCTGCCGAGAGACAGCCGATCAACCACGCAGTTCGATACGACATGACCAAATTCCTCGTCAGACTCGGGGGGATGTTGGACGTAGAAGAGCAGCCCACATTTTACCCAGTTTTCGGTCAGGTGGTTAGGGCCTGGCGATCAGGGCTCGGGCCACATCGGTCCGATAGGCGGCCAGAGCTGGTAGAAAACCGGCAAAAGTCGCCAACAAAACCAACCCTGGCACCAACACCAATTCTTGTTGCTGAAAGCTCAACACGTGCAGTAAGACTCCGGTTTCAGCCAACACATAAGGGCTCATCAACCCAATGGCTCCGTGGCCGATGACCACTCCAGCCAGCCCGCCGGCCAGCGAAATGATGATCGACTCCAGCAGCACGACCGCCAGCACGGTGACTCGACCGGCTCCTAATGCCCGCATCACGGCAATTTCATGGGCTCGTTCGCTCATCGAATTGTAGATGCTAACCATGATGCCGATGCCGGCCACGACAATGATCAACAAGGTTAAGGCCAACAAGACAGTCTGGATCGGGCCGACAAATTTGGTCAGGAGCGTTTCGACCTCGGTCACTGGAAACACAGCCTGGGCAACTTGCCCTTCGTTGATCCGCGTAAACAGGCCTTGCGAGAACAGATTGTTCTTCAGCAACACTAGCAGAGCGGTGACTTCTCGTTGGGATTCTGGCAGCGGTTGATGGGCATGCCCATGGTCGTGGTCATGATCGTGATGGGCGTGAGCATGGTGGGCATGATCGTCGTGCTTGTCGGCAGCCGGCGGGTGGTCGTGGCCCTCGTGGTCATGGGCTTCGGCTGTTCCGTCGCTGGCAGGGTGGTCGTGTGCCTGGTGATCGTGGTCGTCATGGTCATGGTCTTTCTTTTCAGCAGGGCTTTCCTCTGGCGGCGCTTCCTTGGCGTGGCCTTCGAGCAAGAAAAAGCCCTCCATGTTGACAAACATGGCTCGGTCGTTGGGCGTTCCGGTGGGGCCCAACACGCCGACGATCTTGAACGCTTGGTGCTCGTGGGCCTCGTCGCCTTCTTCCACGATGCCGTGGGCCGGTTGAAACGAGTCGCCAACGCCCAGCCCGGTTTTGGCCGCCACGACCGAACCGATCACGGCTTCAAAAAAGTTGGCCGACTTGAAATTGCGGCCGGCCTGGAAGGTGTATTGACGCGGCGAGCCGTCGGAATTCTTTCCATAGACCAGCCGGTCGAACATGTCGGTCGTGGTTCCCAACACCCGATAGGTTTGCCCACCAGACAGATAACTGTCGCCCATGCAGCAGGGCACCACGACTTCCGTGAAGGCCGCGAACTTGCCCTCGGTGAATTCCTTGTAATAGCTGTAGGGAATGTTTTCGATCGGCTGGCTCAAGTGGTAGACGGTATTGAGCACCAGTTGCAATTTGCCTCCTTTAGCGCCGACGATCAGGTGGTAGCCTTCGCCGCCCTGACGAAACTGCTGTTCCACCGCGCCGTAGACGACCAGCACCATAATCACCAAGGCGACGCCTAGTGCCATCGACAGGCCGGTGAGCAACGATGAAAGCGAGCGTTGTTGGACGCTGCGCCAGGCAATTTTCCAAAGACTCATGATGCGACCGCTTGATTAAATGATTCGAGAGATTCGACGCGCGAGAACTGTTCGGCCACTGTCGGTTCATGGGTTACCAACAACAAGGCCACCTCTTCCGACTGGCAATGTTCGCGAATCAGGTCGACCAGTTGTTGCTGGTTGCCAGGGTCGACGTTGGCCGTCGGTTCGTCGGCCAACAGCAACCGAGGGCGATTGGCCAGGGCTCGGGCAACCGCCACGCGCTGCTGCTCGCCGACCGACAGTTTTGCCGGGCGGTGGTCTAGCCGGTGGCCCAAGCCAACCTGTTCGAGCAACTCGCAGGCTCGGCCTCGGTCGGCTCCGCCGCGCGTAAACGCCATGCCTAGCAAAACGTTTTCCAAGGCAGAAAACCCTTCTAACAGGTTGAAGGTTTGGAAGATGTAGCCGATCTTTTCGGCCCGAAAGCGGTCGCGGCCCGCCTCAGGCAGCCGAGTGACATCGACCCCGTCGATCGTCACGCTGCCGGCGTCTGGATGGGTAATGCCGGCAATCACATGCAGCAGCGTCGTCTTCCCACAGCCGCTACGGCCGCGAATCACGGCCTGTTCGCCGGCGGCCACCTTGAACTGAGGAATATCCAAGATGGGCAACGTGGCCCCATTAGGCTCAACAAATGATTTTTTGAGACCAGACAATTCTAGCATGGCGGGTGGTCTTATCCGGGAAAAATGCGATTTTAAAGGCAAGCAGGCATTTGGCCAGTAGGATTGGCCTATTGTGGATCGGCTTGCGAAAACCGGCAAGCCTGCTTTTTTCAACGGCGATAGCTAGGTGCCATGTTGCTACGCACGTACCCAGTGCTTGGTTCGACCGAATGTCGTTTTTTGTGGCCCTTGTCGATTCCACAAAAGCAGCGGTCGGCGACCGCTCGCGAAACGGCTGGGTCTTTCTGTTTGGCGAGCGGCCGGCGGCCTCTGTTTTTCAAAAAAACGACTTCGCAATCACCCTGCGCCCAGAGCCCACGTGCTTGAAAGCCAGCAGTGACTGACATATAGTCAACGGTTCGCACGTTTTCCTCTCTTTGGCTCTGTTTCGGAAGTTGGCCGATGGCGTCGGACGTAGTGATTGAAACGCGTGCCTTGTCCAAGGTGTATCGCGACTTCTGGGGACGACCCAAGGTTCAGGCTCTCAACGCCCTGGACCTGGAGGTACGACAGGGAGAGATCTTTGGCCTGTTGGGCCCCAATGGCTCTGGCAAGACCACCACGATCAAGCTGATTCTAGGGCTCTTGTTCCCGACCAGTGGGCAAGCCCTCACCTTGGGACGCGATGCGACCGAGGTTTCCAAGAACGAACGAATCGGCTATCTGCCAGAAGAATCCTATCTATATCGGTTTCTGAACGCCGAAGAGACGCTCGATTTCTATGGGCGGCTGTTCGACATTCCGGCCGACGTGCGCAAAGCGCGCGTTCAAACCCTGATTGAAGAGGTCGGGCTCGGCTGGGCCAAACGGCGGCAACTCAAAGAGTACTCCAAAGGAATGACGCGGCGCATCGGGCTGGCCCAGGCGCGCATCAACGACCCTGACTTGATCGTGCTGGACGAACCGACCACCGGACTCGATCCGATTGGTGTTCGCGAGATGAAAGACATGATCCTGGCGCTCAAAGACGCCGGCAAAACCGTGTTGATGTGTAGCCATTTGCTGGCCGACGTTCAGGATATCTGTGATCGAATCGCGATCTTGCATCAAGGCGAATTGAAAGAGTTGGGACGGGTAGATCATTTGCTGCGTGTTGCCGAGGAGACGCAAATCCGTGCTGCAGGGTTGAATGAAGAGTGCCAGCAAGAAATTCGCGACGTGATCGCTCGGCACCAAGGAGAACTGCTCAGCATGGAGAACCCGACGACGACGCTCGAAGATCTGTTCTTGTCGATCGTCCGTGACAGCGAAGCTCGCCCAGGGCGGCGCGCCTCGGTCGAAAGCGAAACGTCCAACGAGGAGAGCGAAACCGCCTAGCGATATGGTTATCGAAACCGATCTGCTCACCTTCTTCGAATGGCTACTGGTCGGTGGCTCCGACCGGCTGCCTGCCGTGCTGCAGTTTTTGCTCACGGCCGGTTCCTTGATCCTGCTGGCCCTGGTGATCGGGTTCCTAGCGGCCATGGTTCGCCACGGACCCTTGGTGGCCGGAGACCTTACCTATGGCGTGGTGCGCAATGCGATTGGCGAGCTGTTCGTACTGTCGCCACGGCGGATTTGGGCCATGGCCCGTCTGGCAATTCAAGAGTCGCTCCGGCGTCGCGTGCTGGTGGTGTTGGCGGTGTTCGTGGTCGTTTTGCTGTTTGCAGGTTGGTTTCTCGATAACCAAACCCACGAGCCGGTCAAGCTGTATGTCAGCTTTGTGATGACCGCCGCCACGTATCTCACGCTGTTGCTGGCGATTTTTCTCAGTGCTTTTAGCCTGCCCAACGATTTTAAGAATCGTACGATTTATACGATTGTCACGAAGCCGGTTCGGTCGGGCGAAATTGTGCTGGGGCGCATTCTTGGCTTCTCGGCCATTGGAACCGTGCTGCTGGCGATCATGGGCTTGGCCAGCTATGTGTTTGTCGTTCGGGCCGTGAGCCACCGGCACACGATTGTCGCCGAGGAGAACCTCACCTCGCTGGCGATCAACCACCGGCACACGGTGCAAATCGGACCGGATGGCGCCAAACAAACCAGCACGGAAATGGGCCACTGGCATCCGATTGACTCTCAGGAAAAAAACACGGAAGCACCCCAAGAGCTGTTTCGAGCCCGCGTACCTCACTATGGAAAATTGCGGTTCAAAGGCCCTACAGGGGCCGACAAGGCGCGTGGGATTAGCGTCGGCAATGAATGGGGATATCGTAGCTATATCGAAGGCGGAACCGAAGCCGCTGCCGTGTGGACATTCACGGGTGTCACTGCCGACAAGTTTCCCGATGGCCTGCCGGTCGAGCTGAACATTCGGGTGTTCCGTACCTACAAAGGCAATATCGAGAAGGGGATCCTAGGCAGTATCTTTCTGCGCAACCCGAAGACCGGGCTGCGCAGCGACATCGAGACGTTTGAAGCCCGCGATTTCCATATTGATTCCCGCTTCCTTCCCCGCAAGCTGCCCCGGTTGCGGAAGGATCAGCAAGACGCCGGTGATTCGGAAATGGTCGATCTGTTCGACGATCTGGTCGACGACCAGGGGCGTGTCGAGGTTTGGATTCAGTGTTTGCCGCGCGCCCAATATTTTGGGGCCGCTCAGGCCGACTGTTATCTGCAGGCGACCGACGACCGGTTCGACTGGAATTTCATGAAAGGTTATCTGGGCATTTGGACGCAGATGTTGCTGGTCACCGCCTTTGGCGTCATGTTTAGCACGTTTCTCAGCGGCCCCGTTGCGCTGGCTGCGACGACCGGCGCGCTCGTGATCGGATTTTTTGCCGATTTTACCACTAGCGTTGCCACGGGCGAGCTAGAAGGAGGCGGACCAATCGAATCGCTTATCCGTCTGGTGACCCAAAAAAATGTGACCAGCGAACTGGAACAAAACGTGGCGACCGCCATCGTGCAGTCGATCGACGCGGTGCTGATGATCGTGATGCAGAGTGTGACGCACGTGTTGCCAGACTTCCGTTCCTTTAGCAATGTTGCTTGGGTCGCACATGGGTTTAGTATTCCGACCGATTTGGTGTGTCAAAACCTCGTGGCCGCGCTGGCCTATGTGTTTGGCGTGTTCGTGGGCGGATACTTTTTCTTGCGTATTCGCGAGGTGGCTAAATGAACCAACAATCGACCCTGTGGCGCAAGGTTGTCTATTTGCTTATCATCGTGGCGATGTTGGTCCCGCTCTCGATGCTTAGTATGCCGGCCAGCAGCGATGGACAAGGCGGGCAGCACAGCGGCGGCAAGCTCTCACGCATGCGGAGCGATCCCAAAATCAATCTTAGCCAGGCCAACTTGGGCGACATCGATCCGGCCAGCGAGACGATGAAGCTGGCTACGCTCGGCATGCGCGGCGTGGCGGCCAACATCCTCTGGGAAAAAGCCAACTACTACAAGAAAACCGAGGATTGGTCGAACCTGTCGGCCACGCTCGAACAAATTACCAAGCTCCAGCCTAACTTTATCTCGGTCTGGCAGTTTCAGGCTTGGAACCTGTCGTACAATGTTTCGGTCGAGTTCGACGACTACCATGACCGGTACTACTGGGTGAAACGCGGGATTAACTTTCTCAAGCAAGGTCTCAAACACAACGAAGACCATCCTCGACTGCTGTGGGATCTGGGTTGGTTTATTGGCCAAAAGATTGGTCGGGCGGATGAACACGTTCAATTCCGCCGGCTGTTTCGCGAGGACGACGACTACCATCACGAGGCCGATCCCCAGCGAACCGGCGAAGGGCGCGATAACTGGCTCGTTAGCCACGAGTGGTTCTTGCGAGCACAACAAGTGGTCGATTCCGGGAAACGCATGCTCAAGGGCAAAAGCCCGTTGATCTTCCATTCCGATCCGGCCATGTCGCTGATGAACTATGCCGAGGCGTTGGATGACGACGGAGTGCATGGCGAACGAGCACGGCTAGCTTGGAAAAAAGCAGCCCAGGCATGGGAGCAGTATGGCAATCGAAATCTCCTTACCTCGTTTGGCTATCGCATTCGCTTGAACGACCAAGAACGCAAAACCGCCGATGCCCAACGGTTGATGGCCAAGCTGGTCGCTCTGGTGGGCGGGCTACACGACGAAATGTTGGCTAAACGCAAAGCACAATGGACCGACGCCGAGCGCAAGGCAATAGCCATTGCCGAGCCCGAACGCACACCCGAGCAAAGCGTGGCAGCCATCGAAGCGGAAAGGAAGCTAAAGATTACGGCCGACCAGTTGGCAAAACGGATTCGTCAAACCTCGCCCCGGCTCGCTCGTCAGTCGAGCCGGCTGGCCCGACAACAGACCAAGGCCAGCCAACGAGCCGAAACGATTCGACGTTATCGGGACATCGTGAACTTCAACTATTGGAAGACCCGGGCTGAATTTGAACAGACGCTCGATGCCTTGGCAGCCCGCAAATTGATCTACGACGGACAACAGGCTCATCGCAAAGAGGTCAACTTGCCGAAGGCGCGCCGGCTCTATGAGGAAGGCATGACCCGATGGCGAAAAGTCCTCGATCGTTTTCCGACCGCGATTCACGACGGCACCACGGGCGATGATTTGCTCGATGTGGTCAAGGAGTATGCGAAAGTTCTTCGCGAGATCGCCATCGACGAAGGCGACGAACGTTTGCCGGCCAATTTTATCTTGCGGGATGTGATCGAGGAACACGACCTGGAGGGCGACATCAAGGCATTGCTTGAGCCCCCGGAGGCCGAGCCGTCTGAAGAGACACAGGATTCAACGGACTTGGCGAAACCGAGCGTGCGTCTCGGCGCACCGCCTGAACCGGTTGAAGAGTAAAGCCTGAGAGCGATTCATTTTTTCAATCTAGAAGATTTTTAAAACTCCACTAACCCGACGCGTAAGCGAGGCATTTCTGGCTCTTTTCCTCGCTTACGCGTCGGGTTAGTGGGCCATCAAATCTTCCCAATTTGAAGAACTGATCGGCCCTGAGGCAGCCCCGAGTGCTCTGGCGACTGATGGCATCGGAACATAGAATAGCGAAAGTTCGAATAGCGAAAGTTCAAAAAATGTTTCAGTCGGTTTTTGCCGAGCGCCATGGCCAAGTTTTCCCATCATCTTTTTGTCTGCTGCAACCAGCGAAGCGCGACACACCCGCGCGGGTGTTGCGATCCCGAGGGCAGCCAGACACTGCGGGCCTGCTTCAAGGCGGAACTCAAGGCCCGCGGTCTGACGCCGGCCGTGCGCGCCAATCAGGCCGGCTGTTTGGATCAGTGTGAACTTGGACCGGTCGTGGTGATTTACCCTCAGGCTGTGTGGTATGGCGGGGTCACGCTGGACGATGTGCCGCGCATCATCGAGCAGACAGTGCTCCAAGGCCAGGTGCTCGATGACTTGTTGATTCCCGATGATCGGCTCAACACCAAGTTTCCCAAACCCTCTGAGTCGACGCCATGAGAATCGTCGTATTGGGTGGCGGTACGGTAGGAACCTCGATTTCAGAGCTGCTGTGCCTCCATCGTCATAGTGTGACCGTGGTCGATAGTGATCCCGATTCGGCGCGGCGAATCAACGAAACCCTGGATGTGCGGGCATTGCACGGTTCGGCGTCGCAATCGAGCGTGTTGTTTCAAGCCGGCGTGATGGGGGCCGATCTCTGCTTGGCGGTCACGGGCGACGACGAAGTGAATATGGTGGCCGCCAGCATGGCCAAGGCCATGGGAGCCCATCGCAGCGCTGCCCGGGTGTACGCGCCGGTGTTTCGCGATTTGAGCACCTTCGACTACCAACGCCATTTCAAAATCGACCATCTGGTTTCTTTGGAACATCTGTCTGCCATGGAGCTGGCCCGAGGGATTCGACACCCTGGTTCCATCGCGGTAGAAAATCTTGCGCGGGGCAATCTGGAGGTGCAAGAATTTTTGTTGGCCGACAAGAAGTCGATTGTCGATGTGCCGCTCAAAAACCTGGGGTTGCCGAAGAACGTGCGAGTGGGTTCGATTTCGCGCGATGGCGCGACGTGGATTGCTGGGGCGAACGATCGGCTCATGGCAGACGACCGGATTACGCTAATCGGTCAGCGACAAGATATTTCTGAAGCCAAACGCAAATTTCGGCCGGCCATGGGCCCAAAGCTGAGTATCGTGATCGCCGGCGGCGGCGAAACCGGCTACCATCTAGCGCGGGCCTTGGAAGGGCTGCGGTTCACCGTGGTGTTGCTCGAAGCCGATCGCCAGCGGAGCGAATTCCTGGCCGCCAACTTAAAACACACCACCGTGGTGCACAGCGACGCTAGCCGTCGGGCCAATTTGGAAGAAGAACGCGTCGGCAGCGCCGATGTTTTTGTGGCCTGCTTGGGCGATGACGAAAACAACATCATGGCCGGCGTCGAAGCCCGCGAAATTGGCGCGAAAACGATTATGGCCCTGGTGCGACGATCCGACTATGGAAATGTGGTGGCCAAGCTAGGCATCGATCATGCGGTCAGCCCACGCGATGTGCTGGCCAAGCAAGTGCTCGGGTTTCTGAACGCTGGGGCGCTGATTTCCAAAACGCGGCTAGGCGATGGCGACATCAGTGTGCTGGAAATCGAGGTGCGAGAAGGCGTCGAAGCGACCGAGCATGTGCTGGCCAAGCTCGCCTTGCCTGACCAATGCCTGATCGCCGCCGTGTTGCAGGAAGGATTCGCGCGCGTGCCTGGCGCAGACGACCGATTGCATGCAGGCGACACGGTGATCGCGATGGTGGCCGATGCCGCGATCGACGACGCGCTTCAGGTGTTTGGCCGCAACGGTCGCTAGGAGATGTTTGCACGATGAACCTTGCCCTGGTCTCCCATTTGCTGGGAATCGTTGCCTGGCTGATCGGGCTGATGATGGTTTTTAGCCTCCCCTGGGCACTACCGCCGTTGACGCCTGACGGCCAGTTTGAGGCGCACGGATTTTGGGGGCTGTTTGGCTCCATCGGCGTGTGCGGCCTAGTCGGCGTGGTGTTTCGTTCCTTGGGGCAACGGGGCGATGGCGTGCTCTATCGCAAAGAGTCGATGGCCGTCGTGGGGCTGAGCTGGATGTTGGCCACTGTGCTCGGAGCCTTGCCGTTCTTGTTAAGCGGCACTTCGCTCCAACGCGACGAGGCCGGCCAACCGGTCCACATGGGCATCGCCGATTGCCTGTTCGAATCGCAGTCCGGCTTTAGTACCACGGGCGCCACGGTGCTCACGCGTATCGAAGATCGCGAGCTGGTCCCGCGCTCGATTCTATTTTGGCGCAGCAGTACCCATTTCCTCGGAGGGCTGGGCATCATCGTGCTCTTTGTCACCATCCTAGGGCAAGGCTCGGCCGGCAAAGCGCTGATGAGGGCTGAAATGCCAGGCCCTAGCGCCGACAGCTCACAAACCCGCATGCAACACACCGCCTGGATTTTCGCCGGCCTTTACTGTGGACTCAACGCTGTGCTGGCAGTGCTGTTGATGGTCATGGGCATGGATCTATTCGATGCCCTGTGCCACGCCTTCGGCACGATGGCGACCGGCGGGTTTAGTACCTACGACACCAGCTTGGGCCACTTTGCCCAGGCAGGCTATCCCTATGCAGTGGGTATTGAATATACGGTCACCGTCTTCATGATTCTGGCCGGCACCAACTTCGCATTGCTCTACAGCCTGCTGCTGTTCAAGCCAGGCAAACTGTTTGCCGACCTCGAGTGGCGCGTTTACATGGCGATCATCATCGGCGTGACTGCTCTGGTCATCGGTTTTGGACTGTTTCACGAAGACTTTCACGACAGTGCCCAACACAGCCACTGGGAGTCGATTGCCAGGTCGATCCGTTATGCATTGTTCCAAGTCGTTTCGGTGCTCACGACCACCGGTTATGGCACACACGATTTCAACGGCTGGAACAGTTTTGGTCGTGGAGTGTTGTTCTTGTTGATGTTCGTAGGCGGATGTGCCGGCAGCACCGGTGGCGGCTTGAAAGTGATTCGCCACATTTTGTTCCTCAAGGTGATGGGCCTAGAAATCGAACGGGCTTATCGGCCATCGGTCGTGCGGCCCCTACGTCTCGGCGGAGAGCCGGTCGAAGACCCCGACCTACGGAACAACGTGTTGGTCTATTTTGGATTGATTTTGGTGATTTTTGTTTTCAGCTGGATGTTTCTCGTCACGGTCGAGCCGGACCAAACCTGGATCGCCGGTGGACAGCCGAAGGAAAACAAGCTGATCGACGCGGCCAGCAGCATCAACGCCACACTGAACAACATTGGGCCCGGGCTAGGCGTTGTCGGTGCCACGCAAAACTACGCGGTCTTCACGCCAGTGGCCAAGATTCTGTTTACCTTTTTGATGATGATCGGCCGGCTGGAAATCTTTGTGATTCTGGTGCTATTTATGCCGAGCTTTTGGCGCAGCCATTAGTACGTTTATGGCCTGAAGCAATGCTGGTACTACGGCGCTGCGCAATAGCAGCGGTCGGTGACCGCTCGCGAAACATTGGGCTTTTATGGGTTTCGCGAAAAATAGGCGATATTCGGCGAAAATAATCGGTGGCAACAGAGCCTGCACGTTTGCTATAATAGAGGCCTTCCCATTTTGGAAGCCTTATGGCCTGCCAAGCGGTCCCACCTTAACTGTTTCGTGTCGCCAAGCACCCCCTGGCGGCATCACGCCGAAACCTAATCGCCCAACGGAAGGTTCATCATGCTGCGCGTTCTGATTGCTGGAGTTGTTCTCTATGTGGCAATGGGATGTTTCTCGCAAACGGTCATGGCCAAACCGCCTGTGGCCGAGCTAGGGTGGTCGAAAACCGAGCCAGCTAGCGGACCGTTTGTCAAAACCGACCGCGGTTATATGGTGCCCTACAAAACCACCTTGCCAGGCTCTGACCTGGAATTCGAGATGATCCCCGTTCCTGGCGGGATGTTCATGATGGGCAGTCCTGATTCGGAGGCCGATCGCGAGTCGACCGAAGGTCCGCAGTTTGAAGTCCAGATGGAACCATTTTGGATCGGCAAGTACGAGGTCACTTGGGCCGAATATCATCAATTCATGGCGCTCTATAAGTCGTTTAAAAAGATGGAGGCGCTACGGTTGTTGCTTTCCCCAGAGAGCGCGGCCGATCCACGACAAGAAGAACAACACAAAAAGTTGAAAATGTTGCTTGGCAAGCATCAGACGCTCAAGACCCATGTGGCCAACCAAGTCGAACCGGCCGATGCGATTACCGCGCCGACCGAGCTTTATGAGCCCTCGATTACCTACCAATATGGCGATGAGCCCAGGCAGCCGGCGGTGACCATGACCCAGTATGCCGCCAAACACTACACCAAATGGCTCAGCAAGGCGACCGGCCAATACTACCGGTTGCCGACCGACGTGGAATGGGAATATGCCTGTCGAGCTGGAACGAAAACGGCCTACCCGTTCGGCGACGACCCTGCTTTGTTAGGCGAATATGCCTGGTTCGCCGACAACTCGGAAGGCGAGCTGCAGAAAGTAGGCACCAAGAAACCGAATCCGTGGGGAATCCACGACATGCTTGGCAGTGTGGGCGAATGGGTTCTAGATGCTCAGGCCGAAGATGGGTTTGCCCGTTTTAACGGCCAGCAACCTAAAGCCAGCGAGGCCGTGATTTGGCCGACCGAAGTTTCGCCGCGTGTGGTTCGAGGCGGTCACTGGGACGCCGAAGCGAAGGCTTGCCGGTCGGCATCGCGGTGGAGTTCGGATGACGAAACCTGGAAAGAAGAGGATCCCAACATCCCACTCAGCCCTTGGTGGTTTACCAGCGAGCCGGCCCACTCGGTCGGCTTCCGCGTGGTGCGACCGCTTAACACGCCTAGTCAGGATGAGTTGAACAAGGTTTGGGAAGCGGATGTCGACGACATCCGTTTCGACGTCGAAGACCGTCTCTCTGAAGGACGCGGTGTGCTGGGGCAGGTTGACCCGAAGCTGCCTGAGGCGCTCGAACAACTGGAAGCCGTGAGCAAGGAACTGGGGCTGCAAAGCGAGTAGGACGCTACCTGTTTTAGGCTTTGTCAGAAAACTGGATAAAGCCTAGCAGGGGATTCAGCCAGAAAAGCGGAGGAAGAAGGGTTGTTCGTGATTGGTTTTTAGTTGTTCGTACGCGCGAGCGCGTTCCCTCCACCCTTCACCCTCAACCCTCCACCGCGTCCAAAGCTACTTGGTGATGCCAAATGCCTGGGCGACTTGTTGGGCGGCCGATTCTCCGCTTTGAATGCACTGAGGGATTCCTACGCCACGGTAGGCGTTGCCTGCCACGGCCAATCCGACGTGACGGCTCACCCGACTCTCGATCCGCGAGACTCGATCGAGATGGCCCAGGTGATACTGGGGCATTGTCTCGGCATAACGGCTTACGTCCCAAAACACCGGCGAGCCTTCGACGCCGATCAGTTCTTGCAGTTCTCGACTGACCAGCCGCCGCAGGGCACTGTCAGGCAAGTTGTTTAGTTCAGCCTGCAGCGCGCCGCCGATGAAGGTGCGAATCACCACATAGCCGTCTGGAGCCCGACCGGCAAACTTGTGGCTTGAAAAGCTGGCCGACAAAATCTGCCGGTTCTCAATACTGGGCACCACAAACCCAAAACAGCGTGGCAGTCGGGCAATCTGATCGGTCCGGTAAGCGGCTGTGCAGACGGACGAGCCAGCATGTTCGATGCTGCCGATCTCGCTGGCCAACGAAGCGTCTAAATCGGTAAGCATTGGGGCCACGCGGGGAGCCGGGGCGGCCAGCACCAGGCCGTCTGCTTCGAGCGGCTCATCACGATCGTGAAGACTCACGGACCATCTTCCTGAACCGCTGCGAGCGACGCTGGTCACCGGCGTGTTGAGCCGGATGCTCTCAGCTGGCAAGCGGTCCGCGATCGCGTTGATGAAACTTGAAAGGCCTTCACGCGGGGTAACAAACATACTGTATCGAGCGCCGCTTTCACACGACGGCGATCCTTGAAGATTTTGTTTGGCGCGTTCTTTCCAGGCTGCCCGAGTTAGACTGCCTGCGGTGCGTTCCATTTCCTGAAAGCGGGGCAGCGTGGCGGCCAGGCTCAATTTTTCTGGATCGGCCGTATAAATTCCCCCGACCAACGGCTGGACCAGCCGCTCAAAGACTTCGACGCCCAACCGACGCTTGGCAAACGCGGCCACGCTTTCGTCGCCAGCGTTTGCCTGCGGTGGTTCGAACGCTTCCCAGGCCAAGCGTAGCTTGCCGGCCCAACTGAGGATCGGTGTTTTCAGGACCGCCTGGAGGTCGCGCGGAGCCATGAGCACAAAGCCAGCGGGAATCTCCTCAAGCCGACCCTGGTGGACCACCATGGCTCGCCGCCCGTCGGGGTTGGTGCCAATCAACTGGTCTTCAAACCCGATGCGCCGGGCTAAATTGATTGCCCAGGGCACGGTCGTAATAAAGCTGTCGGCGCTCCGTTCATAGAGAAAGCCGTCGCGGCGGACCGTTTGAATCACCCCGCCCAAACGGTTGTTCGCTTCAAGCAGGGTGAGCCGGGCATGGGGGTCGAGTTCGCTGAGCCGGTGCGCAGCGGCCAGCCCGCTGATGCCGCCTCCGACGACGACGTAGTGACGCGCTCTGGCTGGTTGGCTCAACATCCGGCCATTTTACCAGATGTGCCGGCTAGGGTGCCAGGGATAGTAGGAACGACGACGGCCTCCCAAGCGAAACTCGATACCGAGCGAAAGGGTAACGTTGTTCATCGAACTGATGCCGTTTTTGCCTTGGGTAATGTAGTTCACCGCATCGAAGCGGAGCACGGTCCAAGGTTTCAGTTGGTATTTGACCCCGCCTCCAACGGGAGTGGTCAGCAGTGACGATTCCAAACCGCCACCGGTGTCGGGCGCATAGTCAAAATGCCCGGTGCCGATGCCAGCCAGCAGAAACGGTCGGAACCGGGAATCGCCCAAAGGGTAGTAGAGCGCGCGGATGTCGCCTAGAAACACCTTGCCGACGTCGGCCAGCGGCGGGTCGTGCGTGCCGATCGGGGTCAGCTCCGACCAGCCGAGCTGGAGTTCTAATCCCCAGTACCGATCGAGATCCCAGCCGAGCCGAAAGCCGCCAAAAAAGTCGCCGGACTGTTCGACCTGCCCATCGACCAAGGAATCGGCCAATATGGTGCCGCCGTGCAGGCCGACGCTATATGGCCGGTTCAACCAACTCGACCCTTGTAACGGCTCGCCTGACAGGTGCAGGCGTCCGACGATCGGCAGCCCATGAATCAATGGCAGCAGACCACAGCGGCAACCTTGCCATGGCCGGCCGCTGGTCGAACAATCGGAACACGCCCCTTGAGCGCGGGAACCACGCGGTCGTCCGGCCGTGGGGGCCATGCTTGCTTCCGCTTCAAACCGGATCTGTTCAGGCGAAATCGCCTCGAAGCCGAGTTCGTCAGGAGCATCTTGCGCGTAGGCTGGTAGCCCGATCGTCAAGCTGACGAGGAACAGGACGATTTTTTCTGCCTGAGGCAAACACGTCATGACCGAATTCCAGCAGCCTAGAGCGAGTCGCTCTTTACCGTAGCGGACGACACCTAGTTTTCGCCGAGGTTTTCGGACGAAATACGACTACGAATGATCCGAAATTGCTCTAG
>JANQPJ010000051.1 GCA_028289525.1 Pirellulales bacterium
TTTAGAGCAAATTACCAAAATGCGTACCGGTGTTTCGTCGGAAAACCTCGGCGAAAACTAGGTCACGTCCGCTACGGTAAAAAGCAACTTGCTTTAGACAGAACGATCAAACCACGGAAGACACAGAAACGGAAAGACGAAGGATGTTTGGACAGGGTGAACGGGATTTACAGGGTATATTTTATTGGGCAGACGCTTGCGCGAGCATCTTCATCCTGTAAATCCTGTCTAAAAAACTTTGTGCCCTCCGTGACTCCGTGGTGAATTCTGCTTCACTCGGCTGAAGTGTTACCTGTTTTTTACATTTCCTTGAAAAATCGTGATTTAGAGCAGAGCCAGCGTAATCTCGTTCCCAAGCTCTGCTTGGGAACGAGATTGAAATCAGAAATTCAAGCGCTTCGTGCTTGTATTGTCATCGAAAGTGGCGATGTCCGGCTAGGCCTCTACCGCAACTTGGTCTTCGGCGACTTCCCAGCCTGCCCGATACTGCTTACGGATGTATTGGTCAGCCTCGGGAGAATTGGTCACTTGCAGATTCTCGCCATCCCAATCAATCGGCTTGCCTACTCGATAGGCCACGCTGCCCAATAAGACCGACTCGGTGAGTGCCCCCGAGTAATCGAAGTTGCAGGTAGTCGGCGAACCCTCGCGACAGGCCTTGATCCACTCGTTGTAGTGGCCAATCGAATTGGGAATCGTCTGCTCAGGCGGCTGGAAGCTGGCCGCCTTTTCGGCTGGAAAGACGCGGTAGCTGCTGTAGTTAGCATAGAGTTTGGCTTCGCTACCGACAAACATCACGCCGTTGCCTGGTACCCGTTCGCCTGCCACCGTGCGGGGAATACGGTTGCCATCGTACCAGGTAAGATTTACCGCCGGCATCCCTTCGCGAGCGGGAAAATCATAATGCGCGGTCAGACCCAACGGAGCCGTTTCGGCATGTGGCGCGGGGCCTTCGGTGACACACCGCGTAGGGTACCGCAGTTTCAGAGCCCAAAACGGCAAGTCCATAAAATGACAGCCCATGTCGCCGAGCGTGCCGTTGCCAAAATCCCACCAGCGGCGCCATTGGGCCGGATGATAACGGCCTGGCCAGAACGGACGCTCGGGGGCCGGGCCTAACCACAAATCCCAACTCAGCGCGGCTGGCGGTTCTTTGCCGCCTTCAGGTCGCTCGCCACCGCCCCAGCTCTTGCCAACCCAAACATGCACTTCCGTCACGTCGCCCAAGAGCCCCGCCTGCACAATCTCGACTACTCGCCGGTAGTTGTTGGTGGCGTGCATTTGGGTGCCCATTTGGGTCGCGACCCCATATTTTTTGGCCTCGGCGGCTAACAGCCGTGCCTCGGCAATCGTGTGGGTAAGCGGTTTTTCGCAATAAACATGTTTGCCAGCGCGGATTGCCAACAAGCTGGCCAGAGCATGATGATGGTCGGTCGTGCCCACCATGACCGCGTCGATCCGGTCGCCTTCCTGGTCGATCATCTCGCGGTAGTCGGCATAGGTTCGTGCTTGAGGAAATTTTTGGGCTGCTCGATCTAAATAGTTTTGATCCACATCGCACAGCACCGCGATGTTCTGGCTCGCCAAACCGGCGATATCGGCCGCCGCGCGATTGGCAGTGCCGATACAGGCGATGTTCAACTTTTCGTTAGGCGAGGTCGACTCGGCCGTCGCCCGGCTGGTCCACACTCCAGCCGCGAGCGCCGCGGTTCCAACGCCAGAGGTCTTCAAGAAATCACGACGGTCAACACGGCGAGGGTCGAGCATGGAAATCCTTTCGTAGCCAAACAAGAGGCGGGGCGCGATCGGCCTGGAAGCCCGATTGCGATGAGGGAGATGTACAAAAACAGGTGTTTCGCGCTTCGTCACCGACCGCTGCTACCGGTCAACATGGGAAACCTGAAGCCCTGATCTTAGGACATCCACCAGCACAAAGCAAGAAAATAATATGACGCGAGTGCGGTAACCGATGGTAGTCGTTTCAGCCCGTGTCATAGAATTCTCTCGTTCCCAAGCAGAGCTTGGGAACCAGTTTACCACCAGTGGGCCCCCAAAAAGAAAACACACGAGAAAGCCGCCACCAAAAATTACTGCGCCTTATGACGCTTCGAGGAGGACTGCAAATCGCGTCTCTCTCAAAGAATTAGCGACCGGTGGTCAAATCGCAAAACGTTCGATCTGGAATGCGTTTATCGGCGCACGTCGGCAAACGCCGCTTCCAAAGCGGCCAAGGCCCGATCGCCCTTGCCCCCGGCAACGATCACATTCACGCAGACTTCGCTGGTGTTGATTAGTTCGATGTTGATCCCCTCGGCTGAGAGCGCCTCGAACATCCGAATCGCAACACCGGTGTGGCTCCGCAACCCGATGCCGGAGACCGACAGCTTGGCCACTTGCGCATCGGAGCTAACCCGCTCGGCGCTCATGGCCTGGCAAAGTTTTTCGGCCGCTTGGACCGCTTGGTCCAGGTCTTCGCCAGGCACCGTGAAGCTCAAGCTGGTGTGGCCGTCGCTGCCGTCGCTCTGCACGATCATATCGACGAACACGCCAGCCGAAGAGACGCCTTCAAACACTTCGGCCGCGATGCCTGGATGATCTGGCACGCGATCGATCGTGACTCGGGCTTGGCTGGCGTCGAGCGAAATGCCGTCGACTGCCAAATCTTCTAGGCCTTGCAACCGAGCCACTACGTCGGCGGCGTCAGCTCGGGGAGCCGATTGGTGCTCGGCCACGCCAATCAAGTCGGCAGGCTCCTCATGCAGCATAAATGCCCGATGCACGGCCGCCAGCGCGGTTTGCGCCTGGCTGCTGGCCACGAGGCACGAAATTTTGATCTCGCTGGTGGTGATCATCAGAATGTTTACGCCAGCGTCGGCCAGCGCGCGAAACATTTTGTCGGCCACGCCAGTCTGTTCGGCCATCCCGAGCCCTACGACCGACACCTTGGAAACCGAGGAATCGCTGGAGAGGTGAGCTCCGCCAAACTCCGAAAGTACCTCTTCGAGTGCTTGGATGGTCTGCTCCAACTCGCTTTCCAGTACGGTGAACGAGATGTTTGCTCGACCTTCGGCGCCCACGTTTTGGACGATCATGTCGACCGGAATCGCTCGATTGGCCAGTTGGGCGAAAACCGCCAAGCTCACGCCGGGCCGGTCGGGCACGTCGGCAATCGTCACGCGAGCTTCGTTTTTGGTCAGCGCCGCGCCGCTGACCACCCTGCCTGAGGCCTCAGGCAACGGACCGATCACCGTGCCGGGCGCATCGCTGGCGCTATTGCGCACATGGATCGGCACGCCAAATTTTTTGGCAAATTCGATCGACCGGCTATGCATCACGCCTGCGCCCAGGCTGGCCAACTCGAGCATTTCGTCATAACTCACCTGGTGCACTTGACGGGCTTCCGGCAACAACCGTGGGTCGGTCGTATAGACGCCGTCAACGTCGGTGTAAATCTCACAGGCATCGGCGTTGAGCACTGCGGCCAACGAGACGGCCGACGTGTCGCTGCCGCCACGCCCGAGCGTGGTGATGTTGAAGTTTTCGTCGATGCCCTGAAATCCGGCCGCAATGACAATCTGCCCGGCGTCCAACGAGGCTTGCATCCGCTCGGTCGAAATCGACTGGATGCGGGCTTTGGTGTGCGTGCTATCGGTGCGAATGCCGATTTGAGCGCCGGTTAGACTAACTGCCTGATGGCCGAGCGAATGGATCGCCATGGCCATCAGCGCCACGCTTACCTGTTCGCCGGTCGAAAGCAGCATGTCCATTTCCCGCGCAGGAGGGTGCTCGCAAATCTCGCTGGCCAAATCGACCAACATGTCGGTGTTCTTGCCCATGGCGCTGACCACCACAACCACTTGGTTGCCAGCCTGTTGGGCGCGGACCGCCTTGCGGGCAGCGGCCAAAATCTTCTGAGAATCGGCAACACTGGTGCCGCCAAATTTTTGTACGATCAAAGGCATGGTTCTACTCACAGTCGAGCGGCCAAAAGCGTGCGAGATTAGCCGCGAATAAAAAAGTCCATCAGTTGCCAGCCGTCAGGAAATGCCTGCTGAGACGCAGCGGCCGCAGCTTCGTGATAACCGGTGCTCGCATCGGGCGCGATGCCGGCGCCGGCCATCGCCCAAGGGACGTCGCCATGGCTGTGGGTTTTCGTTCGCAAAAAGGTAGGATGGTCAGGCGTCACCAACACGCGCCAAGTGTCGCGCTGGGCCAATGCTTCGCAGAGCGGAGCCACAATGTGTGTGTCGATTTCCTCGAGTGCCTGGACCTTGGCCTCGGCCCGCCCCTCGTGCGACGCTTCGTCGGGGGCCTCGATGTGCACGCAAACCACGTCGACTTCGTCCAACGCGGCGATGGCCTGTTGGCCTTTGGCCTGATAGTCGGTGTCGAGATAACCGGTAGCCCCTGGAACTTCAAGCCGGCGCCAACCGATCATCCCGGCCAGGCCTCGCAACAGGTCGACTGCCGTGATCATTGCCCCCTGCAAACCGTATCGGTCGGCAAACGGCTCGAGCGTCGGCCGACCGCCAAGCCCCCAAAGCCAAACGTTGGTGGCCGGCAGCTTGCCTGCCTGACGGCGAGCCGTGTTGACCGGATGCTCGGCAAACCAATAAACGCTCTGCTCCATCAGCGTATTCAGCAGGTCGCTGCCGGGGCCGCGCGGATAATCTTCCAGCACCGTACGATCGGTCAGGTCATGAGGCGGAGTGGCCCGGGTATCGGTGGTAAAGGGGGCCGGTTTTTTGGTGCCACGGAAGAGTAACAGATTGCGATAGCTGACCCCAGGCACAAATTCGAGCGCCGCGCAGTCTACTTGTTCTTGCGCAGCGGCTAACAGTTGGGTGGCCTCCTCGGTGCTGATGTGATCGGCCGTAAAATCTCGCATCACCTGATCTTCAATCGTAACCAGGTTGCAACGAATGGCCCAATCGTCTGGGCCAAGCTCGATGCCCTGGGCGGCCGCTTCGAGCGGCGCGCGGCCGGTGAATTGCTGAGTCGGATCGTAACCCAACAGGCTCATGTTGGCCACCGCCGAACCGGCCGGCAGTTGGGCCGGCACGTGATTGGCTCGACCGACGATGCCGGCCGTAGCCAGCGCGTCCATGGCAGGTGTTTGGGCCGCTTCCAGCGGAGTGCGGCCGTCGAGCGCTGCCTGAGGTTCGTCGGCCGCTCCGTCGGGGATGATGATCACATATTTCATGCAAGGTGGCTTTCGTGGAACACTTCAGCTCCCTAGCCGCGACGCGACGCGTCGCGGCTAGGGCAAAAAAGATGTTTATAAACAACAAGTTTGGCTCTTCGCGGGAATAAAAAGAGAATTAGTCACGAACTCGCATCCGTACGCTCGGCGGGCGAACACACGCCAAGGTGTCAATCTCTTTACACGCAGCCGCAGCGGCCCCTTCGGTCGTGGTGTGAGTCATAATCACCAACGGCACAATGTTCCGGCCATCGGTGCTCGCTTCGTGTTGGAGGACCGAAGCGATCGAAATCCCATGGTGCCCCAAGGCGCCGGTAATTTCGCCCAATACGCCGGGCCGATCGTCGACATCCAGTCGCAAGTAAAACCGGCTAGTCGCGTTGGCAAACTCGCTGGCGTTCACTCGAGCAGCCTGATTCGACCACAGCTCGAGCGTGCGGAACGTGATTTTGCAGCGTCCCACGGCCGTGTCGATCATGTCGGCCACCACGGCCGAAGCGGTCGGCATTTGCCCAGCGCCTAGGCCATGGAAAAAGACTCGCCCTACCGCGTCGCCCACCACGCTCACGGCGTTGTTGGCCCCGCGCACGTCGGCCAAAGGGTTGCCTACTTTGACCAGCGTGGGCGAGACGTGCAGCTCCAGGCCGTCGTCTCCCAACTGGGCAATGGCCAGCAATTTGATTCGATAGCCTAATTCCTGCGCATATTGGATATCGGCCAACTGCAAATGGTCGATCCCTTGGCAGGAGATTTCGCTCCATTTTGCCCTGGCTCCAAACGCCAGATGGGCCAGGATCGAAAGTTTTTGAACCGTGTCGGTGCCGTCGACGTCCATCGTCGGGTCGGCCTCGGCAAAGCCCAGCTTTTGGGCCTCGGCCAGCGC
>JANQPJ010000147.1 GCA_028289525.1 Pirellulales bacterium
TCAGTCGTTCCAAAAATGAGGATCTAGAAAGCACTGTTTTTCAGATACAACGATAAAAACGAGTGTTTCGCGAGCGGCCACCGACCGCTGCTACCGATCAACATCGGAAATTTGGAACTACTGAGGCTTTATTTCTTCCGTGATCGGGCACTGTTTAGAGCAGATGCTAGAGCGGCTTTCAGGTTTGTGTAGCGATGTTTCGTCGAGAAACATTGGAAAAACCAGAGTCACGACCGCTATAGTCCCGTGCAACTTGCACTAGCGTAAGTATCGCGTTGTTTCGTCGTAAAGCTTCTGCTCGCCGAAGAGCGTTGGCGGCGAGGCCCGCTAAATGGCTCTATTCGTTGCGTGGCAACGGCGGCCTGGGCGGGAGCTTGACCAACGATAAACAAAACCCTTCGATCCAACGCATCGTTTCCATGAAGTCGTCGAGATCGGGCGGCTTGGTCACATAAAAGCTGGCTCCCAATTCGTAGGCGTTGAGAATATCCAAGGGGTCAGACGACGTGGTCAAGACGACCACCGGAATGCTCTTCAAGCTGGGGTCGGCCTTGATTTCCTCCAGCAGTTTGTGACCATCCAGCCGGGGCAGGTTCAGGTCAAGCAAGACCATGTCGGGACGCGGCGAATGGGCGTACTCGCCTTCGTTGCGCAGCAGCGCTAGCGCCTCGACGCCATCTCCCGCGGCCGTGAGGTGGATCGCAACGGTCGCGTCGCGCAGCGCTTCCCTAGCCAGCCGAACATCGGCCGGATTATCTTCGACGAGTAACAACTCGATCGGCAGATTGTCTACCACACCTTGCCCCTTGCGTTGAAATCGGGAACGTCACCGCTGTAAGACAGCGGACTCGCCGAACGTTCTGGCCCTCGGCGCGTTCGATCCAACGGCAATGTTTCTCCCAAATTCAACGGTTTCTGGTTGTGTTTTCTAGAACACTCTAGCCCGCAAGGTTCACAATACTTGGTCCCCCGGTGATGTCAAGCATACTGGCGGCAATCCTCCTCGAATCGCAAACAGGGCCAATCAGCTTTTCAAAATACACAAATACAAGGCGCTGCGCGCCTTGTAGGGGGAAACTTCTTCCTAATTTGAAAAACTGATTTGCCCTGAAATCGCAGGAACGGGGATTGCCACCAGGCCCAAAAAACCGGTATCATACGTGATTCTGCCCAGTCCCCTCGTGGCGGGGGGAAAGGGGGCGTTGTCATTAGAAGCACCTCGGCGTTAAATCGTTTTACCTGTAGACCCATTTGGCCGGATGTTTGAATCGCTTCAAGAAAACCTGACTTCGGCACTCCGCTCGATCGGCGGTCGTGGCAAGCTGAGCGAAGCGAACATGCGCGAAGGGCTCAAGCTCGTTCAGCAGTCGCTCGTCGAGGCCGACGTTAGCTACTCGGTGGTCAAAGACTTTATGGCGACGGTCACCGAACAGGCAGTCGGCGAACGTGTGCTCAAATCGCTCAAGCCGACCGAACAGCTAGTCGGGATTGTCCATCAAGAATTGATCAACCTGATGGGGCCGGTCGACCACTCGTTGCATTTGCGCGGCGAGCTTCCGGTAATCATGCTGTGTGGCCTGCAAGGGTCTGGTAAGACGACTACCTGCGGCAAGCTAGCCCGACTGGCCAAGGAGCGGGGACGCAAGCCGTTGCTAGTGGCCGCCGACCTGCAACGCCCGGCGGCGATCGACCAGCTTCACGTGCTCGGTGAACAACTTGAGATTCCCGTCTTCTCACAACGCGATACCCAAGACCCGGTCACGGTTTGCAAAGCGGCGTTGGCCGCCGGCAAGCAGCAAGGCGCCGATCTGGTGATCCTCGATACGGCCGGGCGGTTGCACATCGACGACGAGTTGATGCGGCAACTGGAACGGGTTGACCGGCAATGCCAGCCGGAACAGGTTTACCTGGTGGTCGATGGCATGACCGGGCAAGACGCCGTGAATAGCGCCCAGGCGTTTAATGACGCCTTGGAACTCGATGGCGTCATCATGACCAAGCTGGACGGCGACGCTCGTGGCGGGGCGGCGCTGTCGGTCAAGCATGTGACGGGAGTGCCGATTAAGTTTGTCGGCACCGGCGAACACCTCGATGCTCTCGAAGAATTCCATCCCGACCGGATGGCCGGCCGCATCCTAGGCCAAGGCGACATTCTCTCACTGGTTGAAATGGCCCAACGGGAATTCGACCAGGAAGAGCAGCAACGCCTTGAGCAGCGGATGCAGGAAGGCAAGTTCACGCTGGACGACTTCCGGCAGCAAATGGAGATGATCGCCAAGCCGGGCTTGATGCAAAAGATGATGGGCATGATCCCCGGCATGGGGGCTGCAAAAGAAATGCAAGACGCGATGAGCAGCGGCGAGGCCGAACGCGACTTGAAACGCTTGCGGGGCATCATCGACTCGATGACGCTTGACGAGCGTCGCGATCCGACCAAAACGATCGACCAAAGCCGCCGCCGGCGCATCGCGGCCGGAGCCGGCGTCGAGCCGCACGAGGTGAACGAACTGGTCAAGCAGTTCGATGCCATGGCCAGTGTGATGGAACAGATGGCCGGCAAGGGCGTTCGCGAGCGGATGCGGATGGCCCAAGAGATGCAACAGAACGCCATGAGCGGAGGCGGGTTGGCCAAACAAAAGAAAGGCACCGGCAAACGGCTAACCTCGAAGGAAAAAGCGAAACTAAAAAAACAACGCGAGAAAGAGAAACGTCGGCAACGCCGGCTGGCCAAGCAAGACGGCGGCCGCTAGTCGGTTTTGAGTATCTTGGGGAAACTAGACTCGTGGACGATGACATTCGAATTTGAGGGTTGCAAGCTTCTGTTTGCCCCCTAGCCGCGCTCACGACGCGTCGCCGGGGCCCCACAAAAACAAATGGCATCGTCTACTAG
>JANQPJ010000148.1 GCA_028289525.1 Pirellulales bacterium
GAAGCAGAGCTTCAAAAACAGAGCGTTCCCAAGCAGAGCTTGGGAACGAGAGAATTCTATGACACGGGCTGAAACGACCACAATCCGTTACTGCACCCCCTGCTAGACTCACATTGCCACTGGCAGCCTAGTGGTTATGATACACGTTTTTTGCACTCTTTGCTCAGTTGGCGTGTTTTGGAGAAAGCCCTTGCCATTGGTCATCCGAGGCAACACGACGCTTGACCGGCTAAAGCGGCAAATTTGCGCCTCGGGTCGTCAGTTTTACGAGGGCGTGCTCGATGCGGTCATTCCGCCACGCTGCAATTTTTGCGAAGCGCCGCTGGAAACGGCCAAACTGGCCGGTTTGTGCTCGGTTTGCGAACAACGACTCGTAGCCGAAGACCGGCAACGATGTCTGATCTGCGGCCAGCAGAGTGACCACCTTGCGGCAAAATCTCCAGGCTGTCCAAAATGTCCTCCCAAACGTTTGCGGTTTGACTCAGTGAGCCCCCTGGGCACTTTTGAAAACGAACTTCGCGAAGCGGTCTACCGGATCAAGCAACCTGGCACCTACGCCTTGGCTGAATCGCTGGCTAAGCTGCTTTGGACACGGCATCGCGACAAATTTTTGAAACTCGAGGTCGATGTGGTGGTGCCGGTGCCGATGTACTGGAGCCGCCGGATTCGGCGTGGAATGAACAATCCTGAAGTGCTTGCTCGACGATTAGCCAGCAAATTGGGTACAAACGTTGCTGCCGGACTTTTGGTCCGTCGTCGCAATACGTTGTCCCAGCTAGATTTATCGCCAAATAAGCGTTTTGAGAACCTGCGGCATGCGATGCGTCCTGCGGCGGGCTACGTTTTATCGTCTGCCAACGTGTTGCTGGTCGACGACGTGATGACCACTGGCGCGACCTGTGACGAGGCCGCGAGGGTGCTTAAGAAATTTGGTGCTGCCCGAGTTGATGTGGCAGTGATCGCCCGTACTGAGCCATAATTCTGGCTCGACGCGGCCGAAGTGACAACCTGCGGAAAGAATAGAAAGCATGGCAAACGAGCACTCCCCGAATCCAATGAACCCTCCGATCCATCCATTTCGTCGGGCCGTGTTGCGCGGTCTTGGGGTGGTACTGCCTCCGCTGTTGACGATCGTGATCTTTGTTTGGATCGGCAACACCGTGGCGGTCTATTTGCTCGAACCGTTGGAGACTGGCGCGCGTTGGGCGCTGGTGTTGGCCACCGGCGAGATTCGCGACGACCTGAAGCCTACAACGGCAGATGGACAAATGGCCCAAGATGCCGATGGCACCGTGTTTCGCGCTGCGCCCGATGGCCGTTTCATTCCTCTCACGGTTCATCAGCGGGTTCAAGCAGACCCAGGCACCGAGGGCTTGCCAACCACTGCCCATGGCTACTACAGGCGATACGTCGAACTGGAATATTTAAAGCGTTACATCGTCATTCCAGTTTTTTTGTGTCTGTTCGTGTTGACGCTCTATTTGTTGGGCAAGTTTTTGGCGGCTGGGGTCGGAAAATTTTTCTGGAACCAGTTCGAAGGTCTCATCCACCGGTTGCCGCTGATTCGTAACGTCTATTCGTCGGTCAAGCAGGTGACCGATTTCATGTTCAGCGAACGTGAAATCGAATATACTCGAGTCGTGGCGGTTGAATATCCGCGTAAGGGGATTTGGTCCCTGGGCATGGTCACCGGCGAAAGCATGCTCGACATCCGCAGTGCGGCCAACGAGCCAGTCATGTCGGTGCTGGTTCCTACTTCGCCGATGCCGTTTACCGGCTTTACGGTCACGGTGAAAAAGAGCGAAACGGTCGATCTCAACCTGACGATTGATCAGGCTTTCCAATTCATCGTGAGTTGCGGCGTAGTGGTTCCGCCACAACAATTGCAAGAGGCGCTCGAACGCCGCGAAGCCCAGCTTGAGGATCACTCCACCCCGGCCGACGATGACAATTCGTCGGTCAGCGCCTGATTGAACCCTCGCTCCATTTTCTCCCCACCCACCAGACACGATGTCGCAAGCAACGCCGGCAGCCAAACTCAAATTGGGTACCCGAGCCAGCGCCCTGGCCCGATGGCAGGCGGATTGGGTCGCTGGCCAACTAACGGTGCTGGGCGTTGAAGTCGGAATGGTGCCGATTCGCACGCAAGGCGATGCCCAACAGACCGGTCCGATCGGGGCCATCGGTTCGCAGGGCGTGTTTACGAAAGAGATTCAACGGGCATTGCTCGCCGGTGAAATCGACATCGCTGTGCATAGCTTGAAGGACTTGCCGACCGATCCGGTAGCCGGTTTGATGTTGGCCGCAGTGCCTGCTCGCGAAGCGGTCGACGACGTGTTGGTAAATAACAACGCGTGGACGCTCGATACGCTGCCGGAAGGCGCGGTCGTCGGCACCGGCAGCACGCGTCGCCAGGCCCAGTTACGGCATGCCCGACCAGACCTGGAGATGCGGGACATCCGTGGCAATGTCGATACCCGACTGCGGAAGCTCGATGAAGGCCAATACGATGCGATTGTACTGGCGGTCGCCGGGCTGCGTCGGTTAAGGCTCACCGATCGAATCGGCTCGCTGTTGCCGAAGAAGACGGTCTTGCCAGCGGTTGGACAAGGCGCGTTGGGAATCGAATGTCGTGCCAACGATCTGGCGGTGCAGGCGGCTTTGAACCCGCTCGACGATGCGGAAACCCATCAGGCAGTGCTGGCCGAACGGGCATTGTTAGCGGCTTTGCGCGGAGGGTGCCTGGCGCCGGTCGGTGCCTGGGCTCGCCTGGAGCAAGACGTGTTGCGCTTGGAAGGCCGGGTATTGAGCCTTGATGGCACGGTCTGTTTGGCGGCCGATTTGTCCGCGCCCAGCGAGCAGGCGGTCGATCTGGGCGAGCGTGTGGCGGCCCTGCTCATTGAGCAGGGAGCGCGCGAAGTGATCGACGGAGCACGAGATTTCTGATTTGGGATTTGACGTGCTCGTACGTTTTCTGTGGGCAGTCTAAAGCAGCTTGCTTTAGACTGCCAAAATCAGAGGGCAACGTTCCCTAGAGCGAGTCGCTCTTTACCGTAGCAGACGACACCTAGTTTTCGCCGAGGTTTTCGGACGAAATACGACTACGAATTATCCGAAATTGCTCTAGATATCCATGCGCCAAACATCCACACAAGCAATGCTCAGCATCACCAGGACAAACGCCAGGCTGCTAAACACTGGTCCCCAGAGATCAACCCGTGCCCTGGCCTCTCGGGCATCGGCTGCCACCGGCGACCCCAAGGCCACGGTCTGCTGGCCAGTAATGAGATGCTGAACCACATCGCCCAATTCGCCCGGCTTGGGAAACAGCGTGTAGCAGGGCAGAATGGCGTACTGGTAGATCGTTTCGAGCAGGTCGAGCGGCGGGGTCTGTTGGGCCACCGGCGTGAGCGAGGCGAGTTCATATCGGGTTACCCGTCGGCCCCGATCAGCCGCCAACAGATGGTTGAGACCATCGAACGCCACGGCCGAAACATCGTCGTCAAGCACACACACCGCGCCCGATCTGGGGTCGTGCAACCACAAAGCGCCACTGTGAAACAGCACCGCAAACCAATGCCCATCGGCGGTCGTTTCGACTCGATAGGGCTCGCTTTGGCCATCTGGCAGGAAACGCGTGTGCGTGGTCAGGTCGTCGGCCTTGAGTATTTGCACAACGCCATCCGACCGGACCAACAGAACCCAAGAGCCGGCAAACCCCAAGGCCGCCGGCCCATTCACAGGCGAAAAGTCGCGCGTAGCCGACCGCTGATAGTGGCCTGAGTCTTGGCGTTTCAAATAGACCAATTGGCCGCCGCTGAACGTGACCAGGTCGCCTGATTGAGGGTGCATCGCGGCGGCAAATGGCTCGACCAACCGCAGCGCCGGTTCGGGTCCGAGCGCTGTAAAGGGTTGTTTCAGACCAGTCGGAAGTGGAATCCGCATGCCCAACACTTCAATCCCAGCGTCGGCAGCCGGAGGGCTGGGGCGGTTGAGTTCAAGTTTGAGCACGCCGTAGGTCGTAACGAAGACGGGGGTCTCCTCGGGGTCGAGAAACAGCCACGCGGTGCCAATCGGCGGAGTCGGGCCGCGCGTGCTGCGCCAACTGCCCAAGGTTTGCGAGGCCGTGTAAAACCGTGGACCAGCGAGGAGAAACCCAAACCGACGGCGACCGCCAGAGGGCTCCAGATAGAGCAATGTTTGATCACGTTGATGGTAAACCGGTCCGAGCATCATTTGCGTGCCGGAGAACCGTTGGCGCGCGCCAGATGATTCTGGAGCCAGCACCGGCTCCCAATCGCCTGCCTGCCACTCGACGAGCCGACCCGACTGGTCGACCGCCAGCAGTTCATCGGCCCCAGGCACCAAGGTCACCAAACGTTCAGGCAACCGGTACACGCGATCAATCAACTGTTTCGAAACACCGACCGTGAAGCACACGGCCCAAAACAAAATAGTGACAACGACCGCGACGATCGGGTTTTTCCAGCGTACGGCGACTAACGTCGAAACGCTGTAGTAAACGACAAACAAGAACAAAAATACCGGCAAACAGGCAAGCACCGCCTGATTCCAAAGCCCGAACCGCAAGCCCAGAATCAGCCAGAGCCCGACCAGCAAGTAGCCGGCGGTCAGCAGAATGAACGCACAGCCGCCGAGAAACTTGACCAGCAGCAGCCCACACCGCGAGATGGGCTTGCTAAGCAATAGGTCGATCGAGCCGGATTCAAAAATTTGTGGAATGATGGGTGCAGTCACTAGGATAGCGACGAAGACGGCCAGAGTGCCGACCAAAAAGTCCAGCACTCGGGTTAACAGGCGGGCAATCGCCGGTCGGGCCAGCTCTCGGCTCAACGGCAACGGTCCGCCCAATCGCCAACCTGCATAAGTCAACTGCAATTCCGTCTCAGGCAGCCGGGCCACCAAACGGGGAAAGGCCGTTTGGAACAACTGGCGATTGACCCAGGCGATTTCGTCGGCCGACAAGCCGCCCAGGTCACGCTCCAACGTCTGCGCGAGCGTATCGTCCAGTTCGACGTTTTCCCAAGCCTGAGCAGCGAAAAAATCTGGACGCATCAACAACCGATTCAACCCGGCCGCCATTCGCTCAACCAGGCCGCGCAACTCTTGGGTTGAACGACCACGGACTGCCGCACCGACCATGGCATCCCTGAGATCGGGATCGGCCAATTGCCAAATCCGCTTGCCTGGCGAATCGGCTGGCTCGACCGAGGCCATTTCGATTTGTGTCGCTAAACCGGCCCAATCACGCACGCTGTGTCCAGAAAGTTGGGTCGCCTGACTTTCCTGCAAGGCCAACGGCAACAAAGCCAACAACACCAAGGTGCACACAGCCAGCACGATCCACAACACGCGCGAGGCAAATGCCTGGTGAAAGGAATCGACAAAAATGGTCCAGTAAGGGCGCACGAGGATTTGGAATTTCTGATTTGGAATTTGGGATTTAGGGAGGGTAGGAAGCACTCGTCAAAGCAGGATCATTGAATGCCGAGTTGCGAGCGATGTCCGCTTGCCACTCTCTCTAGAGCGGATCGTTCGTGTCGTTAACAATGTTCAAAAACGCTTCTTCCAGGCTATCTCGACGCGGCGTGACCGCAAGCAAGTCGATCCGCCGGGCACGGAGCTGGTCGACACATTGGTTCACGATTGCCTGATCGGTTGCTGTGATCGTACAGCGAATCTGGTTGCCCTGGTCGACTTCCCAAGCGGTGATCACGGCTTCGGACAGGGCCTCGCGGATTTCGGATTCGGCGCCGACCAGCGTGAACTCGACCTCCGTCGCTTCGCGATTGGTGAGCTCGGTGATGGGGCCCACTTGACGAAGCGTGCCGTGGACCAGAATCGCCACGCGATCGCAAACCAACTCGACCTCTTGCAGCAGGTGGCTATTCACGAAAATCGTTTTCCCGTCGTCCTTTAGCGATTGCAGCACGCTTCGCATTTCTCGCCGCCCAACGGGGTCAACGCCATCGGTCGGTTCGTCGAGAATCAGCAAAGGCGGGTTGTGCAGCATCGCCTGGGCCAGACCGAGCCGTTGTTGCATGCCTTTGGAATATTTCCGCACCGGCATTTCGCCCCAGTCCTCCAGGCCAACTTGCCGTAGTATCGCTGGTCGGCGGCGACGTACTTCGCGGGGTGCTAAGCCGCTCAGCCCACCATAGTAGGTGAGCGCCGAGTTGCCGGTCAGATGGCCTGGCATGCGATGATGCTCAGGCAAGTAGCCCACCTGAGCCCGACCGTGTCGGCTGCCTGCTGGGTGGGCAAGCAAGGTTGCCTGACCTGTCGTGGGCCGCACGAGCCCTAGCAGAATCTTGATGAGTGTGGTTTTGCCAGCGCCATTGGGGCCCAATAGCCCAAAGATCGAACCGGCGTCGACAGCAAACGAGACATCAGCCAGCGCCGGCACCGACCGCCGACGGATGAAACCGGTACGGTAGGTCTTGCCAAGCTGATTAACCTCGATCGCCGGGGACATCTCCAAGATGGTGCTCCCAAAAAGGATTTCTGATTTAGGATGTGGGATTTGACGCGCTTGCGCGTGTTAATCACCAACAACCAACAACTAAGAAAAATCACAAATTGTAAACGCGGTGCTCATGTGCCCTAGCCGCGACGCAACGCGTCGCCGGACACGCGTGAATCAAGTGAAAAGCCTCAGAGAACACTGAGGAGATTTTTATTGCTCGTTACTTGTTGCTGATTGCTTGTACGTCCTCTCCAATGCGTTACTCGGTCCGGCGATGTGTTACATCGCGGCTAGGGGGGGGTAAAAGTACATCCCTTACAACTTGGAATTCAGCAATTTCGCTGTAACATTCACAGCACACAGAAAACGCGCCAGCGCGTACGAACGACTAAAAACCAATAACCAACAACCCTCCACTTTCAATTGAGCCAAAAGCTGAAGTACAGGTACATCGCCAACACCAGTCCCAGCGTGACTACCGTGCCCAGCACATCCCAGCCCCCAATCCCTGCCCGATATTCGTCGCGATCGGCTTGCGAAATGGTGGCATAGGTCAATCCTTCGACTTGGGCGTCGGTCGGCGGCTTGGTGGCCAGCGAAACCGCGATCACGATGGCCACGCTGAGGACAAACAACACGCCCGAGGCGTACAGAAAGTTAAAATCGCCCACGACGGCCAGCCAAGCTGGATCGGCCGCTTTGCCGGGGCCTGTGCCAAAGTTGGCTTGGATGGTCAGCTTGGCCATGCCAAGGATGAAACCGACGGCCAGCCCCCAGACCGCGCCATGATGATTGACACGCCGCCAGAACAAGCCTAGCAAGAACACCGCCGTGATCGGCGGAGCCAGATAGCCTTGCACGCTTTGTAGGTATTGATACAAGCCTCCGCCAGCAACTCGATACATCACCGGAATCCAGGCCATGCCGAGCAGCACGATGATAGTCGTGGCAATCCGGCCCACGGTGACCAGATGGCGTTCGGATGCCTGGGGATATAGTTTCTGATAGACATCGACCGTAAAGAGCGAGGCGCACGAATTGAACAGCGACGAGAGCGAACTCATCAACGCCGCCAGCAGCCCTCCGACCACCAAGCCCCGTAAGCCCACCGGCAACAACTGCATCACCATCGAGGCGAACACCTGATCGCCGTCGATCTCGCTCACCACCACGCCGTCGACCACCTTGGGCGGAATGTCGAGTTGCCCCTTTTGCACGAGCGCATAGCCGATCAACCCCGGCACGAGGAAAATCAGCACCGGCCACACCTTGAGAAAAGCTCCCCACAGGGCTCCCCGCCGGGCGGTCTGCAGGTCGCGGGCAGCCAAGGTGCGTTGCACGATGTATTGGTCGGTACACCAGTACCAAATCCCGATCACCGGCGAGGCGATCAGAATCCCCAGCCAGGGGAAGTCGCCATTCTTCCACCAGGGGACCACCGTGCCGTCAGGCAACGTGGGTGCGAGCGGTCGCCACAGAGCGAGTTGATCAGCCTGTGCCCGACAGACGGTTTGCAGTTCGCCCCAACCGCCTAGTGCTTCGAGGCCAAACAGCGTGATGGCCAGCGACCCGACGAGCAAGATGACTGCCTGGGCCGCGTCGGTGTAGAGCACCGCCCTCAGACCGCCGAACACCGTGTAGAGACCGGTCAGCACGACCGTCGCAAAAGCACCAATCCAAAACGGTCCCCAAACTTGCCCCAGCAGTTCAAGCTGAATGTCTGGCAACAAGGTTTGAAAAACCACTGCCCCGGCATACACCGTGACCGACACTTTGGTGAACACATAGGCCACCAGGGAAACAGCGGAAAGAATCCAACGGGCTCGGGCATGGAACCGTTTTTCGAGAAACTCTGGCATCGTGAAGACGCCGGCGCGATAGTAGAAGGGGACAAAGAACCAGCCGAGCATCAGCATCACCCAGGCGTGCATTTCCCAATGGGCCATCGCCATGCCGGTCGAGGCCCCCGATCCGGCCAGACCAACGATGTGTTCCGAACCGATGTTCGAAGCGAACAACGACGACCCAATGGCGAACCAGCCCACGTTGCGGCCTGCCAAAAAGTAATCGGCCGACGTGTCTTGCCGGCGCGAGCTGCGCCAGACGACGACGCTCAACGCGGTAAAATAGGCGCTAATCACGAGCCAATCACACCAGTGCATTCAATGGTTCCTTGTCGAGCGTTTTTTAGGAGAAGAGGTCACCGAGCAAGCCTGCATTCTAGCGATCCGGGGCGGAGAACTGTAGCAGGGGCTGTTTTTCTGTCAGGACAGATGTCTCGAAGTTTCGCGAGCGGCCACCGGCCGCTGTTTTTCCGAAATACGCTGCCGGCTCATTGTCTGGATAGCCAGGCGCGGTAAAATCAAGATTCGCCAGTGGCTGAGTGAGTAGAAAGTTTTTGTACAAAACCCAGGTCCGCAAGGGCTCCAAGGAGGGATTGGCTTGAGCTGTCCACCGTTTGTTCATCTGCATTGCCATAGCCATTACAGCTTGCTCGACGGGGCCAGCCCCATTCCCAAGCTGGTCGATCGGGCCAAGACGCTTGGCATGAATGCCCTGGCGCTGACCGACCATGGCAATCTGTATGGGGCCCTGGAGTTCTACCGCGCGGCCAAGGCGGCCGAGATCAACCCCATCATTGGGTACGAGGCCTATATCGCCCCCGGCAGCCGGCTCAAAAAAGATGCCGGCAGTCTGAAAGACTCAAGCTACCACCTTACCCTGCTGGCCCAAAATCGCACCGGGTTCAAAAACCTGGTGAAGATGGCTTCGGCCGCGTTTCTCGAAGGGTTTTATTTCAAGCCGCGCATCGACAAAGAGTTGCTCGAAGCCCATAGCGAAGGGATTGTGTGTTTGAGCGGCTGTGTGTCGGGCGAGTTTAGTCGGGCTCTGCTGCGTGGCCAGGGGGGAGAGGCCGAACTGGCCGAGGCCAAAGAGGTGGCCGCCTGGTTTGCCGGGGTGTTTGGCGAGCGTTATTTCATCGAGATTCAAGACAATGGGCTCGAAATTCAGCAACAGGCGCTGCGTGGCGCGGTCGAGGTCGCCCAGGAAGTTGGGTTGCCGTTGGTTGCCACCAGCGACGCCCATTATGTGAACCAGGAAGACGCCGAAGCCCAAGACGTGTTGCTGTGCATCAACACCGGCAAGTTTCGCACCGACACCAAACGGATGCGGATGGAGGGCGACCAGTTCTTTTTGCGCAGTCCGGACGAAATGTATCAGGCCATGTCCGGCCATGAAAATGCCCTGCGGCAGTCACAATTGATCGCCGATTCGGTCGACATCGACTTGGAGCTCGGCAAACGGCATTTCCCTTCGTATGCGCCGCCGGAAGGCCAAACGTCCGAGTCGTTCTTGCGCGAGCTGTGTATCGAAGGCCTGCGCGAACGGTACGCTGACATGCCTGAGCGGTTCGAAGGCGACCAGCTTAGCAGTGAAGTGATCGACCGGCTTGATCGCGAGTTGGGCGTGATCAACAAGCTCGGCTTTCCCAACTATTTCTTGATCGTGTGGGATTTTGTCGAACATGCCCGACGGCAAGACATCCCGACCACGGCTCGGGGCTCCGGCGTAGGGTCTTTGGTCTGTTACGCGCTCTATTTGAGCCATGTTTGCCCCTTGAAATACGATTTGCTGTTCGAGCGGTTTCTTGACGAAAGTCGGCTCGAAGCGCCCGATATCGACATCGACTTCTGCAAGGACCGTCGGGGCGACGTGATCCAGTATGTGAAGGACAAATATGGCGAGGCCAACGTGGCCCAGATTGGCACGTTTGGCACGTTGGCCGCCAGGGCCGCGATTCGCGACGTGGGCCGCGCCATGGGACTGCCGATCTTTCGAGTCGATTCGATTGTCGCCATGGTGCCTGACCAGTTGGGCATCAAGCTCTCCGAAGCGATCGAGGTGAGCGACGAACTGCGCAAAGCCTACAACGACGATGGCGAGGTGCGCGAACTGCTCGACTTGGCGATGAAGATCGAAGGCCTAGCCCGCAATGTCGGCACCCACGCCGCGGCGGTGGTGATTGCCGACCAGCCGCTCGATGAATATGTCCCCTTGGGCCGTGTCTCTGGCAAGACCGAAGTGATTACCCAATGGTCGATGAACGACGTTGAAGCGGCCGGCCTGCTGAAAATGGATTTTCTTGGCCTTCGCAACCTGACGATTCTGTCCAAGGCCATTGATCTGATCGAACAGGCGACCGGCCAACGGGTTGACCCTCACAAATTTCCGCTCGACGATCAGGCCACCTATGCGTTGCTCTGTCGTGGAGAAACCAAAGGGATCTTCCAGCTTGAAAGTGGGGGGATTCGCGATCTGTTGCAGCGGATGAAGCCGGACCAGTTTCACGACATTATCGCGACCAATGCCCTCTATCGGCCTGGGCCGCTCGAAGGCGGTATGGTCGATGACTACATCGAAGTGAAGCACGGCCGCAAAGAGGCTCATTACCCTCACCCGGTGATGGAGGAAATTCTCGACGAAACCCACGGCGTGATGGTCTATCAAGAACAGGTGATGCGGATCTTGAACCGTTTAGGCGGCATTCAGTTGTCCAGCGCCTATACCTGCATCAAAGCGATCAGCAAGAAAAAGCTGCCGATGATCGCCAAGTTTATGGAGGAATTCATCGCCGGGGCAACCGCGCAAGGCTTGGATAAAAAACAGGCGATCGAACTGTTCGAGATGATCGAAAAGTTTGCCGGCTACGGCTTCAACAAAAGCCACTCGACCGCCTATGCGTTGATTGCCTATCAAACGGCCTATCTCAAGGCCCACTATCCGGCCCAATATATGGCGGCCCTGCTCTCCGGCGACATTCCCGGCCGAAATTTCAAGAAGAAAGACGCGTTGGTCGAGCATCTCGAAGATTGTGCCCGAATGGACATCGAGGTGGTGCCACCAGACGTGAATCGGTCGCACGCCGACTTTATGGTCGAAGATGGCAAGATTCTATTCGGGCTCAGTGCGGTCAAGTCGTGTGGTTCGGGGGCAGCCGATGCGATTGCACGAGAGCGTTTGCAAAACGGTCCGTTCCGCGATCTGTTCGATTTCTGCGAACGGGTTGATCCTCAGTCGTGTAATCGAGCCACGATCGAAACCTTGATCAAGGCCGGCGCGTTCGATTCGTTCGAAGCCCTCCGCTCGCAACTGCTATCGGTCGTCGAGCGGGCACTCCAAGCAGGTGCCAACGCAATCAAAGATCGTCGTAGCGGTCAAAAGGGCCTGTTTGACGACGAGTCGCAAGACACGGACGAACCGGTCAGTGTGCCGTTGCCAGAGATGCCGGAGCTGGAAGAAAAAGAGAAGCTCGCGATGGAAAAAGAAGTGCTCGGCTTCTACCTATC
>JANQPJ010000167.1 GCA_028289525.1 Pirellulales bacterium
CGCGTACGAACCATCACAAATTGCAAAACAAAACAGAAAGTGAGTCGCGTGTTGTAAACGATGTGCTTTTGTCCCCTAGCCGCGAGCACATCGCTCACAACTCGTCATTCCGTGTTTTGAATCTTTGGATTTCGAGTTTTGAATTTGTTTCGGATTTCGAAATTCGGATTTCGAATTTTCCTTAAACTCTCGTTCCCAAGCTCTGCTTGGGAACAAGCGAAAGCGCTTCTTGCGCTTCACGCCTTCAAGTGGTTTGCTTCCTTACAACCAGCAGGCAGGCGTCGCTTGGTTGTCATTCCACTGGGCGTAGAACCACGCCCTTGATGTTGACTGGGCCAGACGGCTGGCCATCAATCTTGGCCAGATGCAGACTCAAGGTCTCGCGGCCTAACTCCGGGAATTCTAGTGTGCCCAGGTGAACGATTTTGTAGGTTCCCCAATTGCCGGTAGGTGGAACGTCTGCCGTGGGATTGCCACGAGCACTTTGGACTTGAAGCCGAGTAGGCTTCTCTCCAGCCGCCTGGGCACAGGCTGCCAAGATGTGATACTTGCCAGGGAGAATGAGTTCAAAATTCCAGCGAGCATATTGTTCAGGCCGAATCCAATGCCCTAGATTTTGGCCTTCTGACTCCACGCGCAAGGGACCGTCGCCGTGGATACTGGCATCAACCGGTTTCAGCAACAGGTCGTTGGCCAGCAAGGTGATTTCGCCCAAATGGGGATCAACCCGATAGCCATGTGGCAAGTCGAGTGCAATCACCGTGGCATGGGGTTGCAGGTCAGCCTGGGCTAAAGCGATGCGAATGCCTTGGCCATCCTCATAAACTTCCAACGGTTTGCCGTTGGCCAGCAAACGAGCGTCGACCTTGGCTGCTTGAAAGCTGGCCAGTCGAATCTGGCCATCGGCAGGCAGCTCAAACACGTGTAGAAAAAGTTGCTTGTCGCCGCGAGCGGTGATGCGGCCCCAACTCGGTTGGGCTAGTTGGCTGAATCGGGTGCCGTAGATCGACTGGGCGTTTGCCTTAGTCCAATCGCCCAGCGCCGCCAGACCGTCCAGGCTTTTTTGGGGAATCGCACCGTCCGGCTTGGGGCCAATGTTCAGTAGCAAGTTGCCTCCCTTGGCGTTGATGTCGATCAACTTTTGGATCAGTGTAGTATCGGATTTCCAAGTGTGGTCGTGTGCCTTGTAGCCCCAGGAGTGGTTCATGGTCCAGCAGGCTTCCCAGTAGTAGTCGAGCGCCGCGCCAGGCGTGAAATTCTCTGGCGTGCCAAAGTCGCGTTTGAATGTTTTGCGTTTGCTGACGCGATTGTTGATCACAATCTCTGGCTTCAGGCCACGAATATAGTTGTAGAGATCAACGCCATCGGCCTCGCTCCACCAGTGGACCCAGTCGCCGTCGAACCACATGATGTCCGAATCGTAGCGTTCGATCAGTTCCTTGATTTGATTTTTCATGTAGGCAATGTATTCCGCCTTCCGGCCTGGTTTCATGCCGATTTGGCCCCATTTGGCCCAGTGCCCTTGGGCCTGTGAATTGGGCGCTTGGGTTGGGTGATGCCAGTCGATGATCGAATAGTAGGTGCCAAACCGCAGCCCATGGCGCCGGCAGGCTTCGGAAAGCTTGGCCAGAATATCGTGTTGGTACTCAGTGGCGTCGTCGACATCCCAGGCAGTGTATTGGCTAGGCCACAAGCAGAAGCCGTCGTGATGTTTGGTCGTGATGACCAGATACTTCATGCCGGCGCGTTTGGCCGCCAACACCCAGGCATCGGCATCGAACTTGGTCGGATTGAACTGCGCGGCCAAAGGAACATAGTCGGCCTTGGCGATGTCAGCCCGAGCTTGGATCCATTCGGCATAGCCGCCAATTTCCCGGCCTTGCCAACTGCCGCCGGGAACGCTGTAGAGTCCCCAATGAATGAACATCCCGAAGCGGGCTTCGTTCCACCACTTCATGCGGGCATCAAGCTGAGCCTGGGAATCATGGACCGCATCTTGACTGACCGAGGTTGCTTCGTGTGCCTCCGCTGGGCGGCTTGCCAACAAACTGGTGGCCAACAACATGAAACCCACAAGACACAGGTGCATGAGGAATCCTTTCAGGTGCTTCGGCAGGGCAGGCAAGTCAGACGAACTGCAAAGTCGTTGTTAGGGAACAGCAGCGGTCAGCGGCCAAAGTGCGAAACGGCTAAGAATTATTCTAGTGGGTAGGTTGTCGGAGTGTGGAATCAACCGACGCACCGAACCAAGGCGGGCGAGATCTGGAACACAATCAATGACACAAGTATAAATAACAGCAACGGGTTATGTCAATATCTGGTATTTGCAGCACAGGAGAATTACAAATGTCTCTTTCATAAAAACAGCGGCCGGTGGCCAAAGCGCGAAACCGATGAAATCCAGCGTTTCGCGAGCGCACGATCGTTTGAAAACGCGAAAGCAAAAGAGCAAACCGATGAGTATTGTGATTGAACGTTCCGACCGAGAGCGGCGAGGCTATCGTCTCACGGCCGAACTGTTGTTAGCCGAGCCGCGAGAGCAGGTATTTGAGTTCTTTGCCGACGCCTATCAACTCGAAGCGATGACGCCGCCCTGGTTGAACTTCACCGTGCAAACGCCGCGTCCGATTGCGATGCAAGATGGAACATTGATCGACTATAGTTTGCGCGTGTACGGCCTGCCGATTCGCTGGCAAAGTCGGATCAGCCACTGGCAGCCGCCCCAACAGTTTGTCGATGAACAGGTAAAAGGGCCCTATCGCCGCTGGCATCACTTGCACGCATTCGAAGAGGTCGAAGGAGGAACGCTGGTGCGCGATGTGGTCGACTACGCTGTGCCGCTTAGCTTTCTCGTACATCCTTTCGTGAGGCGCGATCTCATTCGCATTTTCAACTTTCGCCGAGAAACGATGAGCCAGGTGTTTACGCCGGTGGCCGATTAGAGCAGATTACCAAAATGCGTGCCGATGTTTCGTCGAGAAATCTCGGTGAAAACTAGGTCGCGCCCGCCACGGTAAAAAGCAACTTGCTTTAGGATTCTGCAAAGAGCGTTCCCAAGCAGAGCTTGGGAACGAGGAGAACTGCAAAGTCCTATTTAAAAAGAGCAGCGGTCGGTGACCGCTCGCGAAACACTCGTTTTTATCGTTGTATCTGAAAAACAGTGCTTTCTAGATCCTCATTTTTGGAACTACTGAACTTGCTTTAGCCGGTGGTCCGTAGCCCGGATGCAATCCCTTGGATCGAAAGCCGCACGAGATCGGCAGACTCTAGGTCGGTGTCGCTGGCGCGTATGCGTTCGAGCAGCATGATCTGCGCCAAGTTCAAAGGGTCGACATATGGATTCCTGTTGCGCACCGAAGCACGTAGCCAGTCAATGTCTGCAAGCAGTTCGCTGCACTGCTTAATCATTAGGACCGCGCCATGGCTAGCTTCAAATTCTTGTGAAATCAGTTGCCAGACGTCGCGACTCGATTCGCTATTGGCCAACTTGGCATACAGCCGCGCGATCTGCATGTCGCTCTTAGCAAGCGCCAGCTCGGTATTGTCAACCAAGGCGGTGAACATCGGCCACTGCTGATACATGGCTCGAAGCACGGACCAATCTGGATCGGCTGTATCCACAAACTTACGAACCGCCGTTCCGAGACCAAACCAGGCCGGCAGGATGTGGCGTGATTGAGTCCAGGCAAAGGTCCAGGGGATCGCGCGCAGGTCGCTTAGCGACTCGCGTTGTCCTCGGCGAGCTGGGCGCGAGCCAATCGGCAAGGTTTCAATTTCTTGAATCGGCGTCGAGCGATCGAAGTACTCCAGAAAGCCGGGATGCTCGACCAGCCTGCGGTACTGGCGAAAGGACTCAGACGCCAGAGTTTCCATGGCGGCCACCCAGGCATCCTGAGGCGGATTGCCTGGCACAGCGCTGACCAGCAACGTGGCGTTGATGATCTGCTCCAAGTGCCGGTGCGCGATCGCGGGATCATCGTATCGTTCCGAGAGAACTTCCCCTTGTTCGGTGACGCGCAAACGCCCATCGACCGATCGTCGAGGCAGTGAACGAATGGCTCGCGCGGCCGGCCCGCCACCACGGCCTAGCGAGCCTCCACGGCCGTGAAATACGGTCAACTGGACATGATGCTGTTGGGCAACTTCCGCCAGCATTTTCTGGGCACGGTGCAATTCCCAGCATGCCGTCAGGTACCCACCGTCTTTTGTGCTGTCGGAATAGCCGACCATCACAATCTGGTGTCTTGGCGATGAACTCGATAAATACGGTTGATAGATTTCGGAACCGAGAAGCTCATCGAGCATCGTTGCCGCTTGCCGGAGGTCGTCAATCGTTTCAAACAATGGAATGATCGGCAACGGTGGTAGATGCCGTGGGTCGTTGCCTTGCTGAACCCACGCGGTCTTCCACAGCCAGAGCACAGCCAAGACATCGAGCGCGGAGTGCGTCATACTGATGATGTAGCCGCCCATTTTTTCGGCGTCTCCGGTCTCGTATTGCTCGGCAAGGAGCAGAAACGTGTCGAAAACTTCGCGCGACAAATCGGTTAGCCGATTGGCGTCGACCGGCGTGGGGAGATCGCATCGCGCGAGCAACTCGGCAAGATCGGCCTTGGCAAGATCGTCGGTTGCTGATGCCTGAAGGGCCACCACTTCTCGCAGACATTGGCCGTGTGCGGCGGAGTTTTGCCGCACGTCGAGCGATGCAAAGTGGAAACCAAACGTGTCGACCAAATCGATCCATGGCTGCACATATTGTTCTACAATTCGGCGGCCACGATTTGCGAGCAAACTATTACGAAGCAAGTCGAGGTCATCGCGAAACTCGGCGACTGTGTCGAAGCAGCCAGCGTGGGTCTGCCCCGCGCCGGTCGAGGCAAGCGTCTTTTCGAGCCGGAATTCGAGCAGTCTGATAAACCGACGATAGGTCTCCAGGTGTGATAGTGGCGCCAGCCGGTCGTTCAAGTTTGGCCAGGTTTCGCAACAAGCTTCAATTCGGTTTCGCAGCGTTTGATCGGATGGCACTTGTTTGTCTGACATGACCATTTGATTGTGCAAGCGACGACATTCGGCCAGATGGCCTTCCAGAGCCGCGCGACGCAGTCGGGCAAACGTTCGGCGGCTGATCTCGGCCGTGACCAGAGGGTGGCCGTCGCGGTCTCCACCGATCCAAGAGCCAAACGCGAGAAACGGTGTCAGTTCAAAATGATGGTCGGGATAAGCTGATTGCAGAGCAGCCCGAAGTTCCCTGTAAATTTGTGGCACGACATCCCACAAGGTGGAGGCAAGATAGACCCCTCGACTCACTTCGCTCATCACTGGCGGCCGGTCAGGTCGCACCAGATCGCTTTGCCAAAGTGCGGTTAAGTCGGCCATTAACTTCGCTTCCAAGGCATCAGAGCCTGCGCCGTCGTAAGCTGGCACAAGTTGGCGAATTTTACGAAGCAATTGGCGTGTCGTACGGCGTTTGGCCTCGGAAGGATGGGCTGTGAAGACCGGCTCAATTTGCAACCGATCGAGCCAGCGTTGCATCTCGGCTGCCGAAACTCCCTGTTGTTGAAGTTGGACAACCGCAGCCCCGATCGATTCGCCGCGTGGCCGTCCTTCGCGACGGGCTTGGGAATCGCGTGCCTGCAAGATGCGAATGCGTTTTGAATCTTCAACGACGTTTGCCAAGTCGAAAAACATGCTGAGCCAGCGGATCACGGCTCTTATCTCGTTTGGCGCAAGACGCTTGAGTTGCTCGACGAGACGAGGCTCGGCGTCCGGCAGGCCAGCCCGTCGCTCGATGGCCAGGCGACGGATTCGCTGCATTGTGTCGGCCAGCGCTTCGCCAACCTGTTCACGCACCACAAGATCTAGCCGGTCGACCAGATGCTCCAAGGGATCATCGTGCTTTTTCAATTTTCCACCATTTCCATCAAGCCGTGTGTTCAGCCATGGCTTTGTCCTTGATTGTTCGATTTCTACTGCACTCGGCTAAAATGTTAAAAAAGATGGTTTCTAGAGCGCTAAGTCTCAAGCATTTTAGCCACGGACTTACACGGATGAAACACGGATTACAGGGGAATGGCCCATTGACAGCCATTCGCATGTTGTCAACCATCGAGGGGAAACATTCAACCTTTGAAAATCTGTGTTCAATCCGTGTAAATCCGTGGCTATTTTCAAGCCTTTCCGTTTGGACTTAGCGCTGTAGTATTAAAGGATTGATGGCAAAAAGAGCAAATCTTCCAAGTCGTCGTCTGCGAAGATTGCGTCACGGGCCAACGTTTCTAATTCGTCAGGCGAAACCTCCGCCACGGCGGTCCGGTCAACGGACGTGCCATTCGGTGTCGCTCGGTCTAAGTAAGACGCTGTCAATTCACCAGCAAGAGTAAGAACGCCATTATCAACATCGCTAGGCCCAAGATCGGTTGGCAGGGTTGAACTGAATACCCCGCCGTTTTGCTCGAATAGAGTCACTGTTTCCGTGTCAGTTCCTGAGCGAACTTCTGCCTGGATCGTGCCTTGTCCGAACAGATCATCATCGACCACCGTGACAGTCACCAAATCACCCGGAGCATACTGGACGCTATCGAACTGAACCGAGCCCACAAAGCCTGGGTCATCTAAGCTGTCGGCATCAGCCACGAGACGATCGAGATAGCTTTGGAATTGTCTCTCAAGGGCCGAACTGTTGCTCATTCTCTCAACCCAACCGTCAAAGCCCTGCACGTCGCCAGCACGCGCAAAATCAATGATGGCATCAAGCTCACTCGGGGCTTCCGTATGCATGTAATTGAAGAACAATCCTGCATAGGAGTAGAAGCCAAAGCCGTCGTCGTAGGACGAATGTAGAATCTGATCGACGGTCATCCGCTCACTACTATCTGCGGCAATCTCTTCTACGAGCGTTGGCCTTGGTTGAACACCATTCTCAACGGAACTTCCCACCAAAAACTCGGCGAAGCCTTCGTCGAACCACGTCATTCGGGAGTCTTCATAGATGGGTTCCTCACCCCATAGCCCATCGACGATATATCTCCCGATTAAGTAATGGCTATATTCATGTCTGAACAACTCACCTAAGCTAAAGATCGACTGATCGGGCGTGCGGTCATAAGTATAAAACACACCATCCTGTTCAATGTAAATTCCGCCATTGTCTGAATCGAGATCAAACAAGAGTGGCTGGAAGTCTCCGTAGTCATCAGGGTTGTCGTAAAGGACGACGGTTAACGTTTCGTTCGGGTCGTCTGCTACGGGCGTCGACCCGCCAATCAACTCAAAGAACTGCAACTCCAAATCCTGTACGGCATCAAACATCGAGGCGGCGCGTTGCTCAGATACGGACGTGCGAATGATCAGATTCGTGTCGCTGTCGCTGAAGTTCAATGTGTTCGGAAACAACGCTGCTTCAAGTTCGTCACGATACGCATCGAGAGTGACGGTTTCGCCTCTCGCATTCTGGCCGCCAGCGAACGCATCCATTGCTTTCACGGCAGTTAAGAACTGAATCGTGTCTGATGCGTGGACATCCATCGCTTCGGTCAAATGGCTCAGCGCGACAGCTTGCACTGGTCCGTGGTCGAAATCGGTATCTGCAGCGTGCCCTAATGACCAAATCGCGTTGTTGACTAAAGGCGCCAGATCTTCGTTGGGATTGGTCATAACAGCAAACTCGCGCAGCACGTCGACCAATTCGCGATTGAACGATCCAGGCGAATGTTTTCCGCGTCCGAAGACAGTAGTAATGATGTCGTACGCATTCACCTGCTGAACATAGTCTTCTTGACGCTCCGGCTCATCCAGAAAATCTCGTAGCACGGTGACGAACGTGTCTGTAAAGCTACCCCAATTCTCGGAACCATCGACAGCGAGTAGCCATTCGCTCAGCACGTTAGCAGACTGGTCATGATGGGCATTGAGCTGTGGTGTTTCGCTAAACCATGTCAGAGACTGCGCAGTCTCAGATTGCAAGGAATCAAAGTTAATGTCGTTGTCGTAGAACCCATGGTAGTAGCCCACTCGGACGAAGAAGAAAAGCTCTCGTAGATTTTGGCTGTTTGCGGAGGAGGATTCGATTTCTTGCAACACTGCTTCCATGTGGCTGTGGGTTAACACGCTGCGCACGCTCTGATCTAAGTCCCATAAACCCTGCAAGTCGTCATAGTGGCGTGTGGTGACGACCTCGACGAGTTGATCAGGAGTTAGTGAAGCAAAATCGACCGGTCCGATGGGGTCGACTGGGTCCACGGGATCGATTGGATCGACGCTCTCATCGGTTGTAATGTTCAGTCGCCAACGGTTGAGCGTTCCCCCATCCTGATGGGCCACGTCGTGTATCTCAAGCGTCCAGAGGCCGTTAGGCGACATGCCGTCGAGATCCGCCAGGCTGCCACTGGGCTTGAAGCTTCCGGTAAACGGCGCGGACGCATTTTCGACCGAAGCGGTTGCTTCGTCGTCGAAGAGCGTGTTCGTAAAGTTGTCATCGCCTCCTCCGACACGGTCTGCGAGAGGCACCCGCGTGCCATCCGGCGCAATCAAGGTAAGCATTAAATCAGAGACATAGGTGTGCTCGATGTCGACCTCGACGTCGATGTCCGAGATGCTTTCCGAGAGTGAGCTAATGGTGATCTGCGAAGTTGCTATGTTCGGAACATCGGCGGCGATCGAGATCGGGTTGCTATTCGAGAATTCATCATCTGTCGGGTCCACGGGATCGACGCTCTCATCGGTTGTCTGCTCGCCAATCGTTGTTTGGCTTTGTGCGTCCAACATTTGTGCATTCATGCCAGCCGATGGAGGGTGGCAATTGGCCTGAGCACCGTTTACAACCGTTTCTATGAGCGGAGTGGGGGCGTCTAGGCTGGCTACCATCGCCCAATCCTGTGCAGACACCTCCGCAATTTGCTGCGTGGGAATTTCCAGGCTGGAAGCCGTTAGAGCAATTCTGGTTTCCAGCATTTCTGAGGCAAATCGCCGATTGCGCTTATCGCGGCGCGCTAACTTTTTCGTCCGTTTCCTCATGGCCTGTGCCTTTCCTAAGTGCATTGGTTGGATTCTTGCGCTGAAATACCTGGTAAACCATCCAGCCTTCCAGGCGAGTAACTGCTCGCTATCAAGAAAAGCGGACGTCGAAGCAAGAATCGGACAGGCAAAGCGAGAATTTTTGGATCGGAGCAACGGACGAGCGCCACAAGGTTTGCAGATTGATCCGCTCGAACTTCAAAGCGGTGTAGCACAGTTGCCCTAACTTCGTAGAAGTCGCGTAGTTGTGCCCTTCCCTTGGGCATCGGACTTACGCGAGCCAACTCAGATGAAGTCCACCCTCCTGCGGGGGATCGCAAACGATCGTCAGTGTGTTTGTGGAGAGGAACCAGTCGAGATGGCAGAGCAAGCGCCTCACGGCTCCGAGTCATCCACAAGCACCTCACAGTTGGGGCGTTTGCGCATGAAACGATCGATTCCCGACTCGGTTACGTTGGTGTCGGTGATGTTGATCGTATTCAGACGCCGTAACTGAGCCAGGCGCATCAATGCGTCGTCATCAAGATTCGTAGTCGAAAGATCCAGATACTCGATATCTTTGAGTTCCGCGATCGCCGCAAGATGTTCCTCATCTAGCTCGTTACCTGACAAGGTCAACATGAACAACGCTGGAAAAATACCAAGATGTCGAATCGCTTCGGGACTCATCGACACGCCACCCAGGCTAAGATCGGACAACTCGGGCAAGACCGCAAGCTCGCGCAGCCCGGCTTCCGTCACGTTCGTATCGCTCAAGTTCAGGAACTGTAGCCGTTCAAAATGATTAAGATGCTGGATCGCCCCATCGCCGATGTCGCTGCTGGCCAAAATTAGCCAGCTCAAACTTTGTGGCAGACGCGGCAAATCGTCGTCTTGGATCTTGGTCATTGTCAGGTCAAGCATGTCTAGCGTGGGGATCGAGTTCAACACCTGGATTCCGGACCTCGTGATTTGCGTTCCTGATAGATCGAGAAAGGTCAAATTGGTCAGCTTCGTCAGTTGCGAAAGACCCACATCGGTAATTTTCGCATCGATCAGCGACAACTTTTGCAAACTTTCCAGCGACACCAGCACTTGCAATTGAGAATCGGTGACACCGCAATCGTCCAATGACAGGGTTGTGAGCTGTTTGAGCGAAGCAATTTGGTTCACGTCAATTTCGTCGAATCCCGTCAGCCGGAGAGTTTCGAGACTTTCAATTTGAAAGATCGGCTCGATCGAAAAAAGACGGGAATCGGCGTTGAGCTCGAGTCCGATGATGTGCAGCTCCCCCTCGGGAAAGTCTGACGTTTGATCAAGATTCACGAGCCCCATTTCCGATTTGATCGTGACGGCGCCTCCCTTGGCCAGTGCCCATCTGGCAACATCCCGATGCGTGATGCCCTGGTCATCTAGCCATAGCCAACTCACCGCCACAAACAACCCAAACAAAGCTGCCGCGATGCCAAGCGTAACCAGTGGCCAGTGGTAAAACCTGCGCCACAACGGTGCCCGCTGCTCGGCGACCGGCTCCAGTCGATCACTACCGCTGGCCGAGGCGAGACCCGAATGGGCCAACGGTTGCTGAGACGACTTAGATTCGCCTTGATCTGATGCGATTGCCTCCAGGTCCGCACGCAACTCGGAGGTCGATTGGTAACGATCTTCCGGACGCTTCTGGACCATCTTTTGGTAGACCGCTTCGACTGCTGGGGGAACGCCGTCGCGTTTTTCGTTCAGAGGTGGTGCGGCCGACTCGCGGTGCGCGACGATGGTTTGAACCGTTGTGTTACGTTCAAACGGTGAATGCCCCGTCAATAAAAAATAGAGCGTACAACCAAGGCTGTAGATGTCGGAGCGAACGTCGGCATTCTTGGCGTCGAGCGCTTGCTCGGGCGGCATGTAGGACGCCGTCCCCATCGCCAGACCATCGCGTGTCAGTTCCAGGTCGGGTGCTTCTCTGGACCACTGCATCGTGCGGGCCAGCCCGAGATCGAGCAGCTTGGGCGTACCGTCGGAGGTCAACATGATGTTCGTAGGCTTCACGTCGCGATGAACAATTCCTAGCTGATGTGCTGCGTTCAAGCCTGCGGATACTCTGTCAACGATTTTGATTGCCTGGCCAACAGAGATAGGGCCATGCTCGCGGACGTGTTCGTGCAGATTCACTCCGTCCACATACTCCATGACCAGAAAGTAGGTTCCGTTGCGCTGATAGGAATCGTAAGCCGCAACCACATTGGGATGCGACAGCTTTGCTGCCGACTTGACCTCGCGTTGAAATCGCTTGACCTTGTCAGGGGAATCGACTGCGAACTCAGGCAGCACCTTGATCGCAACGATTCGCTCCATTGATCGGTGCAATGCCTTGAAGACAAGCCCCATGCCTCCGGAGCCAAGTGAATCAAGGATCACGTATCTATCAAGCACCAATGGACTCTTGCTTCTTTTGAGTAAAACGTTCGCCTGGTACTCTGTTAGCAGATTGTTGCTGACCAAAGTCTCAGCGACGTCCGTCACGCTATCCGAATCGCAAGCCAAAACACACTGTTGCAACTCGTCTAACTGGCTGCCTGTGAGAATGCCGCTGTCGGTAATAGACGAAACGAATTCTGGGATGGTCTTGTCAGAGTCGCGCCAAATTGTTTCGCCGAAAGAATCGTGTAGAAGCGTTCCGTCGATCGCTTCATCAGCCTGATCGACCAACATCCACGACGTTGCTCGCAAGGACTCGATCCGCCGTTGTAATTCCCCAGTCAGGTAGGGCACATCGGCACACAGCTCGCTGGCAGCTAGTTCTTTGCCTGCTTCGCGAGCCAGTTCCCAGTCGGCAAGCTTGTCATCCAATAATTCTTCGATTTCCTGATCGCTACTCATGATGGCTTACATCTGCGGCGCGTCGTCTCCCAACAGTTCTTGCAGCCTCAACCGGGCACGATTGAAGCGGCGCAACACCGTTTTGTCAGCTACTCCCAGCAGCGCTGCTATGTCTTTTCGCTTCAAGCCGCCGTACCAAATGAGCTTAAACACCTCTTGTTCATCGTCTGGTAAATTGTCGATTGCGTTGTGAAACTCTACCCAATCCAGAAGTGATTCCGGTTGTTCGGTCGCCTGGATTGCACCTGTCAGAACGCCACGCGAGTCGTCTGTTGCCTTTCCTCCGCCCTGGGAATGGTGATTTGCGCCATGCCCGAGCGGGCCGTAATAGTGTCGAACCAAATCGATCAATGATCGGCGAATCTGCGTAGCGGCCAAACCGAAAAATTCGCGCGTCGTTTGCGGCTTGACCTCTCCCAACGACCGATGCAGGCGAATCAGCGCGGCTTGCAGGATGTCGTCGGTGTCTTCCCATCGTTTCACCTGTGGATATTTCCGCAGCATGGCATGGGCGAGTGCTCGCAGCCGCTCTGTCGCGCTTTGCGCCAGCTCGTCAAACGCTCCGGGATCGTCTGCAACAGCGCGGTCAATCAACAGTCTCAGCTGGGTCGTATTCTGGGATCTTCGCTCCATGCAGCCATTTTAGAGCAATTTCGGATAATTCGTAGTCGTGTTTCGTCGGAAAATCTCGGCGAAAATTAGGTCGCGCCCGCTATGGTAAAGAGCGACTCGCTCTAGCAGAACCTGGGCGGTGTTCTACTCCACCGACCATCTCGCAAACGGATAGCTACAACAGTAAAAGCGAGAGCCGTCCGTCGGAACGGACACGCATGATGGGAAAAATAAGATTCATTACCACAGGGACAGAGGTTGCTCCGCCCTAGCTTTTCTTCGGGCGCAGTAATTTTTGGTGGCGGCTTTCTCGTGTGTTTTCTTTTGGGGGCACACTGGCGGTAAACTGGTTCCCAAGCTCTGCCAGGAGGATTGCAAAGTCGTCGATTCCACCAAAGCAGCGGCCGGCGGCCGCTCGCGAAACAGAAAAATTCAGCCGTTTCGCGAGCGGTCACCGACCGCTGTTTTTTCAAAAAAAACGACTTTGCAATCCTCCTG
>JANQPJ010000168.1 GCA_028289525.1 Pirellulales bacterium
AAAAAGCCAGTTGTTTTTCTGAAAATCTGCAATCACCGACGTTTCGCGAGCGGCCACCGGCCGCTGTTACGAATCGCAGTAGCCATTCGGAACTACTGATTTTAGATTTGAATTGACAGTGTCGTCTGTTCGAAGAATTGGTGATATCTTAGCCAAAGGAGCCGCTGGTGTCAAAAAACGGTCCGCGGAAACCAGAAGGACTGGCAAGATCGTCTATTTCACAAAAAACAGCGGTCGGTGACCGCTCGCGAAACACTGGTATTTCGACGTCCTTTGGGAGTCTTAACTGGACAGCGATTCAAAGGGAACCGTCAAAAGCTGCATCGCTTGTTTCTAGTCGAGCCAATCCCGTTTCTTCAGCCGCTCGGGTACGTAGACTTCGGTAACATAGCTGATGTCTTTGCTAATCAGCGCTTCGACTTCGAGCTTGAAATCGTTCTTCAGCATCCGTTGGATTTCACGCTGCCAGTCGCGTTTCTTTTCGAACCACGGATAGGCGGCAATCTGCTTAGCCCGTTTGCGGTCGGTGTCGTTGAGCGCAATTTGCACGCCAGACGACAAATCACAGCGTTCCATGTCGATGCTGCGCAGACCCAAGAATTTGGCCTCGGGAATCGCCATGCGTTGCGACTCGAACGCCAGGTTGATCGAACCCTGTTTGATCACGCTATAGATGTAGTATCCCCAGGGATCGTTATCCAACACACAGTAGACAGGCAGTTTTAATTCATGATGCAACCGGTTGAGCATTCGCCGTACGCCACGCGGTGGTTGGCCGGCGCCATGGGTCAAAATGCAATTATGCTTTTTCCAAAACTTGTCTTCATTGAACCGCTGCCAGACCGTGCCTTTTTCGACATGCAAGACAAATTTAGCGTCACACTTTTTGCGGTCAAGTTGGATTACCTCGGGCTCGACGATCGAAGGCACCGCATACCCGCCGGAACCCATCCGCGAGCAATCGATTTCGTCGCCGCTGTCGGTGAGCGTGATGTTGCCTACCATCTCTCCTCGCTTGTCGGCATACAGGTGCAACTCTTCCCGCAAACTCGATAGCAGCACCTCGGTGTCTTCGATCACCGGGTCGCAATCACTCTGTTCGTCAAACGTGTTTTCCTTGGTCCCTTCGATCGTGTGTTTGAGCAGGTAGTAGAGACCACGAATACTGGTGGTCTTGCCCTGTTCGACCAACCGTTTACAGCCGCTCGCCACCAGCATGGTCTGCATGTAGCTTTTTGCCTGGGAGAGATTGAACAGCTCGCGACGGTTGGTCTTGTTGCCCATTTCGATAATCCGCTTGCGCGAACTGTAACGGGCATTGGTGAGCGTGCGCGAAGGGATGTCGACGTGCGGGTCTCGTCGTTTGGTGGCCGCGCGCACCACCCCATCGGCCAAGCCGGTCAACGCGTCCATGGTCTTGCGATCGCGAGGTGACAGCTTGACTCGTGATTTCGTATTGGACGCCGGGGGCGTTGGCGTTTTGCGACGAACTACCTTGCGTTTGGCCATCTATTCTTCTTCCTCGGCGGGTTCTTCCTTGTTGGCGCGATTGATCCCAGCATCGGCCTCGGCCGGATCGACGATCAGCACATGGTCGCCAAAATCGTTGGCCGCGGGGTCGATCACCCGACCGCGATCGTCCATCTTGACGTCGGCCTCTTGGGTTCGCTTTTGAGCCACCTTGAGCAACTGGTCGTACAACGTCTGACGATCGGCCCCGTTGATTTCACTCACCGCGCCGGCCACTTCGCCTAAGTAACGCAAAAAGACATTGCGCCGCTCACCTTCCTGGCGCACGCGATTGCGACGACGCAGATACATGCCGAGCTTGCGGCCGACTGCCTGTAAGGCGAGCCGCAACTCTTTTTGAATCTCAGGATACGAAGCGACCGCCTCTTTCGACTCGCTGGTGAAGGGTACCCAAACGCTGGCGATGTGGACCATCACGGTCACCGGGCCCTTGGGCAACGAACCGCGTGACTGGGTGAGCCCATAAGATCGCCAATTGGTCGAAAGCACGGTTTGCGTGATAGCACAGGCGCCATGCTGAAACTGCAACGGCACCCGATTGGCCAACCGCAAGACGTCCATCGTCTGGCCTTCGCTGATGTTGACGCTGGTCATCGCGCTGAGCAAGGCAGCCGTCTCTTTCGGCTTCAACCGGGAAGGCGATTGTCGGGTGCCAAGCCCCGATTCCTTGATAATTCGTTCGGCCGCGTCGCTGCCCAGCCCATTGAACGTGGTCATCAGGAACTGGCGAATCGTCCGCGCATCGGTCTCTTCGATCAGCTCGTCGAGTAACTCTTTGGTCACCCGTTGGGTCGGTGCGGCCGCGCCATAAGCCAAGCCGACCTCAACCTGAAAGGGATTGCCCCGATAGACGCCAGGCGGCCGAGTCGCCGCGGCAAAAAACTCGCCAGGCACCACGTGGTGCAAACCGCTGAGAATTAACTCTTCACCAATCGGACAGATACAGTCGGTCGAAGGGTTCGAGATTTTGGTGTGCTGGATTGCCTGATACAGGGCGTCAGCCTCTTGCCGGCCGATCCGTTGCGGTCGCGCTCGGGTCGTCAGCTTGGCTGCCTTGCACAACCGTTGCGCCACACTCGGGCTTACCCTGGAAAAGCTGGAGGTCAAAAACTGCGACAACGTCGGCTTGTCGGTTTCGTGCAACATGCCGGCCAACCGGCCCAGCTCAACTCCATACGGGTGTGGCTTGATCTCTTTCGGCTCAGGCGGCAACACTTCGGCGCTCCGCTTGTAATTGCGCTCTTCGTCGTCCGGGTCGCGATAGTGGATTGTCACATGAGGGTTGGCGATCGCGGTCTGTTCGAGATATTCGTCGACACTTCCCCGGCCGCGCACATATTTGGCCTCTAGTTCGATGGCCACTCGGGTGCCATGATCGACCTCGTCCCACTCGATCTCATGTTTTTCGATGTACTTGGCGCCTTTGTCGCCTGGCGGAATGTCGACCCCTTCGCCCCGGCCGTTGAGAATTTTGGGCTTATTATGTTTGGTGTCGATCTGGATTTCGTAGTAGTGAATCGGTTTGCGTTTGGAGATTTTGGAGAGAATTTTGACCGGCTTGCCGGTGGTCTGGACGCCGTACATGCCGGCGGCGCTGATGCCGATGCCTTGCTGCCCTCGACTCTGCCTTAGACGATGAAACTTGGAGCCGTAGAGCAGCTTGCCGAAGATCAGCGGGATCTGCTTTTTGAGAATCCCCGGTCCGTTGTCCTGGATGCCAACCCGATAGCGGTTCGTACCGGTCTGCTGAATGTGGACCCAAATCTCAGGCAAGATGCCGGCTTCTTCACATGCGTCGAGCGAGTTGTCGACTGCTTCTTTCACCGTGGTGAGCAGGGCCTTGCGCGGATTGTCGAACCCCAGCAGGTGGCGGTTCTTGGCGAAAAACTCGCTAACCGAGATGTCGCGCTGACTGGCGGCCATCGATTCGGCCGTCGCGCGGCGACGTTTTTTCTTGCGGCGGACCGGTTGACCGTTCGTCTGCCCATTGGGCGTGTCGCTGGAAGAATGCCGTTTGACTGGCCGCTTTTCCCCAGCTTTCTTGACGACTCTCTTCACACGCTTCCGTTTGACCGTCCTGGTTGCCAATGCCCTACCGCTCCCTGAACTCACAACTGGTCCCCACGACACCCCGCCAGACATCCAGCATCAGCCGCCAAAGGACGCAAAATAGCTAATTCGTAGCGATTATAGCGAGTCGCAGGCCGGCCTCCCAGGCGGTTTTGGTGGTAAAAATCGTCAATCTAGGGCATTCAGGACAACCGCCACATAAAGATTGACCGCACCGCTTGGCCCTGGCCGAGAACTCTCTTTGGACACTTTCATTGCCGTCGAGAGAAGAGCGAGTAGGAACCACGCCGATGCCTTGTACCTGTCTCCGTCTGGCGAGCTTATGCCTGGCCTTGGTGGCCACGTCTCAGCTCGATTTGATCGAATCGCACACGGCCAACGCTGGCGGCCGGGGCCCCCATCCGCATAGCCGCCACTCGCGGCGGGGCGATCTGTTTTACAACTTTTATGCCTACGACCATATGAGCCAGTCGGGCGTACCGGCACAGCTTTATACGACCCCGTTGCCGGTCCCTGCCCGAACAGGTCATACCTATTACACATATCAACCGCTGATGCCCCATGAATATCTGTACCCTCACCGTCGCGATTACTGGAGCAGTTGGCCAGGCGGAAGTTGGAGCCATACGAAGGTGAAGTACCAAGCCCGACCGCAATGGTTTCCAGGCAAGAAGCTATTAGGGTTGTAAAGGCAAATGATTGGGAATCCGCCACCGTTGAGTACTGGCATATCGTGGAAAGGACTGATTCTCGTGAACCATTTTTATCGACTGGGAATTTTGGTGTTGGCCGTCGGAGCCCTGGTTTTGACGGCTTCGACCGTCGAAGCTGGCGGCGCGCGGCGCTATGCCTATCGGTATTCTCAATATCGCCCTTGGCACGGAACCTATCAGCACACCGCCTGGGGACAGCCGATCGCCCTGGTTGTGCCTCCGACGGCGGCCAGCATGACCGATTGGGGCTGGGGCGTGGGGAACAATCGGATTACGACCATGCATCACCAATTCGGCCGTCGATGGCCAGGCCCGTTTGGCGGTGGCGCTGGCTTCCAGTCAACCCCGCCATGGCCAAGCGACACGACCCAGTTCGGCGTCTACCCTGTCCGCGGACCCTGGTGAATTTCTGATTTCTGATTTGGGATTTGGGATGTGTGCGGCAAATATTTCTGGTGTTTTGAAAACCACTCAAATACAAGCCCGACGCGCAAGCGAGGGAACTTGAGTGGAACCTCTTCCCTCGCTTGCGCGTCGGGCTTGTATTTGTACTGAGATTTAAGAGGGATTGACAGCTGCCAGAAAATCTGGCCAGACACATAGGAAATGAGCGCTAGCTTTCGCCGGAGCATGGCAGTAAAATAAACGGTTTTCCCTATTGTGGCGGCTTCGGCACGACTTGGAAAGGCGAAAGCGTGAACCCGTCTGACTCAACCTTGGCTCGGCTGATGGCCTTGATTGAAACACGTCGCGAAACGATGCCTGAGGGCTCGTGGACCACTAAATTGCTTGCCGGCGGGGTGCCCAAGATCAGTCAAAAGGTGATCGAAGAGGCCGGCGAAACCGTCGAAGCGGCCGGTGAGCCTGGCGAAGAGGGCCGGCAACACTTGATCCGCGAAGCGGCCGATCTGGTATACCACCTCTTGGTTCTATTGGCCAGTCGCGACGTTCAGCTGGCCGAGGTCGAAGCCGAGCTAGCCCGTCGCGAAGGGGTCTCGGGAATTGTCGAAAAAGCCGCTCGCCCACCACGCCCTCACTAGCCCTCGACTCTCGACTCAAAAATGAACCATCTCCGCATTGGCATTCCCAGCAAGGGCCGTTTGGCCGAATTGGCCACCGACCTGCTACAACAGGCAGGGCTCCGCTTTCGGCGGCAAGACCGTAGCCTGTTCGCCCGGGTGCGCGACATGCCGATCGACATCACGTTTTTGCGAACCGATGACATCCCTGTACTCTGTGCCGAAGGCGCGATTGACATGGGCATCACCGGCAGCGATCTGGTGGCTGAAGCCCAAGTCGACCTCAATACACGCTTGCCTTTGGGCGTGGGTGCCTGTCGGTTGGCCGTTTGTGTCCCGGAAGACAGCCCCGTCGCCACGCCGGCCGACTTGAACAACGCACGTCTCGCCACCAGCTTTCCTGGAGTGACGAAAAGCTACCTAGCTGACCACGGCGCTCAGGCCCATCTGGTGAATATTTCTGGCTCAGTCGAGGTGATGATCGCCCTCGGGGTCGCCGATGCGATTGTCGATTTGGTCGAAACCGGCAGCACGCTAGCGGCCAACCGACTGCGGATTCTCGATGAAATTGGCCGTTATGAAACCGTCTTGATTCAAAACCCTCAGACGTCCCATGGCCAACTGGCCGACCGGATTGTCCGACGGCTGGAAGGAGTCGTGATTGCTCGAGGCTACTCGTTGTTGGAGTATAATGTCTCTCGGGAGCAACTAACCCAGGCCGAAGCGATTACGCCGGGCTTTAATTCGCCAACCGTCAGCGCGCTGGAGGACAACGACTGGTGCGCCGTGCGGGCGATGGTTCGCCGCAAAGAGGTGATCGAAATCATGGAACAACTCGAAGCCATCGGCGCCAGAGCCATCCTGGAAACCCAAATCACCAATTGCCGGCTCTGAGAGACAGCCTGACATGTACAACAAACTAAACACTAAAGCAGCTCTTTCTCTTTGAACTCCAGGAGAACTGCAAAGTCAATGTTCAAACAATAGCAGCGGCCGGTGGCCGCTCGCGAAACACTCGATTTCATTGGTTTCGCGAGTGGCCACCGCGCTGACGCGTACTAAACAACCAACAACCAACAACCAACAACAGGCTTGCCGACCATGGGCATACAGCAATCTTGGATAAAAATTGCTCAAGTTTTCATCTTCCTCAGCGCAATCCTGTGCCATGGCGTCCAGAGCCAAGCGGCCTCGACCCAGTCGACCTATCCGATGGGCGAGATTGGCGGGCGGGTCGCCGTGGTCAAAGGCCAGCCAGCCTTAGAGATCAAAGAGGTTTATCCTGGCCAGCCAGGTGCCGCGGCCAATCTGAAGCCAGGCATGCGCATCGTCGGGGTCGCAGGCCAGCCATTTACGACTGGCTACATGATGCCGCTCCGGCAGCTTGGCTTTGCCATCGACGGCGCGCGCCGGCAAGACGGCGGGCTCGACTTGGTCATTCTTGAAGGCCAAAAGCCACAAACCATCACGGTCTATTTGTCGACCGCGCCAGGCTTCTCGAACACCTTCCCGTTCAAGTGCGCGCGGTCCGAACACATCTACGACCACGTCTGCCAAGCGATGGCCGAGCAGTTCAAATCGCGAGGAAGTTTGCCAGGCGGCGAGGTAACCAATGCTCTGGGCGTGATGGCCCTGCTAGGCCACAAGTCAGGGGTTGGCCAAAAGGTTGTCGAGCCTTATATCATGAACGCTGCAAAAGCACACGCCTCGGAGCCGGTTCAAGGAGGCAGCGTCTGGAAGCTTTCTTACAAAGGAGTCATGCTGTGTGAGTACTATCTGATCAATCCCGATCCGGTCGTAGCCCAGGCAATTCTGAACATCGCCAAGGGATTGGCCGCAGGGATTCCCAGCCACGGGCGATATGGCCACGGGATTAACCTCAGCAACACGGACCAAGTCGCCTATGGCGGCCGGGGGTTGAACGCCACTACCACGGCGGCGCTGTGGTTCTTTGCCAGTGCTTCCAGGTGTGGGCTCGATCCAGCGGATGTTCAGCCGGCGTTTGGCATGGCGCTGGATCGGGTGCGGAAGGAAACTGGCGGCGGAGGAGGCATCGGGTATGCCTGGGCGGGCGATCATCAATCGAGCATGCGTTCCGGACACGCCGCGTTGGCGTGGCACCACTTGGTGGTGTCGCCCAAAATGTTGGGGACCATCACTCCGAACGAATTAAGCTATCGGGCTAAAGTTGCTACCTGGCCTACACGCCATTCGTCAGCCTTGCTCGAAGCCCACGCGGTCAGCTCCCTCGGGATTGCCGCGAGCACCGCCGGCCTGGCGGCGTTCGACCGCCAACAATACGTCCAGTTAATGAGCCTGTGGCGTTGGTATTTCGCCCTGGCCTGGCAGCCCAACCCCTCCCAACCTGGCCAGTTTGAAGTTTCGTATGTTGGCGGGCCTGGCAACACCGGGGGAGATTACTACCTGAACGGGTTTCGTGGCCTGGAGAGCGGCTTTTCGAGCATCATGAACGCTACCGTGGGATTTATTCTGGCGTCATCGCACGAGCGCCTGTCGTTCTATGGCGGTATGCCTCCGATTCCTGGACTGACCACTGTGCTGTTGGCGCAGTCGCCTCCTTTGGCCAAGTCGTTCATGGCCATGCGGCAGCATAAATACAGTTTGGCCATGCGAATCGCGCTGCCGTTGGCCAAAAAACTGACCGAAGACGGCGAAACCTACCCTGCGGCCAACAACGAAATTGTCTACGACCCAGACCAACAGGCCGACGCGGACGAAGAGAAAGACGAGAACGAGGTTGCAGAAGTTGCGCTGGCGATGATCGACTATGTGGACGCCAGAATTTTGGAAACCCAGTTCGACTACCTTGACTCGTTGTACGAAGGCGACGACGTCGCGCTGGCCTACCACGAACTAAGGCGTTTTTCGACCTTTGTCAAAGGCATCCGAAAGTACGAAACAGACGTCAACCGCATGATCCAGGAATTGAGCAAGGATCAATATGCCGACCGAATCAAGATTGGCAAGAAGTTCTACGGCCTCAAGAAAGCAACCGGCAAGGGCGGCACGATCAAGTCAAACCTCAGGAAATGGCAAAAGTTTGTCGAGACATGCTCGGACGATTACTACCGCGGCCAAGCTCAGGACATCATTGACGAGTTGCGCCGCGTCATCGAATTTAACGAACAATGGGGCGACAAGAAGAACAACGGCGCTGCCCAGCCACAACCGCAGCCGCCTGGCAAGCTAGAAGGCATTTCAAAACCAGTATCGGACCAATTTTAGCATAATTTCGTTCGCAGTGACTGTCTCCCCACTCGCGTTGCAGGAGAGCTGCAAAGTCATGCTTGGGAAGAATCAGCAACCGGTGGTCGAAGCGCGAAACAGGAAAATCTAGCCGTTTCGCGAGCGGTCACCGACCGCTGTTTTTATAGAATCGTTGACTTTGCAATCCTCCTG
>JANQPJ010000181.1 GCA_028289525.1 Pirellulales bacterium
CGGCAACAGCATGACTTCCCAAAAGACGTAGAACAGAAAGAAGTCGAGCCCCATGAAGACGCCCAACATGCCGGTTTCGAGCAACAAGAACAGAATGCAATAGGCCTTCACGTGCTTGTTGATGTTCCAGCTTGCCCCAAAGGCCAGCACACTCAAGAACGAGGTCAAAATCACCAGCGGAAAGCTGATGCCGTCCAGCGCCAGTAGGTAATGAATGTCGAATGTCGGAATCCAGGGCAAGCTAATCAGGTTTTGCATGCCGGCTTCGCCTGCCACGAACGTCGTGTTCACCAGGCCGGCCGGAATGGCCAACGTCAGCAAGCAAACCACGATCGTGGTGAGCAGCGAAAAGAGCTTCATCGCCCCTTCGCTACCACGGGGGAAGAAGGCCAGCACCAGCGCCGCCAGGGCAGGCAGAAAAATGACCAATGAAAGAAAAATTGCGGGATCCGTCAAACTCATAATCGGGCTTTCCAAAGGCGAAAATAATGCCGGCACAAACAAGTTTCGCGCGTCGGCCACTGGCCGCTGCTACCATGATTCAATTATCCAGCGAGGGCGATGCTCCAAAAGAAGCTCACCAACGCAAACAGGGCGACCGTTCCGACGACGATCAACATCACATATTGACGCAACTGGCCAGTTTGCACGTTTCGCAGAGACAATCCGAGCCCCCAGGTTTTCCGAGCAAACAGATTGATCGAGCCGTCGACCACCGTACGGTCCAATACGCCGTCTAAAATCCGCGAACACCAACGCACGACCTTGGCGCTGCCGTCGATCAAACCGTCCAGCACCGACTTGTCGACTTGTGACGCGCGTCGGGCGACAAAATGAGTCGGCTGCACGAAAATCGCGTCGTAAAGCTCGTCAAACCACCATTTGTTGACCAGGAAGCGATGCACGGCGCGGAACTGCGAGCGAATCTCTTCGGCATCGACCTTCCGCCAACAGTAAATCACCGTGGCCAGTAACAAACCGGCCATGGCCGTGCTAAAGGCGATCCAGGTAGCCGGGGTTTTCACGGCCGGCAGGTGGCTGTCATGTTCGTTGGGAATCACCAAGTCGCCGAGCAACAGGCCCCCTTCGACCGTCGGCAACGTGCCGGCCGGGCGAGCCTGCTCGAGCAAACCAGTCAGACTCAAACCGCCGACTGACCAACCGACCCCGATCGCAAAGACCGATAGCACCACCAACGGGTAATACATCACCTTGGGCGATTCGTGGGCATGGTCGTAACGATGCTGGTTGCGCGGCTCGCCGGCAAAGGTCATGTACCACAGCCGGAACATGTAGAACGCCGTAATCGCGGCGCCGCCGGCGGCTCCGTAAAACAGAATCGCGTGGACCGGATTGTGATTGGTAAAGTTGAGCGCCTGTTCGAGGATCGCGTCCTTCGAGTAGTAGCCGCTAAAGCCAATGACAAACGGGATGCCGGCCCCGATAATCGCCAAACAACCGACCAACATCGTGTAGGCTGTCCACGGCATTTTGTGTCGCAGCCCGCCCATCTCGGTCATCTCGTTGGTGTGCACCGCGTGAATTACCGACCCGGAGCACATGAACAACAGGCTCTTGAAGAACGCATGGGTAAACAGGTGAAACACCCCGGCCAGCCAACCGCCGACACCCAAAGCCAGCATCATGTAGCCTAGCTGGCTAACGGTCGAATAGGCCAATACCCGTTTGATGTCGGTCGCCGTGATTGCAATCGTGGCCGCTAGGAACAGCGTGATTAGCCCGACGTAGGCAATCGTCAACAACACTTCCGGCGCGAAGGCCGGGAAAAATCGGGCAACCAGATAGACGCCAGCGGCGACCATTGTGGCCGAGTGGACCAGGGCCGACACCGGGGTGGGGCCTTCCATCGCGTCAGGCAACCAGGTGTGTAACGGGAATTGCGCACTCTTGCCGACACAGCCGCAAAAGATGCCCAGGCCAGCGATCACCAGCAGCCAGTAGCCGTAGCCTTGCTCGCGCCAGGTATCCAGCTGGTTGTTCAGCTGGGCATCGACCGCATCGGCCGCTTGCGGCTCGCCCAGATGGCTGCCGCGAATGGCCGCCTGCTGGTCGCGGGCCGAGGCCAACACCATCGCTTCAGGCGTCTGTAGCCGGTGGTGGTTTTCAGCCGGTCGAATCAGGCTGAAGATGCCAGCCTGGGTTTGACCAGTCTCGTCGACCGTGTCGCCAAAGTTGAACGTCCCCAAACTGCCGAACAAGGCCATCAGGCCGATAATCATGCCGAAGTCGCCAACGCGATTGACGATGAACGCCTTGTTGGCAGCCGTCGAGGCACTCTTGCGTTCGATATAAAACCCGATCAGGAAATAGGAGCAGATGCCGACCAATTCCCAAAAGATAAACACCATCGCCACGTTGCCGGCATAGACAATGCCGAGCATGCTGAAGCAAAAGAGCGACAGATATTGGAAGAACCGATAAAAGCGGCCTGGCCGCGTCAAATGGTCGCCGTTGGACAGAGTCACTTCGTGATCGGTCACAGGGTGCAACTCTTCGTGCATGTAGCCCATGGCGTAGAAGTGGATGCACGAGGCGATCAACGTCACCATGCAGAACATGGCGACGGTCAATGAGTCGATGTAGTAGCCGATCGAGAGTTTGAGCTGCCCGATTTCGACCAACGAATACCAGTCGCCGGCGTAGTAGGCCGGGGCCGCGTGGTGGTGATCGTCGTGGTGGGTGGTGGGTGGTGAGTAGGTGGTGGTCCGCGTTAGCGCATGCCCTAGACCCTCGACCCTCGACCCTCGACCGCTTGTAGTAGGTGGTGAGTGGTGGGTGGTGAATAGTGAGTGGTGAGCAGTCCGCGTTAGCGCGTGCCCTCCACCCTCCACCCTCAACCCTCCACCGCTTATATGGTCGTCGTGGCCCGAACTCAGCGGATGGCTAGGCAGCCAAAAGCCAACCAGCGCGATCAACGAGAGCACAAACCCGCTCACGATGGCCGAGGTGGCGACCAGCGCGGCAGCGCGGCCCAGCATCCGGCCCCAGAACAGGATGATGGTGAACGAGGCCAGCGGCAACAACCAAGCAATGCCTAGTAAGATCGGAATGGCGGTTTCCGGATTTCCCATGGATCGCAGTTTCGAAGTTTTGTGTCTTGGTGTTTGTCGAGAAAGTCTCGGAAAAACCGAGCCGCGGCCATTGTCAGCCGTTCACGCTTAGCCCTGCAGTTCGTCCGCCCGATCGATGTCGATCGAATTGTGTTGATTGTAAAAGTTCAAAGCGATCGCCAAGGCCACGGCCGCTTCGGCCGCCGCGAGGACGATCACAAACAGGGCAATCAATTGACCGTCCAGGCCCAATTGATTGGCGTCGCTCCGCAGGTAGGGACTGCCAAAAGCGATAAAGTTGATGTTCGCGCCGTTGAGCACCAGTTCGATGCCCATCAGCACGCCTAGGATATTGCGTTTGGTCGCCATGCAAACCGCGCCGCAAACAAACATCACGGCGCCAACCATCATGTAGTGCGACACCCCGACCGGTTCGGTCAACAGGCTAGCGAACAGCGGTGTCATTCCACGATCTCCGTTGCTCGGCGACGTTTTGCCCGAGCGAGATAGGCCGCCCCGATCAGTACGACCAACAGATGAATAGAAACAATTTCAAACGGCAGCAGGTAGCCGCTCATCCCTTCGCGCAGCGCCGGGTTGGGCTGGTCAAGTTTGTCGACTCGGGCACCGAGCAAACCGAGCCCTAACCGCGTGGCCGTGGGCGAGACCGTTTGGGGCAACTCGTCGCGCGAGATGCCTTGCCATTGGTCAACCGCCTGTGTGGCCGGCAACAACGTGGCCAACAACGAACCGCCAACCAGGGCCGCTAAAATCCACTCGCCGCCTCGGGTTGAAAGCGAAACGAACGGTCCCTTGCCGGTTAGCATCACGCCAAAGATCAACAGCACCAACGTGCCGCCGACATAAATCATCAACTGCATCGCGCCGACAAAATCGGCGCCGGCCAGAAAGAACAGGCCGCTGGTCGCCGCCAGGGCCAGCACCAGGTAGAAGGCCATGCGAACAATATTGCTGGTCAGCACCACCGCCACTGAAAACAGACAGGAAATCGCGCCAAACAGCAAAAAGAAAAACGAAGGCCAGTAGATCCCTTGTTCCATTGCCCTATCTCCTCGCCTGCACGGGGCCGGCGACATGTGTCTCGTGGTCCGCAGACGACACCCCTTGGGCAACCGCGTCGTTCGACTCAGGCTGTTCGGTGCCGTCTGCCGGCGGTTCCGCTTGGGCGGTCGAATTGGGCAGCGCCTCGCGAACCTCGAGCGGTGCGCGGTGCGGCGCTAAATCGTTCAAAAACGGAATGCCAGACAAGTTCCACAGGGCTGCCCCGAGGAACATGGCCGCCGCAATCGGGGTGCAGTATTTCAAACAGGTTGTCATTACCTGGTCGATGCGCAAGCGAGGCAACGTCCAGCGAACCCAGATCATCACCGTGACCAGAGCCGCGCCTTTGAAGAGCGTGTTACCGATGCCCAACAGCCCGCCGACTACACCGGTCAGGACGCCTTGCTCAGCGGTTAGCCCGACCAAATGTGTGATCGGAATCGGTCCGTTCCAACCGCCGAGGAAGAGGATCGCGGCCAATAGACTCACGACCAGCATCGAGCCATATTCGGCCATGAAGAAAAAGCTCCAGCGGAGGCCGGAATATTCGGTATGAAAACCGGCCACCAGTTCGCTTTCGGCTTCGGCCAAGTCGAACGGAGCCCGATTCACGCTAGCCGTGGAACAGGTGAAGTAGACCCAAAACGTGATGAAGGTAAACGGGTCGTGAAAGACAAACCAGTTGGTGAACCAGCCAGCCTGCCGCTCGCCGATCACGTTCAGGTCCATCGAACCGGCGATCATCACCGGCACCACCGCACAGATGCCCAACGGCACCTCGTAGCTGACCACCTGGGCTGCTTCGCGCATTGCCCCGAATAGTGACCACTTGGAGGCCGAGGCATAGCCGGCCAGAATCACCCCAAACACCTCCATGCCGAGCACGGCCAACACGAAGAAGACCCCGGTGTTCAGGTTTTGCGCGGCCCAACCGGCGGCAAATGGAATCGCGATAAAGGCCGCAAACGAGGCACAGAAACTCACATAGGGCGCTAACTTGAAGAGCATCCGGTCAGCGTCGCCAGGCGTGACGTCTTCCTTGGCAATCAGCTTGACCCCGTCGGCCAACGTCTGCAGCCAGCCGAACTTGCCGCCCACCCGGGTTGGGCCAAGCCGATCTTGGATGCGGCCGGAAACTTTTCGTTCGAGCCAGATAAACAGCAGCGCGCCTTTGGCCACCAGGCCGATCAACAAGGCACAATGGACCAACGCCACCAACAGGTAGGCGACCCACTGCCAATTTGTGCTGAAATACGGCGCCAGAAATTCTGCCACAGGTCGTGTATCCCTGATCTACAAACGAGCGTCGAATTTGCTGGCCAACTTAACCGATGTTCCACACGGTCAGATTGGTCTCACGTCGCTCAAAATCTTGCTGGTAAAGAATTGTGGAATATGGCACACGGCCACACGAATGTACAGGCCTGTGGCCTGCATTTCCCTTGATTTCCTGCTAGTAACTGAGTTCATTTGTTTTTGGAAGGCCCCGGCGACGCGACGTGAGCGCGGCTAGGGGGCAAACAGAAGCTTGCAACCCACAAATCTAAGTGGATTAAGGTACTAGGCTTTGCCTCCCAAACCATGTGGATTAAAGCCTGAAGCGAGGGGCGAAGGAATTTTTACGATCCTTCGGCCTAGCGATCAATTTCCCCCATCACCACGTCCAAAGAGCCGACGATGGCCGGAATATCGGCGATCAAAATATTCCGACACAAGACCTCGGCCACCGACAAATTACAAAAACAACTACTGCGAGCTCGCACGCGCCAAGGAATCGCCGAGCCGTCGCTTACCAAATAGAACCCCATCTGGCCGCGCGGCGCTTCGGTCTCCAGGTAAGCCTCGCCGGCAGGCAACCGTTGGTTCAGCTTAATCGGCTCGCCCCAACTTCCAGAGGACGTGCTGTAGCGATCAATGCCTTGACGAATCAGGTCGATCGCCTGCATCACCTCGAGCATCCGCACATAGAACCGGTGCCAACTATCGCCCAGTTCGGCCTCGCGGGGCACCGCCGGGTAGTCGTGATCGCGCGGATAGTGACCGTCCTTCTCGACAATCACCTCAAAAGCATAACCGTCATACATTTCGGTGTAACGTTCTTCGCCGTCGCGCCGCAGATCCTGGTCGATGCCACTGCCCCGCAACACCGGCCCGCTACACCCATAGGCAATTGCCAACTCAGGTGACATGGTGCCGATGCCGGCGGTCCGCTTGACGAAAATCGAATTGGTGGTGAGCAACGCGTGGTACTCGGCAATCACCGGCTCGAACTGCTCGAGAAAGGCCTCGCACTTCTGCAACCACCCACCAGGCAAGTCGGACGTCGCACCGCCGACGGTCAAGTAACTGTAAGTCAGTCGGGCTCCACAAACCTCTTCAAACAGATCGAGAATCTTTTCTCGCTCACGAAAGGCATAGAGAAACGGGCTGAAGCTCCCCAAGTCGAGACCAAACGTGCCCATGCCGACCAGGTGACTGGCGATCCGCCCCAGTTCGGCAATGATAACCCGCAGGTGCCGGGCCTTCTCAGGCAGGTCGTAATCGAGCAACTTCTCGACCACCAAGGCCCAGCCGAGATTCATGTTCATCCCGGCCAGATAATCCATCCGGTCGGTGTAAGGAACCCATTGACGCGGCGTCAGGTTCTCGCCAATTTTTTCGGCGCAGCGATGCAGATAGCCGATGTGCGGGGTGACTTCGGAGACGATTTCACCGTCGGTCCGCAGCACCAGCCGCAACACCCCATGGGTACTCGGATGTTGCGGACCCATGTTGACCAACATCTCGTCGGTCCGCACATCGATTTCAATAATCTGCGAGTCGTCAGTTTGCGTAGCCATGTTTGTTTTTGGTTCTTAGTTTTTAGTTTTTGGTGATTAGTACGCGCTAGCGCGTTCCCTCCACCCTCAACCCTATACCCTTAACCGCTTCATGCTATCGGCCGCGAATTCCCTGGTATTCCAGCGGCATTTCATAATCCTTACGCAACGGATGTCCGACCCAATCCTCCGGGCAAAGAATTCGACGTAGATTGGGATGCTTGAGAAACCGTACCCCGCACAGGTCATAGACTTCGCGTTCGTGCCAATCGGCCGCTGGCCAGACCTCGACCACCGACGAAACCTCAGGCAATTGGCCTTCCACGTCATCTTGCCACCGGGGCAACATCACCTTGACGACCAAGCTGTGCTTGTGCTGCACGCTCCAGAGATGATAAACCACCTCGAGATGCGGCTCCCACTTGGTCTTGGCCGCTTTCTTTTCGTCCGGCTCAAAATAGTCGACCGCCGTGACGCAATTCAAATAGTCGAACGCCGCCCCAGGCTCTTCCTTCAAATAGCGGCACACTTCGACAATCACCGCAGGCGACACTTCGATCCATGGATCGATCGCTTCCAAATTCGAGCCGGTAACCTGGTCGCCAAACTTTGCTTTTAAACCGTCGAGGAACGATGGACCACTCATGACGTCTTTCTGCTAGGCACACAACCAACAACTAAAAACCAATCACCAAAAACCACCCTAGGCTGACATCGCTGGCTCAGGTTCGGCCGACACTTCAGGCGGGCTCCGCCGCAAGGCTTCTTCACGCGGGCTGATGGCTCGCACCCAATCCAAATCACCCCGTTTCCAAACATAGGCAAACCCAACCATCAACACCGAGAAGAAGACCAGAATGTCGGCAAACGACAGCCAGGCCAACGTGCTGGCCTGTTGGGCAATCGCCCCAGCAGCCGCATCGCCCACCGTGTTGGCCACCGTCGGCGCTGCGACGCCCAACTCGCGATAAACTCCCTCGGCACCTGCGGTCAACTGGCCGTCGACCACCACCTGCTCGGACTGGGCCAGTTGATTGGCCTTGCCGAAAACGGTTGCCCAGGGAAAGAAAAAGGCAACTTCAACATCGAAGATAATGAACAACAACGCAACCACATAGAATCGCAAGTCGAACTGCACAAAGCTAGAACCAATGGTCGGCTCGCCGCACTCGTAGATTTCGAGCTTTTCGGCATGAGGATCGCTGGGACGCAATAACCTGCCGACCAGCAAATTGACCAGCAGAAAGAGAATTCCCACCGCGACAAAAAGGGCCAAATAGCCAACGATTGCTGTAGGGGTTGCCATGACCTTGCGTTGTACCTTGAAATCAAGCCTGTCGATTCGCCCTGGCCAGTGTTGAGCCACCTGCGGCACCGGGGCTCGCCCAAACACGTCGTTCGCGCCAGTTGCACCCGTCACCGAAACCAGGCATTGTAATTGGCCAGAGCGCTTTTGACTAGCGACCACGGCCCACAGAATTCGGCTTTTTTATAGTCGGGGGATTTTCGCGATTGGGAGACGGTCGCTTGGTTCTTGCTGGGCCTGAGAGGTTCTCCAGCAAGCCTGAAACGCCAGCGAAGGAATTGCGCAACTGACCAACCATTCCTTCCTTGGAAATTGGACATTCCTTGTTGGATATTGGATATTTACTCCCAGTGATTGGACAAGAATATTCAACTATCCAACAAGGAATATCCAATCACAGAGTAGCGCACTATCGCGTACGACCAGGCAAAACAAACCCCGCCCTAGCGGCCAGAAATGCCCCTAGGCAGGATCGCCAAACGACTCGGCCCCTTCGCCGGTCGCTGAGTCGACGGCCGTCCCCGCGGCCAACGGTCGCCGGCCACGGAATCCTGCATCTAGCTCGTGCCAGTAGAGCACTTCCGGCTCGCCCAACTTCCAGCACAGATAGACCACACGGCCATCGATCTTGGCCGGAAAATCGACCAACCCTTCCGGCCCGTTTTTCGGCTCGACCCCCAACTCGCGCAGCTCCTCGACATACTCCTGCAACCGGGTGCTGTCTCGCTCCAGATCTTCCTTCATCTGGGCCAACTCCAACGCATAGGGGTCGCCCTCGGACTGCATGTCGCGTCCGGCCAACAGATGAGCCAGGCGGCTTCGGCGTTCAATCACATCCCGAGAAAGCTCGGCCAAGTCTTGCACGATTGCCCGAACCAACGGCAGGCGGGCATTCGCCTCCTCGACCGTAAACAGCTTTTTCGGCTGGGAATCGCAAGCGTTCATCACACACAGACTTTCGCTATTGGTTGGGACCACCATGCACCGGCTCGCTGATTACCTTCGAGTCGGCAACGGCCGTAGGATTGAGCGTTGCCTTCCCCCAAGCAACATCGATCGGCAAACGCGAAAAATCGACGATGCAACCGTCTCGACTGTAACAACTCAAGTCATGACTCGAACCCATAAAAATACAATCGACCGGACACGGCTCGACACACAACGCGCAGAACATGCACTTCGTGTAGTCAATCGTGTAGCCTGTGACCTTGAAGCCTTTGCTCCCTTCGACCTTCTCCTTGCCGATGTAGATACAATCGACCGGACAGGCCTTGGCGCACTGATCGCAAGCGATGCAGGTAGTCAGGTCAAAACGGTGAAAGCCCCGGTAACGGGCAGCCACCGGCACAGGCAACTCCGGATATTCAAACTGTTCGGTAAACGTCTTTCGTTCTGGCCGGTAGGTCTTCATCCAGTAGCGGAACGTAATCGCCAAGCCTTCGCCGACGGTCCACACAGCCCCCACGACGTTGGCCAGCCAGTTGCCAAACCCGGTTTTACAAAAACGTTCCCACATCGTTCCGTTGAATCCTTCACAAAAAGGAGCAGTTCGCCAACACGGCGATCAAATCAAATCGCCAAACACGCGCGCCGAATGAATTATAGACATGCGACCATCGCTCGCAAGCGACAATCACACCTGCCCAGGACAGGCACGCTCTAGTATTGCGTTAAAGTATATTTTTCGTATCGGTTCGAAAGTATTTTTCATATTGGCTCTAAAGCCTGAAGCGCCAGCGAAGGAATTTTTGCGATATTCTTCCACTTCCAGCAGCCGATTCCTTCGCTTGCGCTTCAGGCTTTATACCGTTCTGAGACAATACCTAGCGTCTCGCCCCCCCCACAAATCGGCAACTGACCGCTAAGGCCATCGGGCACCAAAAGCCGACAGGTTTCCTAGTCCCTCCGAGGGGACTGCTTGTCGGTTTTGCGCCAGAATTTCTTCTGCTACCAGGCCACGAGCCTACCTAGGGGTTCCGACCGACCAATCTCCTGTCGGTTGCCTGAATCGCGCACTTGGCGACCGCGAGAAAAGGCTATAAAGCAATTGAAAACAACAGCTTACAATAAAAACAAGGGCGACCGCCGTGGATTACACGGAATTTGCTGGCTAGAGGGGTCAGACAAAACATACGAATCATATGCCAAATAAGCAAAATTTATCTCAGAAAATGAGAAAACGGCGTCTCCGTTTCCTTGACTCTCTACCAGGACCACGTAGAGTGAAATGAAGGAAGCGCGGTTGCGTTTTCTCAACGTGTCGCATTACGGCACGGAGGAGCGAACGGACTCATGTGACTGGAGTCTTCGCACTCCAGCACCAATGGGGGTCCAGAAAGGGGATCGCCGATAAGGATGGCGATCTCGCCAGAAAGCGAAGGAATCGAACATGTTGGTTCTATCGAGAAAAAAGAACGAGAGCATCGTCATCAACAACGACATTACGATTGTCGTGGTTGAAATCCGCGGAGACAAGGTCCGATTGGGGGTTGAAGCGCCCAAGGAAGTCCCGGTCCATCGCCGCGAAGTCTACGATGCCATCCGCCGCAACGAACAAGCCTCGAGCGGTACCGATGCCGCTGGTACGCCTGGCGAGTCTGTTTGATCAGACATTCTGCGCGATCTCACCGCGTCGTTTCTTTTTTCGTTCGCTTTTCATTGCTCGATTTGTACACACGGCTTGACGGCCCTGCCCTTGGCCGATTATACACCCATTGTTCGTTTGGCGTCTATCTAGCACTCCAGACAAACACCGGCCCCTTCGTCTAGCGGTCTAGGACTCCGGCCTTTCACGCCGGCAACACGGGTTCGAGTCCCGTAGGGGTCACTTTTTGGGGTTGTTGGTGATTGGTTTTTAGCGGTTGGTACGCGCGAGCGCGTTCTTCCCCCCGCTCTAAAGCAAGTTGCTTTTTACCGTGGCGGGCGCGACCTAGTTTTCACCGGGATTTCTCGACGAAACATCGGCACGCATTTTGGTAATTTGCTCTAG
>JANQPJ010000184.1 GCA_028289525.1 Pirellulales bacterium
CAATTCTTGCTGCGCGCGGAGTTGAGCCATTCGCCACCCCGGCGGACGTCCGCCGTTTTTTGATGTTAGAGGTACCCTCACCCTAGCCCTCTCCCAGAGTGAGAGGGGAATCGGGTTGACCAAGTTCCATGGTGCCCTCAATTGTCCCTTCGCCACGCACCAACGGACAAAATGGACATTTCAACTCCCCTTGGGAAATGAAAACACACCTAGAAAAACAGAGGAAAACGAACTTCGAAGGGGATGGTGGGGGGCGAATAAAGTCGCCTAGAATCGTTTATCTGGATACGGGACAAAACGGACTTTAAGTAGTGGCGAGTGCCAGGGGCAAGTGGGCAGCCTTTTTGGGGCGGTCGGCGTTGCTTGTGCTTCTCGTAAGACTTGCCTACGGCTAGAATTAGAGGTTGGGGACTCATAAGCCGGAGGTTGGATGTCGCTCCGGCTCGCCCCAACGTGTTTCCAAGGCTTTGTTCTCAAAAGGTTCCTGAAATGACACTCGGCGCGATGACACTTCCGCTGGCCCAGCAGGACGGGGTGCCCAGGGAACTCGAAAGCCTTACCGACAGTGTGCCGGTGATGATCGTTGTCGGCGTCATCTGCATGCTCTTGGCGGTGGCGGTGCTCGCGCTGTGCTGGAACTATTTGCGGCTATGGTTCCAAGCGTTCGTGTCGAACGTGCCGATGAACCCGCTGAGCCTGGTGGGAATGAGCCTGCGGCAAGTAAATCCAAAGACGATTGTCGACGCCAAAATTCGCGCTCAGCAAGCGGGCGTGGGAACCGATCCAACAACGGGTATCACCACGCGTCGGCTCGAAGCCCACTATCTGGCCGGCGGTAACGTTCCACGGGTGATTTTGGCGATCATTGCCGCCCATCGAGCCGACATCGACCTGGATTTCGACCGAGCTGCCGCCATCGACCTGGCGGGCCGCGACGTGCTCGACGCGGTGCAGACGAGCGTGAACCCCAAGGTGATCGATTGCCCCGATCCGGCCAATTCGCCCAAAACAACCCTCAGTGCGGTGGCCAAGAATGGCGTCGAACTTAAGATCCGTGCCCGTGTCACGGTACGGACCAACCTGTCGCAGCTTATTGGTGGGGCAACCGAGGAAACGATCGTCGCCCGGGTGGGTGAGGGCATCATCACGGCGATCGGCTCGGCCGTGGATCACCTGCAGGTGATGGAAAATCCCGATCGCATCAGCAAGGCAGTGCTCGACCGAGGACTCGACGCACACACTGCCTTCGAGATTGTATCGATCGACATTGCCGACATCGACATCGGCGAGCAGATCGGCGCGCGGCTGCAGGCCGATCAAGCCGAAGCCGACACTCGTAAGGCCCGGGCGCTAGCCGAGCAACGCCGCGCCAACGCGATTGCCCACGAGCAGGAAATGAAGGCCCAAGTACAGGCGAACCGTGCTCAGGTAGTGCTGGCCGAGGCGGAGGTGCCCAGGGCGATGGCCGACGCATTCCGAAAAGGTCACCTGCAGGCGGCCGGCTCGAACGGTGCTCCCTAACGAAAATCGTGTGAATTAGGGCTATTTGCACAATTTTGCAGGAAGAAGTTGACACCCCGCGTTTGCGTGGCTACTTTAATAGTTGGAACAGGGAGTATTTCCCGCAACCAGACCATCGAGAAGATCTAACTAAACACTTTTTGCGGTACCGCTAGTTAAACGACCTTTCAATTTTCTTGCTGCGCACCCAGTTTCCTGGGCATGTAGGGAATTTGAATGGTCGTTTTTTTGTGGGTACCACACAAGGGCGTTGCCGACAGCTACCTCCGGGTTTTTCGTTGTGAGCTGACGGGAACACACGTTGTACGACTTTCGGAATGCTAATGACGTTTTCCTATTGATGCTGCACTCCGCAAGATGCGACTACGTGCGTTTTCGGTCGGGTGAACCGACAAGTCATTTAACAACTTAAGAATTCGGGGATTGACCTCATGATGCTGTCAATGCGCCAGGCGTTTGCTTGGCTGTGTGCCGTGTGGCTTGCCACCGGCTCTTCATCGGTACTTGCCGCAATTATGTACGGCGATTTCAGCGATATCCCGCCGGGTATCGTAATGTACACCGACGTCACCGAAAGCTCGGGCACGGATCCTGTGCCACCTCCGCGTTTCGGCCCGCCCGACGTTAGAGACAATACACTTGATTTCCGGACAATGCAGTTTGCTGCACTGTCGGAGGACGACGGAGCCGATCTGTTCGATGGTCAGTTGAACTTCGGAATGATGGTTCTGCAAAATGCCAGCGGCGTGGCCGGCGGCTTCGATGGACTAGTGATTGACGAGAGCGGCGACTTTACGCTGTTCGGCGCCGGCAGCTCTGCAACCGCGGTTGGAGCCGGTATTTTCGCCGAAGTGGAAATCCTGGCCGTCGACGGTGCACCACTTGCGACACCAATCACGGTGGTAGGAAGCACGCAGTTCAGCACCGACCTGAATGCAAGTCCTGGGCTCAACCAGCCCTGGGGAAACTCGTTGCTGGTCGACTTCGGACCCGCGCTTAACAACGCTGGCATCGACCCTGAATTCGGTGTTACGAAAGCTCGAGTAGTTCTCGATGACACCTTGGTCGCGGTGAGCGAGCCCAACACCCTCGCTTTTATTGCCAAGAAGGACTTCAAGGTCACGCCCTTTGATGTGGAGCCCAACCCGAACTTTGAGCCCATCCCCGAGCCGACCACGGCTGTAATAGCGATGGCTCTGGTGGCTGGTCTATGCGTGTACCGCCGAGCCTTTTGACGGTTGTCTAGAGCAAAGCAAATATTGACGCTCGCCCATTAATTGGGTGAGCGTCTTTTTTGTGTTCGCCGCGACGAGAGCGTGCTTCGGCCAGCTGTAGCGGTGTTGGTGCCAACGAGTCAAATCTGGCAAGGCGGCCGAAGCAGGCGAATCTGCATGATTCGTCGATGCAGGCCAACATAGCTAGGTGCAGACGCAGTAAGCCAGCGCGC
>JANQPJ010000068.1 GCA_028289525.1 Pirellulales bacterium
GTTAGAGAAAACGTCGGTTTCGCGAGCGGCCACCGGCCGCTGTTTTTTTTCGCGATTCTGCTACAATAAGACTCCGCATCACGTTTCCCGCCTCGCTCGCTCTCCTGCTCTAGACAGAACGATCACGCTCGGATGAATACGAACACCACTCCGCGTCAAGGCTCGTTGTTGGTCGTCTTTCTTACGGTTTTTATCGACCTTCTGGGGTTCGGGATGGTGTTGCCGTTGTTGCCGGTTTATGCCAAGGATTTTGCCCGACAGATGGAGTCGACGCCTGATGGATTGAGCGTCGGGGCGATGGTCGGGCTATTGATGGCCAGTTTTTCGATTGCCCAGTTTGTGTGTGCCCCGCTGTGGGGACGGCTTTCCGATCGTATCGGTCGTCGACCGGTGTTGATGATTGGGCTGGCTGGGTCGGTCCTGTTTTACACGGCGTTTGGGATTGCCACGGTTTATCAAAGCGTGTGGGGACTGTTCCTTTCGCGGATTGGCGCTGGTGTGGCCGGGGCTACGATTTCAACGGCCCAGGCTTATATTGCCGATACCACCACGCCAGAGACCCGTGCCCGAGGGATGGCGTTGATCGGGGCGGCATTCGGGCTGGGATTCACATTTGGCCCACTGTTTGGCATGCTCGCTCTGCCTTCTGGCGCCGGTTCACCAGGCCCAGGCCCTGGCTATGCGGCGGCGGTTCTGTCGGCCGTGGCTTTGGGGTTGGCCTGGCGCAAGCTGCCAGAGTCGTTGCCTGCTGGCGGAACCCAGCGATCACACACGATGTTCGATTTCTCGTCCTTGACCACCGCCTTGGCCACACCGACCGTGGGAGTGTTGTTGCTGATCTCGTTTGCTTGTGTCTTTTCCTTTGCCAGTTTCGAGTCGACCTTGGCCGTGTTTATTAAAGATCCTCAAGGGGCGTTTCAGTTTACGTTCCGCGAACTTTGCTTGACGTTCGCCTTTGTCGGTTTGGTGTTGACCGTTGTGCAGGGAGGGATTGTGCGGCGCGTAGCGGGACGGATTGCCGAAGGCCGTTTGGCGGCGTTTGGCATCGCGCTCGAGGTAGTCGGGTTTTTTCTGCTCGCTCAGGCCGCCAGCGCGGGTTCGATGGGGTTGTTGTTCACATCGTTGGCAATCGTAGTGGGGGGGTTTGCGTTTATTACCCCGTCGCTCAACAGTCTGATTTCACGACGGAGCGATCCAGGCAAGCAAGGGGGCGTGATGGGGGTAGTGCAGAGCGTGAGCGCTCTAGCCCGAATCTTGGGACCGTTCGTCGGCCTGACGCTGTTCCACGTCCGTCTGCCCGACTCGTCCCGGTGGCCCCTGTGGATGGCGGCGGCCCTGATGGCCGGCGCGTTGGGCATGCTCTGGGCGGCCAACACTCGGGGAAAAGATTTCGTTACTAAAACCACCGGGTAGGAAAAATCCGAATTACGAATTCTTTTTCCTCGTTCCCAAGCTCTGCTTGGGAACGAAACGAAGACCAGTTGCCCAAAAGGCGCAGGCTGTTTAACAAGCTGGCAGGCTTTCCAGGGCGCTGGCGATTTTCAAATCGCTTCGGGTCGAGAGGTCGAGCATGTCGGTTTCGTGTTGACCGCCATGCTGGCTGCCGAGCTCGACAACTGGCGCTGTGTACTTAGGGCCATTGGCGCGCGCGACAACTCCCGTACGGCCATCGCTCAGAAGAACTGGCGAGCCGGTCGGAAAGAGCGAAACTGTGTGCAGCAACCCCCGCACGGCAGGGCCGTGGAACTGACCATCGCGCACCGCATAGAGCAAGCTGCGAATGGCAGCATGGGGTAAAATGGCCGGTCGGTGAGGGCGCGGCGAGGTGAGCGCCACAAATACGTCGGCCACGGCGGCAACCCTGGCCAACTCGTGAATCTGAGCGCCAGAAATGCCGCGCGGATAGCCGGTCCCGTCGCACCGTTCGTGCATCTGAAAGGCGACCGACCGAGCGGCCAAGGGCAGCGCCTTCTGTTGCTGGGCAATCAGATTGATCGTGTGGATTGGGTGCCGGGCAATCGCGGCCAATTCAGCCAGGTCACAGACGCGCGGCGATTCATACAACGCCGCGTCTAGTTTCAACATCCCTACGTCGTGAATCAGACAGCCCACGCCGAGTTCCAGGATCGTTGGCTCGTCCCACTCCAAGGTTGTGCCGATGGCCATGGCCAGCATCGTGACTTTGAGTGCGTGGCGGAAGGGGTATTCCTGAGTCGTAGGGCTCAAGCTCAACGTGACGAACATGTCGAGATCTTCTTGGGCTTGGGCCAGCGACTCCCGCGAAACCTGTTCGGCTGTGTGGAGTTCGACGCTGGCTCCTGCTTGCAGCTCGTTGTAAAGCCGCCCAACCCGTCCGGCCGCGTCGTTGTAAGAATCTTGGAAACGACGTTTGCGCGCAGGGTCGTAACGGGCGCTGCCGTGACGCATGACCTTTTCGGCAAAAGGGCGACCGGTGCAGTTGACTGCCAGATTGGCCTGAGCAAGCTCCGTCTCCAGACGTCGGGTTGCCTGAGTCTCGATGTCACACTTCAACGCCCCGGCTCGAAAGCCACCAGGACGTTCCAGCGCCGTGGGCGACGTATTGACGGAGGGAGAGGAGATGTTACTGGTCGGTTGCGGTGGGGGAGAAGAATTTTGGCCAGCAGGCGATTCTTGATCTTCTGCCAGCCGGACACGGTCGCGCAGGCCGGGAGCCACGCGATAGCTCAGCACGCCATGGGTAATCGCTCCACAGGCGTTGCAAGCCCAAGGGCTGGTCCACTGGGTAGCGGTGGCTGGAAGTAACGGCAGCAGTTCGCCGCAGCCGTTGCAGGTTAATAATTGGTTATCGTTCATGCAGTTGCAGAGCCTCGTTGACACAGATATCCATGGGCTCAAAATCGGGTCTAGAGCACCCGATCTTTAAAAAGCAAGTGGCGGTCTGCAGAATATACCGGAACTGCCACGTAGAGGGGGGAGGCGGTCTGCTCCGAGGAGTGTTTCACAAACGATCATTCAGCACATCTTTTGTTGGCGATCAAGGTGGAAATCTCTTTGCGCCAATGGCCCAAACGTTGTTTTGCACACTCGACAATCAACGCGAAATTCCGTACTGCTCGATCTTCCGATACAGGGTGGCTCGACCGAGTCCTAAGAGTTTGGCGGCTTCGGGAACGTTGCCTGCGGTGCGGTGTAGAGCTTCGCCGATCAGCTTGCGTTCCCAGTAGTCGAGTTTCAGGGTGTCCAACTCGCCAGAGACCTGGCTTTGTAGGGCTAGGTCGCTGGACAAAATAGCGTCGCCTTCGGCTAGCACCACCGCGCTGTCAATCACGTTGCGCAACTGACGAACGTTGCCAGGCCAACTGTAAGTCAGCAGTTGTTGACGCGCGCTGTCCGACAATTCCAACTGGGGGCGGCCATGTTGATCGCGAAAATGGCTGAGAAAGAAGTCGATCAGCCGACCGATGTCTGAACCACGTTTGCGCAGCGGTGGGAGTTGCAGTTCAAAAACACTGAGCCGATAGTAGAGATCTTCGCGAAACTTTTTGTCGCGGACATAGGCCTGGAGATCTTGATTCGTGGCCGCAATCACGCGCACATCGACACGCACCTCTTCCGTGCTGCCTACCGGTAGAAAAGGGTGCCCTTCAAGAATCCGCAACAGCTTGGCCTGCCCTTCCAGGGTCATCTCGCCAACTTCGTCTAAAAACAACGTGCCAAGGTCGGCCTGGGCAAAGTAGCCTAAGTGATCGCGGTCGGCACCGGTGAAAGCGCCCGCTTTGTGGCCAAACAGCTGGCTCTCCATCAGGTCGGCTGGAATCGCCGCACAGTTAACGCTCAGCAACGGGCGGTCGGCACGAGGGCTTGCCTGATGGATCGCTCGGGCAACCAGCTCCTTCCCGGCGCCACTTTCGCCCCGAATCAGCACACAGCCGGCTGCCCGGGCGACACGCTGGATTTTTGACTTCAATTGCAGAATCGGCTCGCATTCGCCAATCAGTTCGTCAAAGCCAGGCGATTGTTCCTTCAGACGTTCTAGGTCGGATTGAAGGCTCCGCTGCCGACGGGCGCGGACCAGGGCCACCGCCACGATGTTGGCCACCGAAATCGCAAAGTCGAAGTCCGATTGACGGAAACGGCCATGGTCCAGGTAGACGTGAATCGCCCCCAAGGTGGTGTCGCGATGGACCAACGGCGCACAGACGGCGTCGGCATAGCGTTCTAGTTTCACCGTGTTGTTGGTTTCTCGTTTCTCCTGGTTAGCAATCCAAACCGCGTGCCCTTCGCGAATCACCAGGCTCGTGAGCGAATCATCGAGTGTCACGCGATCTGCGCCTTCGGTGGGAATGACATGCTGTGGTTTCAAATGGCCTTCGTCGTCAAGCCATAAAAATCCAACCACCGCGGCCTTCGTGCGCTCGCCGACCAGTTCCAAGGCAATCTCGATCACCTGGCGTGGATCTTCGCAGCCCAACAGCTTGATGCTCAGTTGATAGAGCAACAACAGTTCCCGTGCCTGCTCTTTGTCGGGCACCGGGTCGATCGACAGTGGTTGGGTTTCCAGCCCGGCGATCGGGGCCTCCATCACCAAGGTTTGGGTAACTGTCGCATCGGCGCCGACCGAGCTTTGCTTGGCGACTTCACTCTGGTTGAACGAAAACTGGGTCGAACCAACTCGAATCACATGGCCAGGGGCCAGTGCCGCGTCGTTCGCCTTTTGCCCATTCACATAAGTGCCGTTGCGGCTCTTTTGGTCGGTAACGTGCCACAGCTCGCCTTGTTTTTCGACCACCGCATGGACGCGCGAGCAGCGACTGTCGGAGATCATAATCGAGCACTCGGTGCCACGTCCGATGTGATTTTGGGCCGCCGGATCGAGCGAATAGACACGCCCCTCCTGGTTACCGACGATCATGCGTAAAAAAGTGTGCACGGCAATGCCATTGATGATTGATGCGAAGCCAAAATGTTTCGCGAGCGGCCACCGGCCGCTGCTCCCCGGACGATGTTAAGAGATTCAGAACGAACGAGTATACCAGAAACCCTGGCCGAGAGGATGCGGGGACGGCAAATGGGATCAGGAAGATTGCAAAGTCCTGTTTAAAAAGAGCAGCGGTCGGTGACCGCTCGCGAAACACTGGATTTCATAGGTTTCGCGCTTCCTGAAACGCCAGCGAAGGAATTCTTGGCATCCAATTCCTTCACTGGCGCTTCAGGCTTTAAATTTTGGTAACATTTCTCCCAAGCCCCCGAGGTCGATTCCACTCGGCTGAAGTGCTTCTAACTTTTGGACACCGAATTCTGTTTTGAACGCTTCGTAGGTTTGCCATGTCCGACTCCAAGCCAGACGCCTCTCGACGTGGGCTATTGCTCGTTGGGCACGGCAGTCGCAGCCAAGAGGCCCAACTCCATTTTTTGCAACTTGCCGAGGCGATTGCCCAAGTATTGCCGGCCTACCATGTTCAGCCGGCGTTTTTGGAGTTGGCCGAACCAACCATCGCCGAGGCCGTCGAGCGGTTGGCCCAAGCAGGAGTCGACCGGCTGACGGTATTGCCGGCCTTCTTATTAGCCGCAGGGCACGTGCGGCGCGATGTTCCCAGCGTGGTCACTGCGGCACTAAAATCATACCCGCAAATCGCTTACCGGTTCGCAGCCCATTTCGGTTGTCAAGAACAGGTCGTGCAAGGATCGGTAGCCTGTTATCATGCGGCCCTGGGCTCCCCGGCCGCGAGTCCGTCGGCCGAACGATTGCTGGTAATCGTAGGCCGTGGGGCCAAGGATCCGCAGGCTGCCGACGAAATGAGAGCATTTGCCCGGCTGCATGCCCAGCAAAGTCAGCCAACCGCGTTCGAGGTCTGTTTTTATGCGATGGCGTTGCCTCGGTTTTCCGAGCGACTGGCTGAATTACCAAAAACTTCCTACCGCGAGATTGTCGTCCAGCCGCATCTGTTGTTTGTTGGCGATCTGTATCAGCGGATTTGTGAACAAGTTGAACAGACTGCCCAGGCAGATCGAACGGGTCGCGTCTGGCGGGTGGCCGAGCCCTTGGGCCCCACCAACGAGGTGCGCGATGCGGCGGTTCAGTTGGTCACTCAGGCACAGCGGGATCGTTGGCCAATGAACTGTTAAGCATGTTTAACCGTATAGAACAAACGAAACTGGCCAATCCGCCCAGCTCGGACGAGGAGTTTACACACCCACAGCGATCTTGCGTTGTCTGGAGTTTTTAGGTAGTATTTATTTAAGTTGTTTTGGAAATAGGACTTACGGCATCACTCGGTTCTCGAGGAAATCTCTTATGCGTCGATATCCAGTCGGTTACGGTAACCAAGGTCGTGCTCGGTTTGCCGTTGTTTTGTTGTTGGCAGGCGTTTCGGTCGGAATGATTGCCCTGGTGGCCTCTCGATGCGAGGCCGAGCTCACTGGTCCTGGGCCTGGCGACCGTCGGGTAACGCTGTCGGTTTCGACGCTCTTGCAGCGGTTGCATTTGGCGCGGCGTCCGTTGGACGATGAGATGTCTGCCCGCTGCTTGGACAACTTTTTGAAGAAAATGGACCCGATGAAGATCCATTTTCGTCAGTCCGATGTCGATGAGTTCAACTCGCATCGCACGAAAATCGACGACGAAGTGCGACGGGGCGACGTGCGGTTGGCCTATCAGATCTTTCGCCGCTTTCTGGCCAGGGTCGAAGAGCGGAACCGGATGGTCGACCAGATTTTAGAGATGGAGCACGATTTCGATGTCGACGAAGAAATGGTTTCCGACCCCGACGAATTGGCCTATCCGGCCAATCGCCAGGAAGCGTTTGAACGGTGGCGTAAACGGATCAAATACGAACTGTTGTTGCAAAAGGCCGACGAAGTCGAGTTAGCCGAGGCAAAGGAAAAATTAAAGCGCCGGTATCGTAGCTATGCCAAACGGATGGCTCAGACCGACAACGACGAGTTGTTGGAGATGTATCTGACCTCGATGACCAACGGCTACGATCCCCACACAACCTATATGTCGGCCAGCACGCTCGAGAATTTTGAAATTCTGATGCGGCTTGAACTGGACGGAATTGGCGCTTCGTTGCAGTTTGAAGATGGGTATACGTTGGTCCACAAAATTGTGCCTGGCGGTGCGGCCGACAAGGATGGCCGCTTGAAGGTCAAAGATCGGATCATTTCCGTTGGCCAAGGGCCTGAGGGCGAAATGGTCGACGTGGTCGACATGAAGTTGGGCGACGTGGTGAAGCTGATTCGCGGCAAGCGAGGCAGCATTGTACGGCTCGGCGTCGTGCCTGCTGGGGGGAAGAAAACTCAGATTTACGACATCACCAGGGCTCGCATCGAGCTGAAGGACAGCGAAGCTCGGTCAGAAATCGTTTCTGGCGGTCAAAAAGAGGATGGCACTCCGTTCACGGTCGGTTGGATCGATTTACCCAGCTTTTACATGGATATGGCCGGAGCCCGGCTGGGGCGCCCTGATTTTAAAAGCACCACGCGCGATGTTCGCCGGATTCTCAAAAACTTCCGCGAGAAACAGGTCGACGCGGTGGTGGTCGATCTGCGCCGCAACGGCGGCGGCTCGTTGACCGAAGCCGTCAATCTGACTGGCCTGTTTATCGAAAGCGGGCCCATCGTTCAGGTCAAAGGGTTCGACGGTTCGGTCGAGCCCTATGAAGACACCGATGCTGGGATTGCCTGGACGGGACCGTTGGTCGTGGTGACCAGCAAGTTCAGCGCTTCGGCCAGCGAGATTTTCGCCGGGGCGATTCAAGACTACCAGCGCGGCCTGATCGTGGGCGATCACGCCACCCATGGCAAGGGCACGGTCCAGCAATTGCTAGACCTGGGGCATCAGATCTTTCGGATCCCCAACGCCCCAAAGCTCGGGGCGCTCAAAATCACGATTCAACAGTTCTACCGTCCTAGTGGCGACAGCACCCAAAACCGTGGAGTGTTGACTGACATCGAACTGCCGTCGTTGACCACGCATCTGGATGTGGGCGAATCCGATTTAGACTATGCCTTGGAATTCAATCGAGTGCCGGCTGTGTCCCACAAACAGTACGGCTATGTGAACGAAAACGTCTTGCAAAGAGTCAAGGCTCTTTCGACGCAGCGCCTGGCGAAGTCTGAGGATTTTATCAAGGTTCGCGACAACATTCGACGCTACAAAGAGCAAAAAGATCGCAAGAAAATCGAGCTGAACGAAGAAGAGTTCCTCAGCGAACGGGCTGAGCTGAATGCCGACGAAGAGGAAGAGAAAAAGATCGAGGAGCTCAACGAACCGAGCGACGAAGTCGTCAAAAAGAACTTTTATTTTGACGAAACGATTGCTATCACACGAGACTATGCAAATCTGCTCCGTCAGAAACACCTGGCCGGTCGGGTCGCCCAATAGTAAAAGCTGGCGGCTGAGTCGATTGAAAGCCTAGCTGAGCGCAATCCGTTGGCCGTCGTAGGCCAGTTCCATCCCGGCAGGCAATCGGGCGTTGGTCGTTTCGTAATCCAAATCGTGCGACATGTGGGTGAACAGCGTGCGTCGAGCGCCAATTTGCCGAGCCAGCGCCACTGCCTCGTCGAGGCTAAAGTGGGTCGGGTGTGGTTGCTCGCGCAACGCGTCGAGGATCAACACGTCCAGATCCTCTAGCAGCGCCAGGCTTTCTGGAGGAATTTGGTTCGTGTCGGTGCAGTAAGCCACGTCGCCGAACCGAAAACCGAGTACCTGAAAGTTGGGCCCATGCGATAAACGCAACGGAACCACTTGGGCCCCGAGCAGGGAAAAAGGCTCCAGGCAAATTGATTGCACGGTCAGTTGGGGCACCGCGCCGGCATGGAGATTCGCCGGGGGCTCAAAAGCATAGTCGAACGACTTGCGAATGCGGGTTTCCACAGCCTGTTCGCAAAAAATCGGCACCGGGTGTCCAAGGTAGAAGGGAAACAGCCGAAGATCATCCAGGCCAAAGAGGTGATCCGCATGCTCGTGGGTATAAAGGACTGCGTGGATGATGCCGATTTCTTCGCGGAGCAACTGAAAACGCAAGTCGGGCGGGGTGTCGATTAGCAAATTGCCTTCAGGCAGGCCGAGGGCCACGGCACATCGGGTACGTTGATTCCGAGGGTGGCCCCCACGACAGACATCACAACCGCAGCCCACGGCCGGTACTCCGACCGACGTGCCAGTGCCGAGCATGACCAACTGACCTGAAATGTCTGAACTAAATACTTGGCGCAAAGTCATGAGAGCGAGCTATCCAGCGTCAAAGAAAAGCAAAACCAGTAGGAAACACAGGCTGCGAGTGTAGCAGGCCGTTTCGCGAGCGGCCACCGGCCGCTGCTTTTAGACCAGCAGTGCCTCAGCCCACAGCGATCCCTTGACGCCACGCTCCCGGTCGCTGTTGACCCATTTTGCCAATCGTTATAAACTTCTTTACCAAAACATTTTAGGTGTCTTCGCCCGTTTACACCCGGCGGTCTTTCCGTCAGGGCGTGGTCGCCTTAGATCCATAGCACACCACCGCATCGGCACGGCGACTGGGCCGTGTTGGTTTCTGCGACGGTCAACACGGCGAGAGACCTCATTTCCATGGATTTTTTGGAACGCATTTGGGATTGGCTGGCCACCGGCGGCAGTGCGCTGTCGAGCGGTATGGAACGCCTGATTACCTCCCTCTTTGGTTCGGCGAATGCCCGGTATCTGAAACGCTTGCATCCCAAGGTTGCCGAAATTGGCGCTTTGGAGCCCAAGTATCAGGCCATGTCGGACGAAGAACTAAAAGCCCAGACCGATCAGTTTCGCCAGCGGCTCGAAGCCGGCGAGACGTTAGACGACATCCTGGTCGAGGCGTTTGCGGTCTGTCGAGAGTCGGGCCGTCGTTTTCTCAACATGCGGCATTACGACGTCCAGTTGATCGGCGGCATGATTCTGCACGAAGGCAACATCGCCGAAATGGTCACCGGTGAAGGAAAAACCTTGGTGGCCACCTTGCCGGCCTATCTCAACGCGATTAGCCGCCAAGGGGTCCACGTCGTCACGGTCAACGACTACTTGGCTCGCCGCGATATGGAGTGGATGGGCCCGTTATACATGAACCTGGGGCTAACGGTCGGGGCCTTGCAAAGCGGAATGGACGCCGGCGAGCGACAACGGGCCTACGCTTGCGACATTACTTATGGCACGAACAACGAGTTTGGCTTCGACTATTTGCGCGACAACATGCGAATGGCTGCCCGGGATGACGATCGCTATCCCAAGCGCGACCAGCAGTCGCAGGGCCCGTTGAACTTTGCCATTATCGACGAGGTCGACAACATCTTGATCGACGAAGCCCGGACCCCGCTGATCATTTCCGGTCCGGCCCAGGATGATGTGACGAAGTATCAGAAGGCGGATAAGATTGCCCGACAGTTAAAGCGCGACCTGCACTTCGAGGTGAAGGAAAAAGAGCATTCGGCTCATATGACCGACGTCGGAATTCGCGAAGCGGAAAAAATCGCCGGCGTGGAGAGTTTTTATACCGCTGGCAACATGCAGTGGCCCCATTTGATTGACAACGCGGTCAAAGCCCATCATCTCTATAAACGCGACGTAAACTACGTCGTTCAAGGGGGTGAGGTGGTGATTGTCGACGAGTTCACCGGACGATTGATGGCCGGTCGCCAGTGGAGTGATGGCTTGCATCAAGCGGTCGAGGCAAAGGAAGGCGTGCGGATCAAGGAGGAAAACCAAACGCTGGCCACCATCACGCTGCAAAACTTCTTCAAGCTTTACAAGAAGATTTCCGGCATGACCGGAACCGCGATGACCGAGGCCTCTGAGTTCTGGAAAATCTATCAGCTTGACGTCATCGCCGTGCCGACCAATCGAGGGCTCCAGCGGCTCGAGCATGCCGATGTGATCTATCGGACCGAGGGCGAAAAGTTCCGCGCCATCGCCGATGAAATCGAGCGAATGAACAAATACGACACGGTCATTCGCAAGGATGGTTCGGCCGTGGTGGGAACGCTCAAACGCGAGGACGATCAAGAAGTCGAAATCCAACCCAGCGAGCGCAAAACCACCGAGGTGATTGCCCGGAGCGACATGGATCAGATTGAACGACGCGGCCGGCCGATTCTGGTTGGGACCGTGTCGATTGAAAAGAGCGAACGGCTCGCCAGTTTGCTCGACAAACGAGGGATCAAGCACGAGGTGCTCAACGCCAAACAGCACAAGCGCGAAGCGGAAATCGTGGCCCAGGCTGGCCGAAGGGGCATGGTCACTATCGCCACGAACATGGCCGGTCGCGGAACCGATATCGTCCTCGGCGGCAACCCCGAGACGATGGCCTGGGCTCAGCTTCAGGATACCTACCCGACGCGGCTCGATGTGCCGAAGGGCGAGTGGGACGGCCTGGTCGAAAAGATCGACAGCGGTGAAGGGATGAAGCAGCAAGGCGAAGAGCTGAAGGAGCTAGGCGGCTTGCACATCATCGGCACCGAGCGTCATGAAGCCCGGCGGATCGACTTGCAGTTGCGAGGGCGTTGCGGACGCCAGGGCGACCCCGGCAGCAGCCGCTTTTATCTGTCGTTGGAAGACGACTTGATGCGGATTTTTGCCGGCGAATGGGTCAAAGGCATGCTGACCCGAATGGGGATGCAAGAGGGCGAAGCGATCGAAAGCCGGATGGTTTCGCGGCGGATCGAAGGCGCACAAAAGAAGGTCGAAGAACGCAACTTCGAAGTCCGCAAAAACTTGCTCGAATATGACGAAGTAATGGACGAGCAGCGGAAACGGGTTTACAGCTATCGCCAACGAATTCTTGACGGTGAAAACTGCCGCAATTTGATCATGGAGATGATCGACGGGCAGATTGACGACCATTTGACCAACTATCTAGCACCTGACTATGGAACCGCGAATTTTGCAGTCGAGGCCGGCGGGCGATTGGGAGTTGAACTCGACGCACGCGATTTCCGCGATGCCGACCTCGCTTCGGCCGAGCAGACCGCCAAGGACGAGGCCGAGCGCATGGCCGAGTCTCAGGTACTCGACGCGATTGACGAGAATCTGCCGCTGGAGGAAGACCCCTCCGAGTGGAGTTGGGAAGCGCTGGCCAAGCTGTTCAACATGCGTTGGGATTTGAACGTCCGCGATCGCGATCTGAAGAAGATTGGCCGTGATCAATTGGCCGAGCAAATCATCGATCGGGCACGCGTGGCGATCGACAAGGTCGACCTCTCCGATTGTGGGCGGTTGTTGGAGGAAAATTTCGGTCTCCAGACGGCGTGTGCGTGGATGAAGGCCAAGTTTGACATCGACATTGCTCTGGAGGAATTCGAAGGCAAGGAGCCGGCCGAAATCGTCGAGTTGGCTCGGGCTCGGGCAATCGCAGCCTACGATGAACGCGAAGCCGAATATCCGGTGATGGCCGGCCTGTATCACTTCACAACCCGAGATGCCAGTGGGCAGCGTTACGACCGCGATCAACTGGTCCAGTGGGCCAGCGAGCGTTTTGGCGGCGGGCTCAGTCTCGACGACCTGCGTCACAAACAACGCGACGAAGTGCGGCAGTTGCTCATCGACCATAGCAAGAAAAACAATCAACAGGCCAATGAGACGCTGGCCACGGCACGGCAAAAGCTGGCGGCAATTTTTCCCGATCACGTGCCAGACGACGCGATCGCCGGCAAGCAGGCTAGCAGCCAGCAACTGGAAGAACTGGCCACCTGGTTGCAGGAAACCTGTGCCGCGGAGACGAGTGCCGAAACGCTGGGCAAGTTGGAGTTTGGACGGCTCACACAGCAGGTAGAAACTCTGGTCGAAGATCATTTTCGGCCTGAGATGCGACGCATGGAGCGAGCCCTCGTCCTGCAAATTCTCGATACAGCCTGGAAAGAACATCTGTTGGCCATGGATCACTTGCGGAGCAGCGTCGGGTTGCGCGGCTACGCTCAGGTAGACCCCAAGGTCGAGTACAAACGCGAGGGCATGCGTCAGTTCGAGGGGATGTGGAAGTCGATTGGCGAGTATGTCACCAATTTGATTTTCCGCATGGAGCAACTCGACGAAGGGTTTGTCGGCTCAACTTGGGTTGAATCGGAAGCGATTCACGAAGAGCATGGCAGCGAGATTGCCCGACAGCAGCAAGCGGCCATCGACGGCTCGGAGACGACCGACGCGAAGATCGAACCGATCCGCAATCAGGAACAACGGATCGGCCGCAATCAGCCCTGCCCCTGTGGAAGCGGCAAAAAATACAAAAACTGCTGCCTAAGAAATCGGACCGGCGCTGGAGTCTGACGTCGTGTGATTTCACCACGGAGTCACGGAGAACACGGAGTTTTTTAAGACTGGATGAACAGAATTTACAGGATATATTTTATTGGTCAGACGCTTGCGCGAGCATCTTCATCCTGTAAATCTTGTCCAAACATCCTTCGTCTTTCCGTCTCTGTGTCCTCCGTGGCTCCGTGGTGAAAAAAATCGTTGTCGAAAGAGCCTGCGTTTCGGTCGCCGGTCGCTGTTGTCTGAGGGGGACCGGTGACGACAACGCTTGGGAAAGGAATCCCAGTGGCCTACCTGATCAACATGGTCTATCTCGGGCTCTTGGTGGTTCTTGCGCCCTGGTGGATCTATGCGTCGATCACCAAGGGCAAGTATCGTGAAGGGTTGGCCGAAAAATTCTTGGGTCGGGTGCCCCGCTCGCCAGCAGGCCAACAAACGGTTTGGTTCCACGCCGTAAGCGTCGGCGAAGTGAATTTGATCGGGCCGCTGCTCCAGGCATTCCGCGAGGCCTATCCTGATTGGCAGTGCGTGGTCTCGACCACGACCAAGACCGGCTATGCGTTAGCCTGTCGTCGGTACGACGACTTGACCGTGTTCTACTGTCCATTGGACTTTAGTTGGGCAACCCGCCAGGCGGTTCAGCGAGTGCGGCCTGACTTGTTGTTGCTGGCTGAACTCGAGCTGTGGCCGAATTTGATTGCCGCGGCCAAACGGTTTGGCGCTCAGGTGGCCGTGGTCAACGGACGGTTGAGCGACAAGAGTTTTCGCGGCTACGGTCGTATCCGGCCATTGGTCGCTGGACTGCTGCGCCAGCTTGATGGAATTGCCGCGCAAGACGCGACTTACGCCAAGCGGTTTTTAGAGCTTGGTGCTCGCCCCGAGGCGGTGGTGGTGACCGGCTCGCTCAAATTCGATGGTGCCGTGACCGACCGGACCAATCGTGACACCGTTCGGCTTCGGCAGTTAGCCGAGATCGCCGACGACGAGTTTGTCTTCTTGGCCGGGAGTACCCAGGATCCAGAAGAAGAGATTGCGCTAGCGGTGTTTCGCACGCTGGAGCCGGAGTTTCCCGGCTTGCGGCTGATTTTGGTGCCGCGCCACCCTGAGCGATTCGAGCAGGTGGCCGCGATGCTCGATCGCGCTCAGATCGCATGGCAACGGCGCAGTCGGCTCGGCGAGATGCAAATGTCGCCCTGCCCTCGTGTGCTGTTGGTCGATACGATTGGTGAGTTGGGTGCCTGGTGGGGAGTGGCGGACGCTGGATTTGTTGGTGGCAGTTTGACCAACCGGGGTGGGCAGAGCATGATCGAACCGGCTGCCTATGGCGCGGCGGTGGCGTTTGGCCCCAACACGACCAACTTTCGAGATGTGGTCACGGCGTTGCTAGCGGCTGATGCCGCCCAGGTGGTGGCCGATCAACAGGCATTGAGCCTGTGGTTGCGGCGCTGTTTATGCGACCCAGACTACCTGGCCGGCCAGGGCTCGCGTGCCCAACAGCTCGTTCTTTCTCAGTTGGGAGCGACCCAGCGCACACTCGCAGCAATCGACGCTTGGCGGCAAGCAAAATCCAATGGAGCGATGCCTGCTACTTTGCGGATTAGGTAAAGATTGCCGGTTGTACGGCCCGATTGATAGGAATGGGTTTGTGCGCCCAAGGATCGATTTTGATTCTCCCCCCTTTGTTTGATCCAGTGGGTTTGGGTTAAACAGTCAAAATATTGCTTTGGAGATGGACTTCCATGAACTGGCTTATGCGGCTGTTAGGCCGAATGTTGTTGTCGTTAGTAACGATTCTTGTCTGTTCGCGAATCGCTGCTGCCCAAACGCCCCCTCGCTACTCGCAATATTCGCCAGCAACCCAGGCAGCGGCCGAGCCGCAGCGACCGGCTCCTTACGTTGTTTCGCCAACTCAAGATACGACGTCGAGTTGGCCGCGTCGCCAGAGCGCGGCGCAGTCGGGTCAAACCTTGCCGGTGACGCAAAACAACACCTCTGGCGATGTGCAGGAGGCCTCCGACGCCGAGCCTGCGGAGGAGCAGCCGACCGGCATCACCGGCGACGAAATCAAAAAGACGATTGCCGCGATTGAGCAGCAGGACGGTTTGGAGGAGAGCTTGAAGCTTGAACAGCTTGAGTTGGCTCGTCAGGCCCTCAAGTGGCGAGAGACAACCGACCAGTTGCAGCAGAAAACCAAACAGTTTCAGACGGAAGTCAAAACGGCTCCAGAGCTGCTTGCCAAAGCCCAAGAGGAGCTTGCCCAAACGTTGCCAGAGATTCCAGACGCGATGCCGGCCGAGGCCAGCTTGACTTCGCTCGAACAAGAGTTGAGCGACTTAGAAGGAAAGCTAGACGAGGCGCGCGAAGCATTGCAAGAGGCCGAGGCAAACACCGATTCGAAACAGCGGGCGGATCGTCAAGCGGAACGAGCGCGGCAGAAGGACGAGGCCAAGTCACAGTTGAAGGAGGCCGAGCAGGAACTGTCGGCGCTCAAGGCCGGGGAAGCGCCGGACGGTTCGGCGCGTCTGCGGCAACTGGAGTTGGAAACCCGCATCGCGACGTTGGCCGCGCGAATCAAGTTTTGTGACGCTCAGCGAGCCCGCGAAGAGGCGCTCGCCGAATGGTTTCCATTGGCGACGGATCTGGCCCGACGTCAGACGGCGCATCTCGAAAAGCGGCTCGAAGCCTGGCAAACGTTTGTGACCGACTTTCGGAAAGCCGAATCGGAACGCCAAGCGGCCGAAGCGCGACGGATTGCCAGCGAGGCGCATCCAGCGGTAAAAACCTTGGCCGAATCGAACGCTCGACTGGCCGAACGGCGCACCAAGCTGGCCGACGAGATGGACCGAGTTTCCGGATACCTGCAATCGGCCAAAGAAACCCTGGCCACGTTGCACGAAGACTATCAAAAAGTAACCGCCAAGGTTGAAGTGGCCGGCATGACGCCCACGGTGGGGCTGTTGTTGCGAAGCCGGCGGAATCGGTTGCCAGATGTCAAAGTTCACCAGGAGCGAATTGCCTATGCTGGGGTCGAGATGCAGCGTTCCCAGATGGCTTTGCTGGAACTGGAGACCCAGCGCGAGGCGATGGGCGATATCAACGAGCGGATCGAAGCGGTGGTGGCCCAATTGGGCGATGTCACGGCCCAATTTCAGCCTGGCTATCTCGAGCGTATGGTGCACGACCTGTTGCATCAACGACGAACTTTGCTCGACAGTTCGCTGGCCGACTATCGCGCGCTGCACGACGATCTGAACGATCTGGATTTGGCGACTCGTGAACTGTTAGAGGCCAGAAACGAATATGCAGCCTTTATCGACGAGAACGTGCTCTGGATTCGTAGCACCGGACGACTTGGCATGGACGAAGCCAAGCAGTCGTTGCAGGCACTTGGCGCTTTTGCCCAGGGCGACCGCTGGGTGGCCGTGTTACGGAGCACCGACGTGAATCTGCGTAACCATCCGGTGGCCACCGTTGTGCTGATCGTGGCGATCGCGGCTTTGTTTATCTTTCGAAATATCAACGCCACGTTGGAGAACTTAGGCCGTCGCGTGACTGAAGGCGAGAGCACCAATCTATGGCTTACCTTACAGGCTTTGGGCATCACCTTGGTGCTGGCCGGGCTATGGCCTGCCGTATTGTGGGGCATCGGCTGGTGGTTGACGCTCGACCGCGGAGCCCCCGACTTGTCGCTAGGATTGGCCAGTGGACTAAAATCATTGGCCGTGACCTACTTTGCCTTGGAAGTGTTTCGACAGCTTTGCCGGCCGGAGGGCTTGGCCGAACGGCATTTCGAGTGGCCTGGCCAACTGGTCTCGGTGTTGCATCGCAAGTTGGGTTGGTTGATGGCGATTGGCCTGCCGATGATTTTTCTGGTCACCTTGTTCGATCGGTTCGATGGGGGAGCCTGGCAAGATTCGTTGGGTCGGGTGGCGTTTTTGGTGGGCATGGTCGGAACGGCCATTTTCATGCACATTGTCCTCCGCCCCAGTCGCGACCAGGCGTTGCCGTCGGGCTTGGCGCGGTTTCGCTATTTGACCTATGCCCTGGGCGTCGGTTTTCCGCTGGTCTTGGCAACCCTATTGACGCTTGGCTATGTCTACTCGGCCGAGCAATTGCTGGTGCGAGCCCGCGGAATGTTGTTGTTGGTCCTCGGCCTGGTGTTGTTTCAGGCTACCTTTCGGCGTGCACTCACGGTCGCCTGGCAACGGGTTCGCGTGGCTGGCCGTCGGGTGGCTTTGGCCGCCGATTCAGAGGAGGAAGACGCCGAAGCTGCCGAGCGGCGCGCCGAGCAAACTCAACTGCAACTCGACCGTTTGGTGCGGGGAGTTTCGGTGGTGGTGCTGTTGGCTGGCAGTTGCTTGATTTGGGCCGATATGTTCCCTGCCTTACAGGTATTCGATCGCGTTGAACTGTGGTCCACCTCGGTTCAGGTAACACAAACCGTCACTGGCGCCGATGGTTCGATTAGCACCGAGCAAATTCCCAAAATCGAACCGATCACGCTTGGCGACTTGTTGCTTGGCATTCTGGCCATGCTGGTCGCGATGTCGGCGTCGCGGTCGCTGCCGGGGTTGCTCGAAGTGTCGGTGCTGGGCCGGTTGCCGATCGACCAGGGTGCCCGAGATGCAATCGTAATCGTCAGCCGTTATGCGGTCACCATGGTGGGGGCAATCGTGGCTTTCCGCCTGGTCGGGATGACCTGGGCCAGCGTGCAATGGCTGGCCGCCGCGATGACCGTGGGCCTCGGCTTCGGGCTGCAAGAGATTTTTGCCAACTTGGTTTCAGGACTCATCATTCTGTTCGAACGGCCGATCCGCATTGGCGACCTGGTAACCGTGAACGGCACCACCGGCAAGGTGAGTCGCATGCAGATTCGCGCCACCACGATCACCGATTTCGACCGTCGCGAGTTAGTGGTGCCCAACAAACGGTTCATCACTGAAGACGTGATCAACTGGACGCTGTCCGATCCGATTACCCGATTCGTGATTCCGGTAGGCATCTCGTACGATTCCGATCCGACCGAAGCCCAGCAATTGTTATTGCGCGTGGCCACACGCCACCCGTTGGTGCTTCGCGAGCCTGAGCCGACTGCGGTGTTTGTCAACTTTGGCGACAGCACGCTCAACCTTGAGCTGCGGGCATTTATCGCCAGCCGCGACCATTTCACGACCGTATTGCACGAAGTGAACGTGGCGATTGAGCGGACCTTCCGCGAAGCGAACATCGAGATCGCGTTTCCCCAGCAAGATTTGCACATTCGCTCAATCAACGGGCTCGCTGTGGGGACACCCCCTCAGGCACCGACGATGCCCAACAAGGCAGCCTAGAGCAAATTACCAAAATGCGTGGTGATGTTTCGTCGAGAAATCCCGGTGAAAACTAGGTGTCGTCCGCCACGGTAAAAAGCAACTTGCTTTAGAGCGGGGCCCCGGCGACGCGTCGCGTCGCGGCTAGGAGTAAACAAATGCCAAAGCTCGCGATCAACCAACCTCGTTCGCAGCAACGTGAGCGCTCCTTTGGGTATCAGGCGCTGCCGGTTGGCGCGTTGGTGGTCGCCTTTGCGCTGGTGGCCTATTATGCCGTCGACCCTCCCTGCCCCAGGCGGTTGGTAATCGCCACAGGCAGTTCGCAGGGGGCATACTATGCGTTTGCCCAACAATATGCCCGATGCTTGGCCAGGGATGGGATTACGCTGGAAGTGCGCGAGACAGCCGGTTCGGTGGAAAATCTGGCGTTGCTGAGCGATGCCGACTCCGAGGTGAGCCTGGCCCTGGTGCAAGGCGGGGCCGAACGTCCGGAGGATCGACGGCACGCCACCTCGCTGGCCAGTTTATACTTGGAGCCGCTGTGGGTGTTCTATCGAGGTAAGCGACCAATTACCCGACTGGCCGGCCTGGCCGGTGCGACCATCGCCGTCGGCCAGCCAGGCAGTGGTACTCGAAGTTTGGCCGAAAAGTTGTTGCACGACGTCGGACTGCTGAGCGAATCGTCAGGGTTCAAGCCAGTAGCACCGATAGCCTGGGGTGGTCGGCAAGCGGCCGCCGCGCTGCGAGAGGGACGCATCGACGCCGCATTTTTTGTCGCTTCTTCCCAATCAGCGATGGTAGGAGAGTTGCTGCGGGCTGACGGAATTCAGGTGCTCAGCTTCCGTCGGGCGGATGCCTTTTTGCCGCACCATCGTTTTTTGTCGAAGGTCGAGCTGCCGGCAGGCGTGCTCGATCTCGAACACCACTTGCCGGAAGAGCGTTTAACGCTTCTGGCCCCGAATGCCAATCTGGTGGCCCGGAGCGACCTGCACAGCGCGCTGGTGCCGTTGTTGCTCAAGGCCGCGGCCAAGGTACACGGTCCAGGGGGAGTTTTAGAACGGCCGGGCCAATTTCCTTCGCCCAACCATCTCTGCTTGCCGTTGCATGCCAGCGCCGAGCGTTATTTCAAGTCCGGCCCGTCGCTGTTGTATCGCGTGTTGCCGTTTCAAACCGCAGCGCTCATCGACCGGATGAAGTTTATGCTGTTGCCGTTGGTCACGTTGTTGCTGCCATTGCTAAAGGCGGTGCCGCCGGTCTATCGGTGGCGAATTCGCTCGAAGATTTATCGCTGGTATCGGGTGTTGCGCGATGTTGATCACAAGCTCAAAACCGCCGACGCCCAGGCTGAACTGCAAGTCGACATCGCGCGCCTGGAAGAACTCGAACACGAGCTGGCCGAAGTTTCGGTGCCACTCTCCTACATGGAAGAGTTCTACAATCTTCGGTTGCACGTAGCGTTCATGCTCGGCCGGCTGCGTCAACGGGAAGCTAGCGAGCCGCAAACCGTGCGCAAAGCGGCCTAGAGCAATTTCGGATAATTCGTAGTCATGTTTCGTCGGAAAACCTCGGCAAAAACTAGGTCGCGTCCGCCACGGTAAAAAGCAACTTGCTTTAGGTTGGCGAAAGAGTCGTTGTGCAGAATGGTGCACGATGGTGCAACTTTCCAGTTGTTTCAGCGTTAGGCCGGTGGTCAATCGGACGTGCCACTTTCGACGGGTGCTGGGGCCTGGACGGCCGGCGTGTGGTCGAGCTTTACTTTGAGTAGCGATGGGCGGACATGGATTTGCCGACCGTCTGCCCGCTGGTAGCTCGGTTGCACCAGGTATTCAACTCCCTGGTCGGGGTTGGCTTGCAGACGCACCAGGCGCTGGAAGCGTCCGTTTTTCACCGGAATCTCCAGAGAGTGGACGGTGCCTTCGAGTCGGGGCCAACTGCCGTTGGCGTCGGGCGACGTGGTTTGGTCTGCGGCGTTGGACGCGCCGAATAGAATCTCGACTTGTTTCATTTTGCCGAGCGGATCGATGGCTTGACCGTGTACCCGATAGACGGCCGACGACTCCTCTTGCCGCAGGCGTTGAAAAGTGACCGAGGTCAAGCGACCGAGCAAGACTTGCCGTACGCGGCGCGTAGGCAGCGCCAGGCCGATTTGAGTGCCGCGCACCTTGGCCACCGCGATGCCGACCAGTTCTCCGTTGGCGCGCACAATTGGCCCGCCGGAGTTGCCGGGGTTGATGCTGCCGTCGATCTG
>JANQPJ010000231.1 GCA_028289525.1 Pirellulales bacterium
CAGGAGGACTGCAAAGTCAACGATTCTACAAAAACAGCGGTCGGTGACCGCTCGCGAAACAGGAAAACCTAGCTGTTTCGCGCTTCGACCACCGGTCGCTGATTTTTCAAAAAAGACGACTTTGCAGTCCTCCTAGCTGCCGAGATCTTTCGCTGGACTCGAGAAGCCATCGCTCGTAAAATCGTGGCGGATCAGGGCCCATGAGCAACGAACGCCTGAAATGGCTAGTGGCGTTGCGACTGTATGGCGCCGACCCTGCTTCCCGATCGCTGATCGAGAAAGTATTAGAAGGTGTTCCCGATTAATGCGTTCCGCGCAACACTCACCCGAGTGATTGCGATCTTAAAAGCACGCGCAATCCAGTTCGACGTTGCAAAGTCGTCCTGGGGCACGAAGCGCGCACCCTAGACCGTGGGCTTTCAGGCAGGCTAGAATATCTTCCTTGGGATCAATCAGCCTGGCAACCCAAGGGATCGCGATGAGCAGCGAAGCGGAATTGCAACAACAGTTAGGCCAATTTCAGGCCGACTTCGAGACCTTGCAGGCTGAGATTGGCAAGGTTTTTGCCGGACAGCAGGAGACGGTCGATCGGGTGTTGATCGCCATGTTGGCCGGCGGACACGTGCTTTTGGAAGGACCGCCAGGGTTGGGCAAGACGCTCCTGGCCCGCACCTTGGCCGACGCCGTGAAGCTGACCTTTCGGCGCGTCCAATTCACGCCCGATCTGATGCCGGCCGATGTGGTTGGCACCTATGTGGTGATGGAGTCGCAAGGTCGGCGTCGCTTCGAGTTTCAGCAAGGTCCAATCTTCACTCAAATTTTGCTGGCCGACGAAATGAACCGAGCGACGCCAAAAACCCAAGCGGCGTTGCTTGAAGGGATGGGCGAATTTGCCGTTACGGTGGCCAATGAAACGTACGAACTGCCCGACCCGTTTTTCGTGCTGGCGACTCAAGCTCTCAGCACGACTGCCGGCACTTACCCTTTGCCGGAGACCCAACTCGATCGGTTTTTGCTGCATTTGCGGATGCCATTTCCGACGGTTGCCGAGTTGGAAACGATTTTGGATCGTACGACCGAACCAGAGCAACCTGTCGCCGAAACCGTACTTGAAGCAGGTCGAGTGGCTGAGATGTCGGCGCTTGCCCGCAGTGTTACGATTGCCCAGCCCGTGCGGCGTGAGGCGATTGCGTTGGTGCTGGCCACGCATCCCGACCAAGAGTCGGCTCCACCCCAGGTACGTCGTTACGTTCACTCAGGCAGCAGCCCGCGCGGCGCGCAGGCCTTGATCTTAACGGCCAAGATCCATGCCTTGCTGGCCGGGCGAGTGCGCGTTGCCAGTGAAGATTTGCACGCCATGGCCCCGGCAGTGTTACGGCATCGGATCGCCTTGTCGATCGAAGGCCAGGCAACCGGCATCGAGGTCGACCAATTGATTGACGAGATTCTAAGCTCGGTCTCTTCATCCGTTTAAAGCCTGAAGCGCCAGCGAAGGAATTTTTAAAACAAGTTCGGTCGTTCCAAACTTTTCATGTTGTTCAAATAGCAGCGGTCGGTGACCGCTCGCGAAACACTGACAAAGGTGCGCTGCCCAATGAAGGCAGCGCCACCCGGTCTGTTCCAATGTCCCTCTCGCTCAGTGCCACGTCGATGTCTGCCCAGTCGCCTGTGTTTGACGATGCTTTTCGCCGCTGCTGCGAGGCGTTGCACCGCGCTCGACAGCACCGGTCTGGGCAACGTTTTCTAACCCGGCCGTTGGCCACCGTCCCAGGCGGAGGCACCGAGGCCGTCGAAACCCACGACTACCACACCGGGGACGATTTTCGCTATATCGACTGGAACCGCTGTGCGCGACACGACGAGTTAGTTTCGCGCCAGTTTCCTCGCATCATTTCCGGCTGGGTCCACCTGTTGGTCGACAACACCGGCAGCATGGCAAACAGCCCTGACCAAGGGTCGCCAAAAAAACTTCGTCTGGCCCAACAACTGGCAGGCGTTTGGGGCTATTTGGCCCTGGCCAACGGTGATCGGGTAACGCTCGACTATTTCGCCTCGGAACCCGCGGCTAGTCGCCAATCATTCGACAGGCTGGCCGAAGTTGAGACGTTGTTCGCTGCCCTTGCTGCCTGTGAGGGCCAACGTTCAGAAGCGACGCTCAACACCGGCGTTGATCGCCTGCTCGACGCCCAACGGCCAAGCGGCTTGGTGATGGTGATGAGCGACCTGTTCGATGCCGCAGGCATTGTTCCGGCCGCCTGTCGGCTGGCGGAAGCGGGGCACACGCCGTTTTTCTTTCAGATACTTGCTCCCCACGACGCGCGGCCCGCTTGGCGGGGACGCGTCACACTTGGCGACGCCAACAGCGACCGGCAACTGGTCGCCACGCTCGACGCCGACGACCTCGCCTGCTATGCCCAAGAGTTCAGCGCTTTTTGCGACTCACTCCGGCAAGTCTGCCGCCGGGCGAATTGGGGTTTTCTCCAGGCTTGGACTAACGAAACCTTCGACACGATCACGACTCGGCTAATCCGTCTATGACGCTGCTCAATCCAGAGGCCCTGTGGTGGCTGTTGCTGGCCGTGCCGATCACGGTGTTCTACTTACGCCGACCCTCGCGTGAGCAACATACGGTCGGAACGCTCTGGCTGTGGGAACGAGCCCTGGCGCAGCGCAGCCGGTGGTCGCGCTGGCGACGCTGGGTCAGTCTGTCGGCACAGTTGCTGTTACTTGGGCTGATGGTGTTGGCGATGGCACAGCCGGTTTGGACCGGCGGTCGAGCGATCGTGCTCATTATCGACGTCTCGGCCAGCATGCAGGCGACCGACGCGCAGCCCCATCGCCTGGCCCAGGCCTGCGGGCGTGCCCGGCAGATGGTCGATTCTCTGGCGGACCATGAGTCGATGGCGATTCTCACGGCCGGGTCAACGCCTCGCATCGTTTGTCGTCCGACTTCCGATCGTCGGCAACTGCATGCCGGCTTAGCCCAAGTGCAAGGGACCGACGGTCCGAACGGCATCGTCGAAGCGATCCACATTGCCCAGGCGATGCCAAGCGGCCATCTCGATCGACAAATCATCGTTCTCACCGACGGCACCACCCATGGAATCGCTTTAGAGACGGACGACGATGTACGCTGGCTCGACTGTGGCGCCCCGAGAGCCGAGAACGTTGGCATCACTCGGTGCGAAGCCAGGGTAGACCGTTCCAGCCCAGGCAGATGCGAGGTGTTTTTAGCAGTCGAAAACTTTTCTGCCCAAGCCCGGTCGGGAACGCTGGTTTTCAAAATGGCCAACGGTCAACCGCAACGTTGGAAGCTAACCGTAAAACCTGGAGAATCGGCCACCCGGATTGTTTCGGTACCCTCGTCAGCCGACCATTCGGCAACGGCCGCCTGGGAATCCGACGACCATCTGGCGTCCGACAATCACGTGGTGATTCGCTTGCCAGGGGGGCAACCAGCTCCGGTGCGGCTTATGAGCCAGCACGATCAGGCTGTGCTCGAACATCTTGGTCACCAAGACCGAGCGTTCCGCCGGCAACTGACTACCGGAGATCTGGTTCAACTGCCTGGCGGCCAACGTCCGAACCAGCTCGAAACACCTGCCGGAGCCAAGTATTCATTGACCGCCGGTCAGCAAGTCTTTGGCCCTGTTGATCAAGTCGGTTGGTGGCTCGCCACCCCAGGCCCTTTGACCGTTGGCAGCAGTTTACTGAATCGGACCGAAAGTCGACTGGGCAAATCCCCGGAACAGACACCGCGTGCCGCGGACAGCTCGCCGGCGTCAGCAGCTTGGCCACCGATCGGGCCATGGCTGCTGGCCATGGCGATCATCTTGGCGCTGCTTGAGTGGTTCTCCTTCCACAGGCAGGGAACCTCGGTAGCATGACGAAGCTATGGCAAATGTTCGACATCCCGTGGCTAGCCGGTCTACTGATTCTGGCAATGGTCGGAGTGATCGTGTTGATTGCCTTGGGCAGCATCCAGCGGCTAGGGTTGGGACGAACCGTCGCGGCCTGTTGTTGTCGCTCGGCGATCGTCATACTGCTGGTTCTGGCTGCTACCGGCATGGTGCAGCGTGGCGATTCGTCGCAGCGCTTCGTGGTTTGCCTGGTCGATCAGAGTGCCAGTGTTGGGCCGGCCGCGCGCGCGACGGCCAAACAATTCGTCGATCGGCTGACCGCTACCCAAGGGCTCCATGAAGTCCGCGTCGTCCCATTTGGCGATCAGCCGTCTGGTGCTCGACGTGCAACCGATCTGGCCAAGGCCCTAGGGCAGGGGGCAGCGATGATTCCCAACGGATATGCTGGCGAGTTGGTGCTGCTCTCCGATGGCTGTGAAACTGTCGGCCAGGCGTTGCGAACCGCTGCCGGACTGAAGGTGCCGGTGTCGGTCGTACCGCTAACGGCATTTGAAGAACCCGAGGTCGGCATTGGCCAACTGCGCGGTCCGATCTCCGCCGCGCCAGGGGAACGGCTTACCATCTCAGTGGCAGTCGATGCCAATCGGGCTGGCCGCGGCACGCTACGCATCCAGGCAGACCAACAAACCTTGGCCGAACAAACCGTCGAGGTAACCGCCGGACGTAGCTGGCATCGGATGCGTGTGGTGATGCCTGAGTCGGATCAGGCGGTGTTCACGGCCGTGTTAGAAACGTTTGAGGACCGGCACCCTGAAAACAATCGCGGTCACATGGCCGTGTTGGCAGCCGCGCCAACTCGAGTGTTGGTCGTTGCCGGTCAACTGAAAACAACCCAAACCTTGAGCGACGCATTGAAACAAGACCGTTTTCAAGTGGAGCAACGACCAGTTGCCGAGTTGCCTGGAATGGCCCGGGAGTTGGCCGCTTATGACCTTGTTTTTCTGGCCGAAACTTCGCTTGCCGAGCTAGACGACCGGCATCAGCAAACGTTGCAAGCGTATGTCGAACAAGGAGGCGGTCTGATCGTCTGCGGTGGGCAAACGCTGTACGCCGACGCTGCCTACCAAGGCTCAGTGTTGGAAACGATCATGCCTGTCGCGGCCAAACCGGTCGCTGCTACTCAAACCGGCCGGCTGGCCATGGTGTTGGTGATTGACAGTTCCAAATCGATGGAAACCGACGGTCGTTTGGAGCTGGCCAAACAGGCAGCCCGGCAGTCGGTCGCCTTATTGGGCGAGCAGGACCAAGTGGGCGTGATCGCTTTTGGCAACCAGTCGCGTTGGATTAGCGAGCTGCAGACCGTGGCCGATCGGCGCGCATTGCTGCGTCAAATTAACCAGCTTCAAGCAGCCGGCAAGACCAACATGGCACCGGCCGTGGCCAAGGGCATGTTGGCGCTCGAACAGGCCGACGCCGAGCAGCGGCATTTAACATTATTGACCGACGGCGTCTCTTCGCCAGGCGATTTTTCAGCGCTGGCCCAAGCCTTGCGCGATGCCGGTATTTCCTTTTCGGCCATCTCGGTGAGTGAAGGGGCCGATCAGACTATTTTACAAGACATGGCCCAGGTGGCTGGTGGTCATCATTTTCATTGCGACAACCCGGCCGACATTCCGAAACTGGTGATCCGCGAAACCCAAGCCGCGGCCCAGGCGGCTCGACAAATCAGCTTCCGACCATTTGTCGTCCAACCGCTGCCTGGCCTGAATGTCTCGGATGCCCCGGCGCTGTCTGGCATGGAGCCGACCAGCCCAAAGCCCCAAGCTCAAATTTTGCTGGCCGGCCACGAAGGCGACCCGCTGCTTTGCTGGTGGCGTTACCAGCAGGGCGTGGCGGTGGCATACACGTCGGACATCTCCGCACACTGGTCTGGCAACTGGCTCCAGTGGTCAGGTTTCAAACCGTTTTGGTCCAGGCTGGTTCGGCTGGCTGCCCGAGCGAAACACCCTGCGGGGGTTTGGCTCGACGTTGCCCGCAATGGCGACCATTGTCTGGTGACACTCGATGCGATCAATCCAGAGGGGCGTTTTGTAAATCACGCGCAAGTCAGGGCAACCGTTGACGACCAGCCGCCTGTGTCTGTGCCTCAGATCGCGCCAGGCCGTTACGCGGTTGAAGTTCCGATTGATCGCACAGCCCGAGCAACAGGGGTCGACGTAACGCTCAAAGACCACGCCGGTCGATCGTTTCGCACTCGGCGGCTGGCAACCGAACCTAGTCCCGCAGAGTTTCGCCTGGGCTCTACGCAAACCGAATTGTTAAGATCACTGGCCGCTGGCCGCTCGGGGTTGTATGACCCTACTCCCGAGGCCCTCTGGGCGGCCCAGCGAAAACCTGTCAGCCGCATTGCCTCTTGGAACACTTGGCTGATCCTAGCGGCCGCGATTTTGTTGGTTGTCGACGTCGGCATCCGGCGTTGGAGCCTCGTCGTTGGTCGCTAACTCAGGATACATGACTCTGTCCGGCGATGTGTTACATCGCGGCTAGGGCATCAGGGCACATCGTTTACAACTCATGAGTAGTTTTGAGTGGCTGATACGCACCAGCGCGTCAAATTCCAAATCAGAAATTCCAAATCCTAAATTCTTTCCGTTTGACTTGGCGTTGTAGTACGATAGCATGAACCACTCCCTTTCAAATCCTGTCGAGCGTGTCGCGTAGAATGGCCTGGCCGCTGATTTCCGACTTCAGCAAGATGCTGCAAACGCCCAAGGTGGCCTTCCGCGATCC
>JANQPJ010000072.1 GCA_028289525.1 Pirellulales bacterium
CTACCTAGAAATGCTCGATATCGAAGCCTCGCTGATGGTCGCGGTCGGCGAGCAAGCGTCGGCCGAGGACACCGAGGTTTCGGCCGCCCAGGGCCGGCTGGTCGACCTAGGGCCGATCGTCGCGATGCCTCGACAAGCGACTCCCCAGGAAGACACCCCGCCGGCGGAAGCCAACATTCCTCATTCCTTGTCGGCCGACTTCGCCCGACAGATCGAACCGCATCGGCATCCGCTCTCTTTCCTCAGCGTGGTGGCAGCGTTGACGGTCGTCTTTCTGGCAACCTTGGTGCTGTGGATTGCTCCTTGGCGAGAAAATCCCAAGGCACTGGTCCAGCCAGGATCGCCAGGTGCGAGCCTTGGCAAACGGATGGTCGTAGCCCGAGTGATTGACAGCCATCAGGCGATCGAGCAATCGGACAGTGCCCCGACGTTCCTGGGTGCCCATTTACGACAAGGGCAAACCGTGCGGTTGGCCTCGGGCTTGGTCAAGATTCGATTTGATCGTGGCGCGGTGGCGATTTTGGAAGGGCCTGGCCAACTGCGGATCGACGACGAAAATGCCGGCCGGCTCGACTTAGGCAAGCTGGTCGCCGTGGTCGAGGAACCGAGGGCCGAGGGGTTTGCCATCGTAACGCCGACAGCCACCGTGACCGATTTGGGAACGGAGTTTGGCATCGAGGTCAGCGACACCCAATGGACTACGGTCTCCGTCTTTCGAGGCCGAGTAGCCGTTCAACCCCAGCACGCCGGGCGTGCGACCATTTCGCAACCGATCATCGGCAACGCCAACCAGTCGTTTCAGGTAGCCCCGACCGGAGCCTGGCAGTCGCTGGCCGCGAATCGGCCTACGTTCGCTCGTCGACTACCAGTCCATCAGCCGAGGCAGGTACTCGGCCAAAACCTGGTGACCGGCGGCGAGTTTACCTCGGTCGCTTTTGAAGACAACATTTTCTTAGCTGGCTGGGCTCCGGTAGACGTCGGGCAAGGGAAAGCCGTATCCGCTTCTGATCCCGCGGTACGTGATCTCTATAACGAAAGCCTGTCCGCGAATCCGAGAAACCGCTTTTTCCAACATTTCACTTTTGGCAGTTCAACCCTGTCACAAACGGTCACGATCACCGAGTCAGGCGGCTATCGACTCTCGGCCGATTTCGCCCAACGGGGTGACGAGAACGCCCTATCGAACGCCTTGTTTCAGTTCGAATTGCTCAATGCCCTGGGCGAGATGATCGTCCCATCGTCGACCGAAGGCGAGTTTCCGCCGGACGGCAGGACCGTTGAACCAGATGTCGCTCAGTCCGTGTTGCGACACTACGACCAACTGGAAGCAGGACGTTACACCATTCGCATCATCATCCAAGGAGGCCAAGGCGCGGTCGATAACATCCATTTAACGCGGTGGAGGGTGAAGGGCCTTTGAATTTCTGATTTCTGATTTGGGATTTAGGATTTGACGCGCTGACGCGTACCAACAACCAAAAACTAACAACCAAAAACCAAAAACTAACAACTAACAACTAACAACTAACCCCCTTCTTTGTACTGGAGAAAAACTATGTCGATGCAATTGAACTTTTCTCGTCTGATCGCCGGTTTGTTTGGAACCTTTGCGATGGTAGCCGTGCTCACCAGTGCTTCATTGGCCGAAGCAACCGCGATCACCAATGGAGATTTTGAGACTGGCGACTTGACCGGCTGGACCCTTGTCGCTGGGGCGGGAGGAGTGATCAATAATCAAGCGATTTACGACGAAAACTTCGCGGCTGACCCAACAAACGACTTCTTTCAAAACTTTGGTGTTGGCGTCGTACTCCTTCGCCAGACGGGCATCACCGTCGGAGGAGGAAATTTTGCTCTGTCTGGCCAATTTGCTCAACGTGATGATGAAAACAATAGTAATGCTACGTTCGTTCTAGAATTACTCACTCCAGGACTTGTCGCGATTACCCCTGATTTCACCGAAGGAGCACTTCCAGTCTCCGGCGTTATTAGCGAGCCAGATGTCGCGACCACGTTTACCAACCATTACTCCAACTTGGCGCCTGGAACCTACGTCGTTCAGGTTCTCATCAGTGGCGGCCAAGGCGTGGCCGACAACATTTCCTTTGGACTCGTTCCCGAACCGTCGACCGGGTTGCTCATGAGCCTGGGGCTGTTCGGTCTGGTTTCGCGACGCCGACGACGCCTTTGAATTGCTGATTTCTGATTTGGAATTTGGGAACGGGGCGCAGCGTTTGCAAAAAGCATAAAGGGTTCGGATCATGACTTACCAACTAGCAACAACCGCTAAAACGCCTGTGAGCTTCGCCTTACGGCACTCTGTTGGTTTGATCGTCGGTCTGGCTTGTTGGACGCTGGCGGCCACGGCCGATGCCAATTTGATTCAAAACCCGAACTTCACCTTTAATGGCGGAGGGCTTATCGCTACAGATCCCGACGACGTTCCCAACTGGACACGTCCTCAAAACGAAACTGGTTTTTTCATTGCCTCCAGTCCCCAGCCAATCTTTGACTTCACACACGAGTACTATCAACTCCAAACTGGCACTGGTCCTTTCCAGGCAACCGCCACCCAATCCCTGTTTCAGCAGGTCACCGTTGCTAACAGCGGCACCGGGATTCTCAGCATGGTTGCGTCGCATCGGAATGACAACGTGAACTTCAATGGCGGCGTCTTTATTCAGCTCTTTGCAGGCCATGTAGGTGCAGGCGCCACCGGGTTTGGTGGACTAACGCCGCTTACCCCGGATGCGACCGTGGATCCGGCGCTCAGCGGGGCTTTACAAATCTTCTCGAACACTTACCTGGACCTGGCCCCAGGCGACTACACCGTGCGTGTTGGCGGTTTTCGCAATGCCGGACAACTATTCCAAGCAGGACTCAGCGAGGTTTTCTTCAGCGTGGCGATCCCCGAACCGTCGACCGGGTTACTGTTGAGCTTCGGTCTGTTCGGCCTGGTGATGAAACGCGGTCGAGGGTTGAGGGTGTAGGGTGGAGGGAGACGCGCTATCGCGTATGAACCATCACAAAATGCAAAACAAAGCAGAAAGATAAGTCACGCGTTGTAAACGATGTACTTTTGCCCCCTAGCCGCGATGTAACACATCGCTGGACAGAGCAACGCATCTGAGAGACATGTGAACTCTGGGGTTTTCACTTGATTCGC
>JANQPJ010000267.1 GCA_028289525.1 Pirellulales bacterium
GAACGACCTGTTTGTCAGCCCCGCCGGGCACCGCGAACTTGCTTACCTGAGTGGCGTGGCCACCATTCCCAAGGCCGACCGCTATTTGCGCAAAGGTCGGGTCGACCTAAAGGGCCTTCGGTTTTGGCAGACCAAAGGCGTGCGCTGGTTGGTAATTCCACAGCACCTGGAGTCGAAACGCCGCCAGCAGCTTCAAGCGTTGAGTGCGCAGGGAGGTTTTCAGCCGGTGTACGAAAGTGATTCGTATAGAGTTTATGCGGTGCCTTGAAAGACAATTTTTCCGGCGATGCGCCCGATCGCGGCTATTTTCAACTCAGTTACTGTCGTGCGTGCTAGTACGTGTACTTTTTATTCAACCCTAGCCGCGATGCAACGCATCGCCGGAAAAATTGCCCGCAAGAGAAACCTAAGCCGCTTGCGACCTGCGGCCCGGCCCCAGCTTGTCGAGCGCCGCGGCCAGTACCCGATCGACGCTCAGATCGTGCATGCACCGGTTGTGCTTCAGAGGGCAGATGTTTTTGTCACACGGACTGCAAGGCAGATGGTGTTGCAAAATGGTATCGCCGGGGTGGTAGTTGTGGCTCCAACGCGGGTCGATCGGCCCACACAGTGACAGAACCGGCACACCGAGGGCGGCGCCAATGTGCCGTGGCCCGCTGTCGGTGCTTACCAGCAGCGATGCCCGGCGGATACAAGCCTTGGACACGCCCAGGCTCAGATCCTGGTCGGCCATATTCACCACGCGAGGATGGTTGGCCAAGCGGGTAATTTGTTGGGCTGCTTCCATTTCGGCAGGCCCACAAATCACCAGCACCGAGGTGTCGCCTTGGGCCACCAGTTCACAGGCAAGACGAGCAAAGTACTCCAGCGGCCAATCGCGCGCCGCGCTGTTGGCCGAGCCGGTGTTCATTAGCACGACCTGACCGGCGCCAGTCAGGCCCAGCCGGTCCCAAATTCGCTCGGCCGCTTGTTCATCGGTCGGCAGTGTGCGTAGTTCCATCTGCTTCGATTCGGTCGCACAGCCTACCGTATAGGCAATCTTCAAATAGTTGTCGACCGCCGCCACTGGAACGTTGCGCTCCAGGCCTTGTGGTGGATAAACCAGTTGAGTCAGCAGTGGCGAGCGAAAGCCACGTGCATAGCCAACCCGTTCTCGGGCACCGCTGAGCCGCGCCAGCAAACCGGAGGAAAACGAGTTGGGCAACACGATCATCGTGTCGAGTCGTTGCTGGCGTAGCTGGTGGGCGACCGCTCCCAGGCCCTGTCGGCGGTCTTTCGAGCGACGATGGTAGTAAACAGTTTCGTCGAACCAATCGAGCCCATCGAGCACCCGACTGATCGGCGGCTTCATGATCGCCGTTAACCGTGCCGTACCCCGATAGTGTTTCCAAATTGCCCGCAGAGCCGGTGTGGCCATCACGGCATCGCCAATCCAGTTGGGCAGTAAAATTCCTACGTGCATCGGTTTCGACTCAGTCAGGGCAGGGGGGGACCACATGGGCCGGAATGTTAGCGAGATTCATCTTTTAACACAACGGCACATCAAGCTAGCATTGCCAGCATGATGCGTCATGAGTAGTTCCCAGCGACACGCAGGAGAAAAATCCAAAACAGCGGCCGGTGGCCGAAGCGCGAAACCGATGAAATCGAGGTCTCTAAAAGGGGTCAGGTCTCTTTGATTGAACGGGGGGAGCAGTTCAATCGCCCGACTTGCCGAATCAAAGAGACCTGACCCCTTTTAGAGACCTGACCCCTTTTAGAGACCTGACCCCTTTTAGAGACCTCGCTCCTGATCTTTTACTCCCAGAACCCACGTTGACCTGCCGCCAAACGCTTTGCTATATGCAACCCGACCACTTCTTCGACGTTTTGCCCAAAACCCTCTGTCGCGCCATGAAGACCGCCATCGTTGTTTCGACCTACAACAACCCTGGCCCGTTGCGAATGTGTTTGCTGGGTTTGTTGACACAAACCGATCGGGATTTCGAGGTGTTGGTGGCCGACGATGGTTCCGACCGCCGTACGGCCGAGGTGCTGGCCGAACCGGTCTTCGCGCCGTTGCGGATTACCCATGTGTGGCATGCCGACGATGGGTTCCGGCTGTCGGCCATTCGCAATCGGGCAATTGCCCAGACCGAGGCCGACTACCTGATTTTTATCGACGGCGATTGTATTGTCCGCGACGATTTTGTGGCCAGCCATGTGCGACACGCTCGGCCGAACTACTTTCTAGCCGGCAGTCGAGTCAACATTCCCAGGCAGGTGCACCAAGAGTTTTCTGACGAAGCGATCCTCGACGGTCAGGTGTTCGACATGGACTATTTGGTTGTTCGGGATCCTACCATTCGCCGCTATCGGACTCGGCTAGCGCGCCGCAACCCACTGGAAGGCTTGTTGAACCTGTGTACGCATCGCCATTGTGTGTTTGCCGGCTCGAACGCTTCCGCCTGGAAGTCCGATTTGGTCCAGGTCAACGGCTTCGACGAACACTTTGCCGGCTATGGCAGCGAGGACCGCGACATCGGCGTACGGATGTACAACAATGGAGTTCGGGCGAAATATCTCAAATTCTCGCTGGTCCAAATCCACTTAGACCATCGTCAGGCCTATCTCAATCCGGCCCATCAAGCAAAAAATCGAGCAGTGTTTCGAGCACGTCGAAAGGATAAGACGACTTGGGTGCCGTTGGGCGTCGATACGATTTTAGAGCGGGCGTAACGAAGGGTTTCCAGTGACGCGTTGCGTCGCGGCTAAGGGGGGAATCGCAAACGACACGCACTGGCGCGCACGACGATCAATGAGTTGAAAATAGCCGCGTTGGAGACTTCGTCGCCGGGAACCCTAAGCCGCCTTCCCGCTCGCACGGCGCGCCAGCAGCTCTTCATAAACGCCCAACATCTCCCGGCAATTCCGCTCCAGCGAATGGCGTTCAGCCAAGCTGCGGGCGGCTAGCCCCATCGACTCGCGGCGCGAACGCTCCAGCAACGGCGTTAGCGTCTGGGCCAATTCCACGTCGTCGGCCGGGTTGTCGATCAGATATCCTTCGACCCCTGAGGTGACCAGTTCGCCGGCTCCATTTTCCTGGCTCGTCACCACCGGCAGTCCACAGGCCAGGGCTTCGAGCAACACCAAGCTGCAAGGGTCGTAAAACGTCGGATGAACGTAAGCATCGGCCGCCGCGTACAACGGCACTGGGTCGTCGACCGACCCGACCAACGAAATAAAGCTCGCGGCTCCGTGTCGAGCGATCCAGCGCTGGTAGGGCCTGAGACGCTTGCCACCGGCAATCACCAGCCGGACTGGATGGCCGGCTTGGCGTAGTGCGACCGTTGCCCGTAGCATCGTAGGCACGCCTTTGAGCCGGAAATTGTGCGCCGACAGAAAGAGCAACACCTCCTGATCGTCGACGCCCAGCTTGCGGCGGGTAGCCTGACGGTGGACGGCCTGATTGTCTGGAGTGAAACGCTCTAGGTCGACGCCATTGTAGACGATTCGAATTTGCTCATCCCGAGCCTCATGCAGTTGGCGAAAGTCGCGCCGCACCATCTGAGACAGGGCGATCAATACCCGACCGTCGTCGACGTATTGCCGCTCCATCAGCCGGTCGAATTCACGATACCTGGGCAAGACGCTTTGGAGCCTGCGATTGATCGGCCGCCACCAACGGGGACGCAACAACATGTTTTGACGTAGCGTAGCCCGCCGCGAGCCGCCATGGGGTTGGAACACGTCGCAGTACCAACCTGAGCCCATGTCGTGCACGAGATCGAGTGGTAGACAGCGGGCGATCTGTTCGGCCTGGGCTGCAAACTCCAGCCGCGACAGCCGACCTGTGGTGCGGTGAAGCGTCACGTCGGTCGTCTCTTGGCCGTCGCGGGCAACGACATGGACCGTGTGACCTTGATCGCGCAGCCAGGTGACATATTGATAGGTCCACCGTTCGGCACCGCCTCCGTAAGGGTCGAATTGCTCAATGACGATACCAATGTTCATAGGCCGTAACGGTTTTTCTAAAGATAAACAGCGGTCGGTGACCGAAGCGCGAAACATCTGTTTTATGCGTCTAGCGCCGGCTATTAAGCGGCCTTTCTAAGCCAGTCAGTGTGGCTGGTGTCCAACGGTTGAGAGAGCGAGGCCAAATCGGCATCGACCATCATCTGCACCAGTTGTTCAAACTCGACGGTCGGCTGCCAACCGAGCCGGTCGCGAGCCTGGCTGGGATCGGCCAGCAGCGGCACGGTTTCGGCCGGACGATAGAACTCGGGGTCGACCGCCACATAGTTGCGCCAGTCGAGGTTTAGGTGGGCAAACGCGGTCTCGACAAACTCGCCGACGCTGTGCAACTCTCCGGTGCCGATCACGTAATCCGACGGCTCGTCTTGTTGAAGCTGCATCCACATCGAACGGACATAGTCGCCGGCGAAACCCCAATCGCGACGAGCCTGCAAATTGCCCAGTCGTAGTTCCGTCGCCAACCCCAGCTTGATCTTGGCGGCCGTACGGGTAATTTTGCGCGTCACAAACTCCTTGCCGCGACGAGGCGACTCATGGTTAAAGAGGATGCCGGAACACGCAAACAGTCCCCGGCTCTCGCGATAGGTGACCGTGATCCAATGGCTATAGACCTTGGCTACCGAGTAAGGGTTGCGGGGCCAAAACGGCGTGGTTTCACTTTGTGGGGCGCTGTGCGCGCGGCCGAACATCTCGCTGCTACCAGCCTGATAAAAGCGAATGTTCTCGTCGACTTGCCGAATCGCGTCGAGCAAGCGAGTCGTACCCAGCGCGGTCACTTCCGACGTGAAGACCGGTTTGGCCCAACTCGTCGGTACAAAGGTTTGCGCCGCCAAGTTATAGACCTCGGTCGGCCGTACGTCGTGCAAAATGCGGAACAGCCCGCCTTCGTCCAGCAGATCGGCTTCGTGGATGGTGACCCGACCGTCTAGATGCTGGATGCGTTCCAGGTTGCCGGTGCTGGTAGCCCGAGCCAGACCGTGGACTGTGTAGCCCTGGGCGAGCAAAAACTCGGCCAGATACGAGCCATCTTGTCCGGTAATTCCAGTCACCAACGCACTAGGGGCCATCGTTTGCTTCCATGCGTTACAGGCCAAACTGATTCGACTCAGCTCTGCGTATATCGGAGCGGTCGGTTGTGATCGGCCGAATCGTAGTAAGCGGCTAGCGATTCGCCAAGACGAGTTCTCGAATTCGATTGGTCTAGGAGAACCACCCGGTCTTCAGGTAGAGTTCCGACCCGACAACGTCCAGTTGAAAATAGCCGCGATCGCGACGCGTCGCCGGGGCGTTGCCAGAGAGCCAGCATGCAATGACAGCATTCTCTTGGAGCTTCGTAGTTCTCGGTGCGGTGGCGCTGACTGCGTTGTCGGCCGTGCTAGCATGGCGCGCTCGTGGAGCGATCCGTCGCCGCCAGACGCGTCAGCGGTTCGAGCGAGGGCGCCACGGCGAACAAGCAGCCGCTCGCCTGCTGGCCAAGGCTGGCTATGCGATTCTCGAAGAACAGCTAACCCGGCGGACCGGCTTTTGGGTCGACGAACACTGGCGCGAAGTCGATGTGCGAGCCGACTTTCTGGCCTCGCGAAACGGCTCGACCTATGTGGTCGAAGTGAAAACAGGCCGTACAGCGAGCAACCCCAGCAGCACCGCCACGCGTCGCCAGCTTTTGGAATACAGCTTGGTCTATCAGGCCGATGGTCTGTTGCTGGCCGACATGGAAACCGGGCGCTTGCGTCGCATTCGGTTCGATGTGCCGATTGGCCAAACGCCGCGCCGAGGGACTCAAACTCTCGCCGTGTGGGCAGCCGGCGCTGGGGTACTGGTCGGGTTGGGAATCGGACTGTGGCTCGTAGGCTAAGCCGGATAAACGTCCAAGCGACTCAACTAGTCGCGTCTTCCTTCGGGCCTCAGCAGAACTCGGCGTCTTCCAACTCGTCGAACTCGTCGTACACCGGCTCGGCATGATCGCGGGCCAACTTGGTCACCATGACCTCGCAGCCGATCGCCGAGGCAATCAGGCTAACTCCGATCAAAATTCCGACGGTTCCTTGCAGCAGCGCCACAATTCCTGCCGCTAGCAAAAACGGCTGGGCCAGCTTGCAGACAATCGACGTCTTAGGCTTGTGCATCGTTTTGCTCACTTCTTTCCCCAACAAAAACAAGCGACCAACATCGCACCTCTGGGGAAGTCCAGGATAGCGAATTAGTGGAGAAATGCCAAGTTTTTTGCCGAAGTAATTTGCCTATGTCTCGTTGAACTCCTATTGTGACGGATCTTCACGCGTTTCGCGCGTCACCACCGGTGCCTGCTTTTCGTAGCATTTCAAAAGCTCGTTCACACTTTTGTTTCAACCTTTAACCCTCTCTGGCGATCAAGCAAAGCGTGTAGATGGCTGGTGAGCGCCTCTTCGCCGGTTAAAAATTCGAGGCCGACCGCCAGCGCCCACAGCGGAACATTGCCCAGTCGCGGAACGCCCAGCTTGACCAGGTCTTTGTGCGTACAGACCAGGGCCTCGACTCGCTGGCTTTGAGCCCAGCGGGTTAATTCTTCCACATCATCGCGTGTGTAGTGATGGTGGTCGGGAAACTCGCGCACCCTGGCGACCGTGTATCCACTGGCAGTGAGCGTGTGCCGAAACCCGGCCGGGTTGCCGATGCCACAAAAGGCCCCGATCGAATGATCGCGCAGATGCGATAACGGTTGTTCGCGCCCTTGGCTGTTGAGCAGGCATTGGGGGCCATGGACCACTTCGCACCAGGTAGCCTGAGGGCCCAGTGAGCGGACTCGACGTTCAATACGTTGCCGTTCGGCGTTGTCGAGCATATCGGCTCTGGTGAGTACGACCACATCGGCACGAGCCAGACTGGCGACCGGCTCGCGCAACATACCGCGTGGAAACACATGGTCGAACCCAAACGGCTCGGTGGCGTCGATGAGCACCAAGTCCAGGTTTCGAGCAAGCCGCCGGTGCTGAAAGCCGTCGTCCAGAACGATCAGCTCCATCTCGAGTTCGTCGACCGCGATCGTGGCCGCGGCGACCCGATCGGGGTCTTGCAAATGGGGCACGTCGGGCAGCCGATATTCCAGTTCGAGCGCTTCGTCGTTGCGACCGTCCTGCTGAGCCCGATAGCCGCGGCTGACAATGGCCACGCGAGTTGCGTGTTGGCGAAACCACTGGCAAACCCAGGCCACCATCGGCGTCTTGCCGGTGCCGCCCAGCGTCAGATTCCCAACGCTGACGACCGGAATCGGTAACTGGGCAATCTCCGCCTGCCCTGAGTCGTAACGCCGGTTGCGCAGGCTGACCACTGCCCGGTAGGGAAACTCGCACAGCCGGAGCATTCCGCGTCCCAGGCTGCCACGAAGTCCCCGCCGCTGGCCGCTCACCAACGCGCGAAATTCGGCTCCAGTCATCATTGCCCCTGTAGCTTACGGGAGTTGCATAGCAGCGAGAAGGCCAGGCGTCTATAATAAAAAGGGAAGATTGCTTGTGGTTCCCGGCGACGCGTCGCGTCGCGGCTAGGGCTGAATGAGAAATCACACGCATTAGAGCACAGAGAACAAAGCGAGTTGAAATAGCCGCGCTCACGACGCGTCGCCGGGAGCTCATGACCTCGATCGAACCACAAACGCTCATCGAAGCCCGACTGCGTGAAACCGGTCGGAGTGTGAAGACGGTCGACCTGATCGGTGCGCTGATCGTGTTGGTTGCCGGGGTGTTGGGATTCTTGTTGCTGGCGGTCATCGTCGACCAGTGGTTGGTCCCAGGCGGGCTAGGCAGTTGGGCTCGGGCGATGGTGTTGGCCGTGTTGGTCATCGGCGCGATCGGCTATGTGTTCAAGGTAGTCTGGCCGTTGCTGGTCGGGCGGATCAATCCGGCTTATGCGGCCTACACGATCGAGCAGAGTGTTCCCACGCTCAAGAACAGCTTGTTGAATTTTGTGCTCTTTGGCCGCCAGCGTCAGGCGGTGCCGACAGTGGTGTATGAGCAGATGGGGCGTCAGGCCGCTGCCGGGGTGGCCGCCGTGGGAACGGAAGTCCCGGTCGATCGGTCCAAGGTGATTCGCACCGGCTACCTGTTGTTGGCCGTCACCGTTGCTTGCTGCTTGTATCAGGTTTTCTCGCCGAAAAGTCCCTGGCAGTCGGTCGGGCGTTTGTTGGCACCTTGGGCCGATATTTTGCCGGCCAGTCGTGTTGCGATTCGCGACATTCAGCCTGGCGCGGCTCAGGTAGTGCGCGGTCAAGCGGTCGAGGTGTCGGCCATCATTGAGGGACTGGCCGACGATGAAAACGCCACGCTGGTCTACAGCTCGACCGACGGGCAGTTGGTCGATCGACGTGTGCCATTGGTCCGTCCGGCCGAGGCCTATCGTTATCAGGCAAGATTGCCTGACGATGAGCGTGGCGTGCAACAGGCGATCGTCTATCACATCGAGGCCGGCGATGCTTGTTCTCGCCGCTTCCAGGTGGGCGTCGTGGCAACGCCGACGATTTGGGTTGAAAAGCTCCGCTTGCGTTATCCGGACTACACCCAATTTTCCGCACGGCAAATCTTCCGGCAAGGCGCGATTCAAGCCCTGGAAGGAACTCAGGTCACCGTCACTGCTCGGGCAAACCATCTGATCAAATCGGCCTCGATTGACTTTGATTGTGACGGTGTTGGCGATCTGGTCATGCGTGTCGAAGGCACCCAGGCCACGGCCAGCTTTCCGCTCACTTTGAAAGACGACCGTCGCACGCCAACTCATGCCAGCTATTGCCTGCGTTTCACAAATCTCGACGATCGACAAAACGCCGACCCCGTTCACTACCCGATTCAGGTAACGCCCGATTTGCCGCCGGAAATCGAATTGCTAGCGCCTCAGGAGCGCGTGGTTCAGGTGCCCTGGGGTGGGAAGGTCCAGATCGAAGTCGAAGCCAAGGATCCAGACTTTGCTCTCTCGACCGTACGGCTGTGGGGTACGGTCGAGGGCGAAACGAAACTCGAAGTGCCGTTATTGGCCGAGCCCCATGTAGGCCAGTTTGTCGCCAAGCACGAGTTGCGGCCTCGCGAAGCCGGCTTCAAGCCAGGCGATCGGATCGAATATTGGGCCACCTGCCGCGATAACAAAACGCCTGTGCCAGGCGTAGCCGAGACCAACCGGCAGTGGATTGTGGTTACAGGTGCCGAGGATGACCAGGCGAACGAGCAGCCCTCCGACGGCCAGCAGCAACCTAGCGATGTCCAACAGGCAGATGAGCAGAATCCGTCGTCAGACACTGGTGACGAGTCGTCCGGCGAGGCCCAAGGTGAACAACAGGGCTCAGGCGAACAATCTGGCGAGTCGGGTCAGCCGAGCGATGGACAACAAGGCCAAGACCAAGCCAGCGATGGACAAGGCTCTGGTTCCCAACAAGGTAGCCAAGACCAGGCCAGCGATGGGCAAGGGCAGGGGAACGCCGAGGGCCAATCGGCTGCCGACGATGCATCACCTACCGCCGAGTCGGGCGACGAAAGCGGCGCTGGCGGCGTAGCCCGAGATGGCTCGCAAGATGGTGACGCGTTTGAAGCAATTCGCGAACATTTGAATGAAAGCGAAGAGTCTTCCGACCAAGCCGGCGAGGCCCAGCCGAGCGACCAGGGACAATCCGAGGCATCGCCTGGCGCCAACGATCCGTCGCCCTCAGGAGAGAACGCACCTGGCAAGCAACAGCCACAAGCAGAAACCGGCGCTGGCGCATCAGACGGCAACTCTCAGGGCAATGACCAGTCGTCTGGCGAGGGCCAATCGCCAAACGATGGAACCGCTGGCAATGATTCGGCCAGTGACGGCGACCAGTCGAGCGAAGGCCAGGCGTCAGGCAACCAGACCGAGTCACCGCCCGAGGGGCAATCGCCTGGCGCGGCGCCAGGCAAACAACAACAGCCTGGCTCCTCAGACGCCGGTCAACAGGGCGAAGAGCAACAGGGCACGCCGCGCCCGCAGTCCGATGCCCAACCGAATCCACAAAAAAAGCCAGGCGACGGTGCTCAACGCCCGTCTGGCGAATCGCCTCAGTCGCCTGCCCATGGGAACCGTGAGTCCGATTCCCAAGGCGATCAGGGTGGCGACAAGCAAGGTGGGGGAGAGCAGGGCGGAGGACAAACCTCGCAACAACCAGGCACCGGCACCCCAGGCCAAAACACCGAGTCTACCCAGGGCGATGGCTCGTCGGACCAAGCAGGCCAGGGCGAAACTTCAGAGCGCCCTGGCGACGATACGGCGGCCGATCGTTCGACCGGTCAATCGTCTCAGCAGACCTCTGGTCAAGGTGCTCGTTCGGACCAGCAGGGCGACCAGGCTGACAACCAGGCGTCTGGCAAACAGCCGTCGACCACCGACTCCCAGGGACAACCGTCGCCTGACGGCCCCTCCGGCAAGCAAGCCGAACAGTCCGACGGCGGTCGACGTTCGCCCCAAGCGTCCGGGGGCGACGGAGAGTCCTCAGGCACCACGCCCAAGTCCCCAGACCAAACCAATCCCAGGGCCGACGACGCGAATTTGGAGTATACGCAAAAAGCCACCGATCTGGTGCTTCGCCGCCTGCAAGATCAGCTGGACCGACGCCAGGTTGACCCCAAGTTACTTGACAAGCTCGGCTGGTCGGCCGACGATTTGAAGCGGTTTGTCGAGCGTTGGCAGCGTCTGAAGCAGGCAGCCCAGGGCCCTGCGGCCGAAGCCCAGCAGGCTCGCGACGATTTGCGTCGGGCACTTCGTAGCCTTGGCCTGCGCCCCGATCAGGTACGACGCGTGGGGCCGACCAAGACCGATCGGCTAGGCAACCTTCGCGAGGGCCAACAGGTGCCGGTTCCGCCAGACTACGAGGAGCAATTGCGGGCATACCGAAAAGCGTTGTCTCGCGTTCGTGATGAGGAGCCATCGAAATGATGAAAAACAGCGGCC